>JAFKEW010000022.1 GCA_017308375.1 Alphaproteobacteria bacterium
GAGCCCGGCATCATCTTCAGCATGGCAAGCGCCACATTCATGCGGCGCAGACCCACGCGCATCTGATGCACGCCCTCACGCTCCCCATTGCGCACCGCGCCGATATTGGCGGCGATATGGGCTGCGCATTCCATCACGATGATGCGAAAACCATCGGCCGCGCGCATGTCGCCGGTGAGGCGGACAGGATTGGCGCGCACGGCACGATGACGCGAATTCCGCGCACCGGCCACGACACGAAGCGTTCCATTGTTCGGGTGGTTCATGGCCGCACCGCAATGCCCGCATCAGACAATGCCCGCCTGGCATCGGCAATCGTCGCCTGACCGAAATGGAAGATCGAGGCGGCAAGAACCGCACTGGCCCCGCCATCGCGCACACCAGCGACCAGATCATCCACACTGCCGACACCGCCCGATGCGATCACCGGCACGGAAACCGCATCGCTGACCGCGCGGGTGAGCGGAATGTCATAGCCGGATTTGGTTCCATCCCGGTCCATCGAGGTGAGGAGGATTTCACCGGCGCCAAAGGCCGTCAGCCTGCGGGCATGCACAATCGCATCGATGCCCGTGGCATTGCGCCCGCCATGGGTGAAAACCTCGAACGCACCGCTTGTGCCACGCTTGGCATCGATCGCCGCCACGATGCACTGGCTGCCGAATTTCTCCGCCGCTTCGCGCACGATTTCGGGCCGGCGCACAGCCTCCGTATTGATTGCGACCTTGTCCGCGCCGGCGAGCAGCAGGCTGCGGATATCATCCAGCGTGCGCACCCCACCGCCGACCGTCAGCGGCATGAAGCAAACTTCTGCCGTGCGCCGCACCACGTCGAGCAGGATGCCGCGCTTTTCGTGGCTGGCCGCGATATCGAGAAAGCACAATTCATCGGCACCGGCGCGATCATAGATGATCGCCTGCTCCACCGGATCGCCCGCATCGCGCAGATTGACGAAATTCACGCCCTTGACGACACGGCCGTCTTTCACATCGAGACAGGGGATGATGCGAACCTTCAACATGCCTTACCCACGCGCCATGGCGGCGACATTGAACATCGCACGGCCGAAAACCGCTTCCGCCGGGACGGCCGTGGTTTTGCACAACGCTTCGGTTTCAAGCAGCAGGTCGAGTGCACGCAGCACCTTGTCTTCATTCCAGCGTTGCGCCTGCATCCGGAAGGATTGCAGGCGGGAAAAATGCACCGGCGGGCGCAGGCGGCGCACCGCACCATCAAATGGCTCGCCCCTGGCCTGCTCCGCCAGAACAAGACCAAGGCGCTGGAAATGCGCCATCGCCGCGCGCACCAGCGCAATCGGCGATGTGTCGGAAAGCCAAAGACGCTCCAGCGCAAGGTCCAGACGGCGAAGATTGCCTTCGCCCGCGGCATCGCACATTTCTTCGCTGCGGGCTTCGGCCTCATCACCCATGATGGCGACAATATCGGCCCGTTCCACCTGTTTGCCGCCATGGGCATAGAGCGCGAGCTTTTCGATTTCGCGCCGCGTCACACCGCGGTCGGAACCAAGACGCGCCACGGCATCTTCCAGCGCATCCGGCGCAATCGCCAACCCTTCGGCCTTCAGCGCGGTGCGCACCACATCGGCCAGATCGCGCGGCGTATCGGGATAGCACGCAATCGCCGCCGCGGCCGGGGAATCCGTGAACAGCTTGCGCAAGGACGCGCTTTTGTTCAGATCGCCCGCTTCGGCCACCACCAGCGCATCGCCGGGTTTCGTATCCAGAAGCCGGGCGAAGAGGGCGGTATGGCCATTGCCCGCGCCGCGCACACGCACCACGCGGCGCCCGCCGATCATCGAAAGCGCGGCCGCTTCATCGGCCAGGCGGGCCGGATCGCTGTCCAGCGTGCCTTCCGCCAGATCGGCAACCCGGAACGGGTCGCTCAGATCCGGCACGATTGCGCGCGCAAGACGGCCCGCGCGCTCTTCCACCAGACCGCGGTCGGGGCCGAATACGAGGGCCGCCACCAGCGATGGCGGCGGCGCATCGACAAAGCGTTCCACTTCGGACGGGCGGATGTTCATTGCGCCTTCTGCCGCGAAAAGAACACGCCAAGATCAAGCCGGATACGCTGGGCCAGATCGTTGACCGCCTGTTTCTGCGCATCCTGCTGGGCGATCAGCGTGGCGTAAGGTGAGGCCACCACGTTGTAGGACGACAGCGTGCTTTCCTGCCCGCGTGTGACCACCGCGCCCTTGGTATCGGTCAGCACATAATGTGCACGAACATTGTAATTGTAGCGGGTGATGGTGGCGTCCGTCTGCAGGGCGACGCCTTTCTGATCTTCCTGCAGCGTGATGGCCAGACGATAGGCCTTCTGCGTCCGCCCGCCGGCATCGAACAGGTCGATCAGGCTGTTGCGCAATTCATAGCCCGAACGGTCCGCAATCGGCTCGACATAGATGGCGCGGAAAATCGCGCCCGTGCCGCCGCCGTCGCCGCTGGCATAAAGGGGATGGAACCCGCAACCGCCGAGCAGCGGCAGAAACGCCAGGGCCAGAAATGCTACAAAAAACCGCCCTCTCGTCTGACGTTCCGTCATGCCATGCCCCATCAGGCCACGATGTTCACGATACGGCGCGGCACCACGATCACCCGCTTCGGGGTTTTGCCGTCCAGCGCACGCACGACGCCGTCGAGCGCCAGCGCAGATGCCTTCACCGCGTCTTCCGCCGCATCGGGCGCCACCTCGATCGTGCCGCGCAACTTGCCGTTGACCTGAACGCCCATCTTCAGAACATCGGCGCGCACCAGCGCGGCGTCCGCCTTCGGCCACGGCGTTTCGGCCACCAGGGTCTGATGACCGAGCGTGCGCCAGCAGCTTTCGGCCAGATGCGGCATCATCGGGCCGATCAGAAGGACGAGCGCCTCAAGCGCCTCCCGCCGGACCGCACCATCCACACCCGCATCGGCAGACCCGATGGCATTGGCCAGTTCATAGACGCGCGCGACCGCGCGATTGAAACGCAGGGCGGCCAGATCGTCCGTCACCGCGGCGATGGCGCGATGGGTGGCCCGGCGCAATTCAAGGCCCGCACCGGACACATCGCCCATCGCCGTACCGGGCGCGGGAAGACCCACAGTCTCGGTCACCAGGCGGTGAATGCGCTGTACGAAACGCCAGCAGCCTTCCGCGCCCTCGTCGGTCCATTCCAGATCGCGTTCCGGCGGCGTGTCCGACAGCATGAACCAGCGGATGGTGTCGGCCCCGAAGATTTCAATGATGGTTTCGGGCGCCACCACATTCTTCCTCGATTTCGACATCTTCTCGGACGGGCCGACGATCACTTCCGTGTCTGAGCCTTTGAGATAGGCCTTGTTGTCGCGCTTTTCGATTTCATCCGGCAGCAGCCAGCCGCCATTCTGGCCGCGATAGGTCTCATGACAGACCATGCCTTGCGTGAATAACCCTGCGAACGGTTCATCCAGCTTCACATAGCCAGTCTTCTTCATCGCACGGGTGAAGAACCGCGAATAGAGCAGATGCAGGATCGCGTGCTCGATGCCGCCGATATACTGATCCACCGGCAGCCAGTAATCGACCGCATCCGTGCTGACCGGCGTTTCCGCCTTCGTGTCGGTGAAGCGGGCGAAATACCACGACGAGTCGACAAAGGTGTCGAGCGTATCGGTCTCGCGTTCCGCCGGGCCGCCGCAAGCCGGGCAGGCTGTATGCTTCCAGCTTGGATGATGGGCGAGCGGATTGCCGCGCACATCGAAAGCGATCTTGTCCGGCAGGCGGATCGGCAGATCGGATTCCCTTGCCGGCACCACACCGCATTTGGCGCAGTGGACCATCGGAATGGGACAACCCCACGGCCGCTGACGTGATACCAGCCAGTCGCGCAGCCGGTAATTGGTGGTGCGCGTGCCCTTGCCCATCGCCTCGATCCGCTTTGCGGCTTCGGCCTTGGCGGCATCGACCTCCAGCCCGTCAAGAAAGCGCGAATTGGCCAGGTGGCCGGGGCCGGTATAGGCCTCATCCCCGACGGTGAAGGTTTTCGGATCGGCACCATCGGGCACCACCACCGGCAGCACCGGCAGCTTGTATTTGCGCGCGAAATCCAGATCGCGCTGATCGTGCGCGGGACAGCCGAAAATCGCGCCGGTGCCGTAACCCATCAGCACGAAATTGGCGACCACCACCGGCAGTTCCCAACCGGCATCGAACGGGTGAACGGCTTTCAGCCCGGTGTCGTAGCCGAGCTTCTCGGCCTTTTCGATGGCCTCTTCGGCGGTGCCGGTGCGGCGGCATTCGGCAACAAAGGCGGCAAGCTTCGCATCCTTCTTGGCCAATTCCTCCGTCAACGGATGATCGGGCGACAACGCCACGAAACTGGCCCCGAACAGCGTATCGGGCCTGGTGCTGAAAACATCGAGCGCACGCCCATCCGACAGATCGAAGGAGAAGCGCAGGCCCTCGGATTTGCCGATCCAGTTCTTCTGCATCAGCCGGACCTTTTCCGGCCAACGCTCCAGCGTATCGAGGCCCGCCAGCAATTCCTCGCTGAAACTGGTGATGCGGAAGAACCATTGCGACAGCTTGCGCCGTTCGACCGGCGCGCCAGAGCGCCAGCCCTTGCCGTCGATCACCTGTTCATTGGCAAGCACGGTCTGATCGACCGGGTCCCAGTTCACATCGGCTTCGCTGCGATAGACGAGGCCCGCTTCAAAGAAATCCAGGAACAGCTTCTGCTGGTGGCGGTAATATTCGGGATCGCAGGTGGCAAACTCCCGCTCCCAGTCGATCGCCAGCCCCATCAGCTTCAACTGGGCGCGCATGGTGGCGATGTTGGCGTAGGTCCATTCGCGCGGATCGACCTTCTTTTCCCGCGCGGCGTTTTCCGCCGGCAGACCGAAAGCATCCCACCCCATCGGGTGCAGCACGTTGAAGCCCTGTGCCCGGCGGAAGCGCGCGATCACATCGCCCATGGTGTAATTGCGGGCGTGCCCCATATGAATGCTCCCCGACGGATAGGGGAACATTTCGAGCACATAGCATTTGGGCCTGGCCGAATCCTCCGGCGTGCGGAAGGCGCCCCGCCTGTCCCATTCGGCCTGCCAGTATTTTTCCGATTCCTTGGCGTTGTACCGCGCCATTCCAAACCTCCACACGCCACCCGGCACAAACCGGACGGAAACCGTGCCTAGCCTTAGCGTGCGGGTTTGCTAACTTCCAGAACCTTCGCTGGCGAGCCGCAGTTCGCGGGCCCGCGCCAGGATCGCGTCTTCCAGCTTGGTCGCGGTTTCCGGATTGACATGGGCATCGGACCACACCCCGCCGGATGATTGTGTCTGGCGGAAAACCGAAATCTTGATGCCGTCGGCCCTGAGGCGGCGGTCCAGGATATAGACCGTGACCTTCAGCCTTTCGCTGGGGTCGGAGGGTGCGCTGTACCAATCGGTGATGATAACGCCACCGTAAGGATCGGCCGAGGCCAGCGGCATGAAGCGCAAGGTGTCGAGGGTGGCGTGCCAGAGATAGGAATTGACCCCAAGCGCCACCCCGCCGGAGCTGGAGATTGCCGTCGAACCGACATCATTCTCCTGCATCTCATCCGAAGAGGAGCCGCAGGCCGTGAGCGCAATGGCACACAGAAGGATAGGGAGGACGCGAAAGGGGCTTTTCATCGACATGCTCTCTGCGCGCGGGATCACGCGCCGAAATGCGCCCCCCGATCAGGCGTTTGAGCGGCTTATACTTAACCGTGCGCGGCTGTGCAACGTGCTCGTGCAACCATTGATGCAATCGCCAACAAACGGCAGGTTCGGCTGATACGGGAATGGTTTGGTGGAAAAATGCCGGCACAGCTTCGAATCACGGCAGGGACGAATGGTTTTGCGGCCACGCTTCTGGCCATGGCCGTCATCGGGGTGGCGCCAATCTTTGCTGACCCGGCCTTTGCCGATACGGACTCATGGCAGCCGGCGGCCTGGCAGGTCAGCGCGCCGCAAATGGCGCTTGGCCATGCAACCCTCAAGCTCAACGGCGAGGCCGACGGGCTTCTGTTCGGCCGCAGCCAGACCCAGGCAGACCGTACCGGCGTGACCGGGCAAATCCGCCTCAACCCCAGTTTGCGCCGCGTCTATGACAGCGGACTTATGCTTGCGCTTGAAGGCGAATTCCTTGTCCTGCGCGACCGGCTGGCCAATGACCGTTATGGCAACGATGTGTTCGAAAAGCTTTCCGCCGCCGTACAAACCGGATTGGGGCGGCTTGAGATCGGGCAGACCGATGGCGTGGCGTGGCGGCTTGCCGCCGCCAATCCCAAAATCAGCGGCCCGAAGATTGGCGGCTCGCTTACGCCGGACGATCCCAAAATCAGTCTGTTTGCCGATCCGGTAACGGAGCGCGCCTTTGCCGCAGGCTTCACCCCGCGCAGCGCACCCGGCGCATCCGCCAATTTCGCCAAGATCGCTTACTACACGCCGCGGCTTTTCGGGCTGCAACTGGGGGCATCCTTCACACCATCGGAAGGAAAAAATCTGCTGCCCTTTCTTTCGGCCGGGCCGCAAACCGCCAACCGGCAGAACCGCATCTGGGAAATGGCGGCGAACTATCAGGATTATTTCGGGCCGGTGACAGCCACGGCTTCCGCCGGCGTCATCATGGCGCATAACGAAAACCGTACACCAGGCCATGAAGGGCTGACCGATTGGGGGCTTGGCCTCAATCTTTCCTGGCCCATCGACGATGCATGGACGGTTTCTGCCGGTGGCGCCTGGCGCCGCAGCAACGCCTATGCCTTCGCGATCAATTCCGTGCTGGATTCCGGTAGCACCACCGCCCGTTCGGCCAACGCGATGGTGCAGTGGCACGATTGGTCGCTCGGTTTCTCCTACACAGACGGAACGGCCAAGGGCGCATCCTCATTGCCCCGGCTCGACACGCGGGCGCGCATGGTATCGGCGGGTTATCGCATCAATCGCAATCTGGATATTGCGGCGGGCTGGCAGCGCATGGACCACGCCCGCAGCAGCGGCACCTTCTACACCGGCGCACAAACCATCGCGATGGATGCAGGCTTCCTGCAATTGCAGTTTCATCTGTGAGGCTGAAGCGCGCCGATCGCCGCGATGCCGGTGACGGCGGTGAGTGCCACGGCATTGCGCGCATCAACACCGCCAAGCGCATAGACCGGAAGCCGCGCTGCCCTGGCAATGGCCGCACAGCGGAAGATACCGAGCGCCGGCGCGCCGCGATGGCTTTCGGTCGGAAACACCGGCGACAGCAGAACCGCATCGAGACCGAATGTATGGGCCCGCATCACACTGCGCGCATGATGGGCAGCGGCCGTGATCAGCCAGTGCGGATGGCGCGCCCGCAGCCGTGCGCCCAGCGGCAATTCCGCCTCCGCCAGATGCACCCCATCGGCACCAAGGCGCGCGGCGAGAACCGCATCGCCCGCCACAAGAATTTTCAACGCGCGCTTGCGATTCAGCGCCACGATCTGCCGCGCCAATTGGGCCCGGCGCGCGTCATCGCGCGCACGCACGATCACCATGCTGCCCGCGGGCAACGCCCGCACGGCAGGAAGCGGATCGGGCAGACGCGCATCATCGGTCATTAAAATCAGGGGCGGCAAAACGCGCGCGCAGGCGGCCGTCCGCACGCGGGCCGCTTGATTGAGGCGCAGGGCCTGTCTTGCTAGCCTTGCCCGCGCAATCCCGTCAGGCACTTAAGACTTCTCCGCCCATGTCCGCTGTTCCATCGCACACCCACATCGCACTCACGGACATCCTTGCCCGGATTGAAGCGGCACGGAAGGCGGCAATCGCGCCCGCGCCGGAAACCAGACTGATCGCGGTCAGCAAGACCCATGGCATGGAAATGATCCGCCCCGTTCTGGATGCAGGCCAGCGCATCTTCGGCGAAAACCGTGTGCAGGAAGCCAAGGCCAAATGGCCGCCGCTGCGGGCAGAATTTCCCGATCTTGAACTGCATCTGATCGGGCCGCTGCAATCGAACAAGGTGCGCGAGGCGGTGGCGCTGTTCGATGTCATTCACTCGCTCGACCGGCCGAAGCTGGCACACGCCCTGAAACAGGAAATGGTGCGCGAAGCCCGCGCGCCCAAACTGTTCATTCAGGTCAACACCGGCGAAGAACCGCAAAAGGCCGGCATTGCACCGAAGGACACACCCGGCTTCATCGCACTGTGCCGTGATGAGCTGGCACTGCCGGTGATCGGGCTGATGTGCATTCCGCCCGCCGATGAGGCGCCCGCACCGCATTTCGCATTGCTGGCGAAGCTGGCGCACGAAAACGGGCTCACCGCGCTCAGCATGGGGATGAGTGCCGACTTCGAAACCGCAATCCGTTTCGGGGCAACCCATGTGCGTGTGGGCAGCGCGATCTTCGGCGCGCGGGATTACGCTTAAGACGGCGCACCGCCAGCAATTTCGATGGCAGAGTCTGTACCCAGACTTTTGAGTGCGGCGAGGAGATCAGGCAAAGGCAGCGCGACGCAGCCTTCGGTCGGCCCGTAATCGTCACGTGCGACATGCAGGAAGATCGCACTGCCTGCGCCGGGGACCACCGGATCGTCATTGAAGCCAAGCACCACGATCACGTCGTAAAGATGATCGTCCCGCCACAGTGTTTCGGCACTTGCCGCATAAGGCAGCGTGACGGGGCGGTTATAGGCAGGATCGGCCGATGCATCGCACCAGCCGTCCGCCGCGTGCAACGCTTCAACCGGAAGGACTGTGACCGGCTTCGCCAGCCGGTCGGGGCGATATAGAACCCGGCGCAGCGGAAAAACGCCGACAGGCGTTACGCCATCGCCCTCCCCGCCCTTCACGCCGATACCGCCACGGCCGATCGCACAGCGGCGCGAGCCCGCACCCCAATCGAGCACCGCCCCCAGAGCGGCATCAGGCCTGACGACAAGCCTCTGGCTGGAAGCATGTGAGGAGAAGCCGGACATGGCGCGAATCTAGCAGTATCCCCGGTTGGCGAAAGGACAACCCTTCAGAGCGCGCGATAGCCGCGATTCTTTTCCGTGTCCTGATCATCGCTGAGGCTGACGGCATGGCGGTAGGCCGCCGCCGCGCGCAAACCGAGATCGCTGGAAACGCCCTTGTCCTGCAACGCCGCCATCAGGGCCGCGAGTTCCGGCGTCTGATTGCTGGCCACTGGAACACTATCCTGCGGTGTGGCGGGTTTCTGCGGTGCCGGTTTGAGCTGTGGTGCGGGCTGTTGTTCCCGTTGCGGCGATGGCGCAGGCGGCGCTGGCACGGAACGAAGTGCTGCGGGGACGATGGACCGTGGCATTCCGGTTGCACGCGCAGGTGCCGCAGCCACAAGTGGGGCGGTGGACGTGGCTGAAGATGCCGCAGTGGCCGCAATCTGTGGCGATTGGCTGGAAGGCGTTTTGTCCCCGTCCAGCAGGGAAAGCACGGTAGCGCCCACATCCTTGCCGGTGATGGCTTCGAAGATGGTGTCGGCGACCGAACTGAAAAAACCGATGACGCCGCCATAAAGCGTGTCGCCCGCGATGCGTTCCGCGGGTTTGATGGTGTCGTGCGTGATGGCGCGATAGATCGTCGACACGATCGGGATGTGTTGCAGCGGATTGATCACATCCAGCAGATCGGCAAAGGAAAAACCGCTGTCCTCCCCGCCATGGCCGGACGCCGCCGTCTTCGCGGCCGGCGCGGGCCCCGGCAGCGCGGCCGGGGCGGGAACGGTCATGGTGGCGGCAGTTGGCATGGTGCAGCTCCGCCCGGCACCACGCAAAGCCCTTGCCAGTTTGAATTCCCTGTTTTCGCAGGGTTTTTCGAACGCCTATGGCCAGCCACCCGGCAAGAACTGCCGGGTCAGAGCAGATGGCCGCCCTTTTCGGCCTTGGTTGCCAGATAGGCGTGATTGTGCCGGTTGCTGGCGAAGGCATGGGGCACGCGCTCCGCAACCGTGATGCCGGACGCCGTCAGTGCCTCGACCTTGAACGGGTTGTTGGTCAGAAGCCTGATCTTCGAATAGCCAAGCAGGGTCAGCATCCGCGCCGCGATGCCGAAGCGCCGTTCATCGGCGGCGAAGCCCAGCCTTTCATTGGCATCCATCGTATCGAAACCCTGATCCTGCAGCCGATAGGCCCGCAATTTGTTGATCAGGCCGATGCCGCGGCCTTCCTGCGCCAGATAAAGCAGAATGCCGCCGCCGGAATTGGCGATCAGCTTGATCGCACCGCGCAATTGTTCGCCGCAATCGCATTTGAGCGAAGCCAGAAGATCGCCGGTAAAACACTCCGAATGCAATCTGGTCAGCACCGCGCTGTCCGCAGACGGCGCACCGATGATGATGGCGTAATGTTCGGGCCCGCCATCGGCCGGGCGGAAAGCGGCGATCTCGGTCTTCTCCGCCCCGTCGAGCGGAACGCGCGTGCGGGCAACAAGCGTCAGCGTACGGACGATCTCGTCATCATAGCCGGTGATATCATCCGCCGCGATCGCCATCACGCCGGGCGGTGCGTTTTCCACCGCCACCGCGACGACGGCCGGCAAAAGGCCCGCGAGCTTGGTGAGCTTGACCGCAGATGCAAGCCCTTGCGGCAGCGCGACACGTTCGGCCTGAAACGGGCCCTTCAGCGGCGCGGCCAGATCGGCGGTCGGATCGGCGATGGTGCGCAGCCAGTCCATGCGGGCATCCGCCGCAACCGGCAGGGCCACCACATCGGGCGTGTAAAGGCGAATTTTGAGCGTCGCGGCCCGTTCATGAGTGAGCACAAGCCGGACCGCGCCCGCATTGCGCAGCGAGGCAAGGCCCGCATCGTCGGCCGTTTCCACCGCCTGAACCAGCACGATTGCCCCGTTCGCATCGCGAATCGCCAGGGCCGCACCGGCGCGCAACACGCCGGCGGCGCGTGCAACCGCGGAAACTGAACGCGAAGTCGTGAACGCTGCCGTCATGGCTTCCACATACACCGCCCGGGCGAAACCGGGTAGACTTCCCGCCCGTCACCCGAGCGGAGATCCCCATGGCGCTCGCCAAGCGCGTTCTTCTTGTTGACGATGACGCCATGCTGCGCAGTTCGCTAGCTGAGCAATTGGCGGCGGAAGGCGATTATTCGCCGGTGGAAGCGGCCAATTGCGCCGAAGCGCGCACGGCCGCCACGGACGGTCTCTACGAGTTCATCATCCTGGATGTGGGCTTGCCGGACGGCGACGGGCGGCGCCTGGCCCGTGAATTTCGCGATCAGGGGATCACCTGTCCGATTCTGATGCTGACGGCGGCGGATAGCGACGAGGACACGATTTCCGGCCTGCAATCCGGCGCCAACGACTATGTTACCAAGCCGTTCCGCTTTTCAGTGCTGATGGCGCGCGCCCATGCCCATTTGCGCAGCCACACCCAGAGCGAGGACGCCGTTTACCGCATCGGCCCCTATACCTTCCGGCCCAGTGCAAAGACCCTGCTGGACGGGGCGGGAAAACGCATCCGGCTGACCGAAAAGGAAACCAACATCCTGAAGTTCCTGCACCGGTCGGGTGCAACCGTCGCGCGTGACACGCTGCTGCACGAGGTCTGGGGCTATAACCCGGCGGTCACTACCCACACACTCGAAACCCACATCTACCGGCTGCGGCAGAAGATCGAGATCAATCCCGGCCAGGCCCAGATTCTGGTGACCGAAAGCGGTGGTTACCGGCTGATGTCGTAATTGGCCTAGTTCACCGCTATCCCCATGCCGCATGGGCGCCATTCCGTTTTTGCACTCTTTTCGTAGAATGAACTTCATACTATGTTGAAGTTCAGAATAGATTGGCGCTGGAGACCGGCATGCATCACGAACTGAAATCCCTGCTCTGGGGCGCACTTGTCGCAGCCCTGGTGATCGCGCCGCCGCTGGCCCGGGGCGAAACCATGCCCGTGCCGCCCGCCCCCCCGGCCGCATCCCCAGCCGCAGTTGAACAGCCGGGGCCCGCAGGCGACGTGCACGCCACCGTTGAGGCTGCGCGGGCAGAAGCCATGGCCGCGGCCGCTGAGGCCCGCGCCGAGGCCCATCGCGCCGCCGGCGAAGCCCGCGATACCATCATCCTGGCCCAGGCGAAAAATAGCGCGCATGGCAGCGAATGGGCCACCCGGCCGGAGGAGAGCTTCAATGCCCGCACATTGCGGATCGACGACGTGATCGGATCGGTGCGGATCGACGTGAAACCAAACGGGCCGATGACGGTGAAGGCATCCGGCAGCAGAGTTGCTGTTGATTCCCTGGATATCCGCGCGGCCGACGGCGTGCTCCGGATTGAGGGTACCAACCAGAACATTTCGGTATGGGATTGGCGGCGCTGGTTCGATTTTTCCAACCTGAACCGCGACGACCGTACCAGGCTTCAGCTTCAGATCACCGTCCCGCGCGGTGCGGAGGTGCGGATCGAGGATATGATCGGCAATGCGACCATTGGCGATCTCAACGGGCCGCTGCGATTGGAAGCTACCGCCACACAGGCCCGCATCGGCAAGGTGACGCGGGCACAGATCGAGATGAACGGATCGGGCCGCGTCGACATTGCCCAGGTCACCAATGAACTGAAGCTGGAGATTGCTGGTTCGGGCAAGGTCACGGCCGGATCGGTCGGCGCGCTGAAGGCCGATCTTGCCGGTTCGGGCGATGCCGTGATCGGCGACATACACGGCCCCCTCAATCTCGATATTACGGGCTCCGGCAATCTGACCGCGACCAAGGTCAACGGGCCATTGAACATATCCATCGCGGGCGCCGGGTCGGTGAAGATCGCAGACGGGCTCGCCGATCCCTTCCATGTCGACATCATGGGGTCGGGCAATGTGGTGTTCGGCGGCATGGCCGTGGACCCGAAAATCAGTGCACTGGGGTCCGGCAGCGTGCGGCTGAAGGCCTATCGCGGCAAGCTGAGCAGCGAAGGCATGGCCAATGTCAAAGTCGGGGAATAAAGGAACGTCCCCCCGAAAGCCCGCGCCCTGTTGCTTAACAAGACGTTAACGCTTGCGTTCTAGAAGCCCTTGAACCCGCAGGGCTTGGGCCATGGCGCCGCGCAAAACATCGGAACCACCTTCCGAACGGCCGGGCGTGCGTATCGTGCGCGTGCCATTGTCCGCATCGTCGCAGGACCGCCCGCCGCAAGCGCCGAAACGCAAGCGAAGCTGGCCCTATGTGCTGGCGTTGCTGGCGGTGTGGGGCATGATTTTCGGGGCCGTGCTGTTTTCCAACTGGATCGCGGAGCTGCCGGATATTTCCGGCCTGATGGCGCGCGCGCCATCGCACGATGTCACCCTGCTCGATGCGGAGGGCCGTTTCATTGCGCGGCGTGGGCTGACCCATGGCGCGCTGATCGATGCGAAAACCCTGCCGCCTTATGTCAGCAATGCGTTCATCGCCATCGAAGACCGACGCTTCCGCAGCCATTTCGGTGTCGATCCGAAAGGCTTGTTGCGCGCTGCCGTCGCCAATCTGACGGCGGGCGCAGTGGTGGAAGGCGGCTCCACCATCACTCAGCAACTGGCAAAGAACCTGTTCCTGAAACCCAAGCGCACCTTTTCACGCAAGGCGCAGGAGGCGCTGCTCGCCGTCTATCTTGAGGCGCGCTACAGCAAGGACCAGATTCTGACGCTTTATCTGAACCGGATTTATTTCGGCGCCGGGGTTTATGGCATCGAAGCGGCAGCAGAGCGTTTCTTCAACAAGCCGGCAGCGGATCTGACGCTGGTTGAGGCCGCAATGCTGGCCGGCAGCGTGAAGGCGCCGGCGCGTTACAACCCGCTTGCCAATACCGACGCATCGGTTGCGCGTGCCGCCACCGTGCTTCACGCGATGGCCGAAGAAGGCCTGATCACACCTGCGCAGGAAAGAACGGCGCGCGCCACGCGGCCCCGCGTGATCAAGAGCGCGGGCACGCCCAATTCCGGTTATTTCGCCGATTGGGTGATCGGCAATCTTTCCGGCCTGATCGGCGATTCAACCACGCCGGTGATCGTGCGCACCACGCTTGATCTTTCGCTTCAGGCCAAGGCCGAACGCGCAGTGGAAGCCACGCTTTCCACACAGGGCCCGCCGCGCCACGCGGGCGAGGCCGCCCTTGTCGCGATGACACCGCAAGGGGCGGTTCGCGCCATGGTCGGCGGCCGTGCCTATCGCGATACACCGTTCAATCGCGCCAGCGATGCCTTGCGGCAGCCCGGTTCTGCGTTCAAGCCTTTTGTCTATCTGACCGCACTGGAACACGGTTACACCGCGGATGAGGTCATGGACGACAAACCGGTGCAGATCGGCAAGTGGCAGCCCAGCAATTACGAAGGCCGCTATGAAGGCCCGATCACACTGACCCGCGCCTTTGCCAAATCCTCCAATTCCGTTGCCGTGCAACTGACCAACGCGGTCGGCGCACGCGCCGTCGCTGCAACCGCGCACCGCCTTGGCATTTCCGCGCGCCTCGACGCGGTGCCGGCACTCGCGTTGGGGGTTTCGGCCGTCAGCCCGCTGGAGATGACCGGTGCCTATGCCGCGATCGCCAATGGCGGCAATGCGGTTGCGCCTTATGGTGTCAGCGAAATCCGCACTCGCAGCGGAAAACTGTTGTACCGGAGGAGCGGCACGGGGCTTGGCCGGGTGATGTCCCCCACCGACGCCGCGCGCATGACCGGATTGATGTCTGCCGTGGTGCATGAGGGCACCGGACGCGCGGCACAACTCGGCCCCTGGGCAAGCGCGGGCAAGACCGGCACCACGCAGGATTTTCACGATGCCTGGTTCATCGGCTTCACCGCCGATTATGTCTGCGGTGTGTGGATGGGCAACGACAACAATGCGCCGATGAAACGGGTGACGGGCGGCGGATTGCCGGCGCATGTTTTTCACGACTTCATGCTGGCCGCGGAAGAGGGCCTGCCGCCGCGCCCGCTCAACATGCCCACCGCATTGGCGGACAATCAGAATTTGCTGCAAACCGCGCCGCCGCAGGATCAAGCCGGGGCCGTCACGCCACAACCGCAAACGCCAGAGAACGGAAACCAGACTGGAAAGGCGGACAGTTTCGAATCGATCCTCGACCGCCTGTTCGGCGGCACCTGAACATTTCCGCGTCTGCTGATCATCCGCCGTTACGGGGCGCGTAGCGGTGCAGCATGGTACCGTGCGTGTTCAGCCACGCCTGCGGCCGTTCGACATTGCCCACCATGCTTTCGAGCAGGCGCCAGAAACGCGGGCCGTGATTCATCTCGCGCAGATGGGCGACCTCATGGGCGACGACATAATCGAGGATGTGCGGCGGCGCGAGAATCAGCCGCCAGGAAAACGACAGGATGCGCCCCGACGAACACGAGCCCCAGCGCGTTGCGGTATCGCGCACCACCACGCGTGCGGGGCGCACACCGATCATCGCGGCATAATCCACCACATGCGCATTGAGCGAGCGCCGCGCCTCACGTTTGAGAAAATCTTCCACCCGGCGGGCGGTGTGCTCGTTGTGACCGGCCACACGAATCACAGGCTCATCACCGCCGCGATCGACCCAGACGGGGCGGTTACGCTCCTCACCACGGCGGATCACATGCACCTCACCGCGAAAAGGGATGCGCGCACCGAGTTCGAGGAACACCGGCTTCGGCACATTCTCCAGCCGCTCCGCGATCCACCCGGATTCCTTGCGGGCAAAGGCCAGCGCATCGTCGAGCGCGCGGCGGGACGGCGCCACCACGCTGACCGCACCGGACGCCGGATGGACCTTGACGATCAGCCGCTTGGCGCGGGTGTTGAGTTGCAGCGCGACCTCGACCGGCCTGCCGTCGATCCGCAATAGAGCGCTGCGGGCGAAATCCCGCCGCTGTGATGGCTTTGCCCGACGCGCCTTGCCCATGAGTTTGAGCCGCCCACCTTGTATCCGCGCCCACACCGCGGGAAAGTTGAACCACAATGTCAAAACCGGCCCTTTTCCATCTCGTCTTTCCCGTTCGCGGGTCCGCCGGGGCGCACGCGCTTTGCGGTGAATCACTGGACTTGCAAGAGGGCGGACCCTCTGGCCGATGGGTCTTTTCCGACCTCTTCAGCCATGGGATCCGGGGTCATTTAAGCCTGCCTTCCGCACGGCCGGAAGAGCGTTCTTGGGTGCGCGGCATCCCGCTTCCGGCAGGCCGCCGGGATCGGGTTACGGGCCCCGTCGTCCACCGGCCCAGACGCGCTAAGCCATGGAAGATCGGACAGGAATCGCCCCGCCGGCATTGTTCCACAGGCATCGTCACCGGACACCGCATGGCTCTTGCGGCGAGGCCGGTAGGGGCGAAAAAGCCCTTCCATTCAAGGCTTTTTCGAATTGCGCGCTGATTTTATGCAGGTTCGCGCGGCTGCGACATTCGACCGCGCCGGACCACAAGGTCGATGAGAAAGGACGTATACGGAATGTTCCAGCCCTCCCGGGTCCGTCTGGTGTGCCTTGGTCTTGGCCTTCTGGCGCTGGCCCTGATCCTGGGCGCGCTCGGGTTTCAGTACATCGGCGGCTATCCGCCTTGCGAAATGTGCCATTGGCAGCGCTGGCCCCTGATCGCCGCGATCGTCACCGGGTTTTCCGGCGCGGGCCTGTCACGGGCGGGTAAACCGGGCGCGGCACTGGCGCTTGCCATTCTCACCATCCTGCTGGTTGCCACGGCCGGCGGACTGGGGCTTTTCCATGCCGGTGTCGAATGGCACTGGTGGAAAGGCCCGCAGGCCTGCACCGGATCGCGCTTTGAATATCGGGGTACACTGGACCTCAACGCGCGGGTGGTGATGTGCGATGTGGCGGCCTGGCGCCTCTTCGGCCTGTCGCTTGCCGGGTATAATGCGATCATCTCCCTCGGCGCGGCGGCGATCGGCGCGGCAACGCTGTTCGGCAAAAGGGAACGGGCATGACGGCAAAACCCACTCCACGCTCCATTCCACGGCATATCTCACGGAGGCAAAGACCGCAGGCACCGGGACCGCAGCATAACATCACGCCCACGCAGGCCGGTGCGGATGTGGCGGCGATTATCCGGGTCGATCACGCCGGCGAATATGGTGCCGTGCGCATCTATGAAGGCCAGCTTGCGGTGATGCGGGCCCGCGCCGGCACAAGCCCGGCGGTCAAAGTGATTGCCCATATGGCCGAGCAGGAGCAACAGCACCTGAACGCCTTCGACGCATTGATCAATGAACGCCGTGTCCGCCCCACCGCATTGGCGCCCTTGTGGCACGTGGCCGGTTTCGCCCTTGGCGCGGCCAGCGCCATGCTGGGGGAAAAATCCGCCATGGCGTGCACGGCGGCGGTGGAGGACGTGATTGACGGACATTACGCCAAACAGATCGCCACGCTGGATCACGATCCGGCGTTGAAAAAAACCATTGCGGATTTCCGCGCCGACGAAATCGCCCATCGCAACGAGGCGCTTTCGCATGGTGCTGAAAAAGCCCCCGCCTATCGGCTTTTCAGCGGTGCAGTCAAAGCGGGTTGTCATCTTGCGATTCGGCTTTCCGAACGCCTGTAATCGGGGCGGCGCAATCCGGGAACAGCTCCATGCGCGATAGCGTTGACCGCCACGAACGCCTGCTGGCCGCATCCCATCCAAGGCGTGCGCGTGTAGAGGACACCGGCGCACTGGCGCGCCTTTTCACGGCTGCTTTTGCGAACGACCCGGTTTTCGACTGGGTGGCGCGGCCGGGGCCCAAGCGGGCCGGCGGACTGGAACGGTTTTTCTTCTGGCTGCTGCGTGGCCGCGCGATTCCGTTCGGCGAGGTCTGGATGAGCCACGATGGCGCGGCCTGTGCCGCATGGCTGCCGCC
>JAFKEW010000023.1 GCA_017308375.1 Alphaproteobacteria bacterium
GAGGTGTTGACGATATAAGCCGATGGCTTCATCAGCTTCAGCCGCCGCGCCGACAACAGGTGATAGGTCGCCGGCGTGTGCGGGCAGTTGATGGAGACGATGTCCATCCGGACCAGCATCTGGTCCAGGCTGTCCCAATAGGTGGCCTCGAGTTCATGTTCGATATCGGGGTGGACCGGTTTGCGGTTGTGGTAATGGATCTGCAGGCCGAACGCCTTGGCCCGGCGCGCCACCGCCTGGCCGATGCGGCCCATGCCGATGATGCCGAGCCGCTTGCCCCAGATGCGGTTGCCCAGCATCCACATCGGCGACCAGCCCTGGAATTCCTCGGCCTCCAGCGCCTTCACCCCCTGCACCAGCCGCCGCGGCACGGCCAGGATCAGGGCCATGGTCATGTCGGCGGTGTCTTCGGTCAGCACGCCCGGCGTGTTGGTCACGGTGATGCCGCGCTCCAGCGCGGTCTTCACGTCGATATTGTCGACGCCGGTGCCGAAATTGGCGATCAGCTTCAGGTTCGGCCCCGCCCGCACCAGCACCTTGGAATCGATGCGGTCGGTCACCGTGGGCACCAGCACGTCGGCTTTCTGGATCGCCTCGATCAGCGCCGCCTGGTCCATCGGCTTGTCGTCAAGGTTCAGGCGCGCGTCAAACAGCTCCCGCATCCGCGTTTCGATCGCGTCGGGCAGTTTGCGCGTGACGATGACAAGCGGCTTCTTGGCGGGCATCGGGCATCCTTGCGGGTCTCCGCGGAAGCGCGGCCCCCTTTTGCTTGCGGTATTAACAGAAGCAAGGCCCCGGTCAAGGATTGCTCGTGCGCGACAGTCCCGGTTTGGCAGGGCTATGACACTGTGGTTACAGTGCTTTCGGGTTGCGGGACGGGGAGTAGGGCGACGATGGCGCGCGCGTGGCGTATTGCGGCAATTTTTCTGGCGGCGGCCGTCGTCGCGGGGTTCGGAGCGGCGACAAGCTATTCGCCGCATTATGTCAGTCTGGCGCGCGATAAAGTTAACATGCGCGAAGGGCCCAGCTTCAAACACCGGATTACCTGGGTCTATCACCGCCGCGGGCTGCCGATGCGGGTGCTCGGCCATTACGATGTCTGGCGCCATGTGGAGGCGGCGGACGGTACCAAAGGCTGGGTCCAGGGTTCGATGCTCTCCACCGCCCGCAGCGTGGTGGTGATCGGGAACAAGAACGCGCCCGTGCACGATCAGCCCCGCAACGATTCGCATGTTTCGGTCTATCTCGCGCCTGGCGTCGTTGCCCGGCCGCAGGCCTGCAAACCGGAATTGTGCGAGATCATCAGTGCCGGCGTGGTCGGTTGGGTCGAACGAAAATATCTTTGGGGAGTGGACGCGGGTGAAACCTTCTGATCCGCCGGGTGCGAGTGGTGAAGCCGGGTTGAACGCGGAATTGCCCGCAAGCCCCGACATCACTGCCGCGGCGGATGCCTCGGGATGGGCGGGTCTTTTCCGCTCTCCTTCCGGGCGCTCCACGACGGGGGCGAAAATCGCCAGCCCGGCCGGTCAGTATTCATGGGCGATGTTTGAAGGTGCCCGCAATCCTTACGTTCTGCTCGTAACCATCTACTTCTTCGCGCCCTATTTCTCCGGCCATGTCGTTGGCGACACGGTGCGCGGGCAGGCGATCTGGGGCGATATCGCGGCCTATGGCGGCATCACCATTGCCGTGCTGGCGCCTTTTCTGGGCGCGGTGGCCGATGCGGGCGGGCGGCGCAAACCGTGGATCGGTTTCTATACCGCCATCATGATTACGGCGATGGTGCTGATGTGGTTTTCACCGCCGAATGCCACCGCCATGCAATTGTTCATGGTCGGTGCGCTGGTCGCGTTGGCCAATGTCGCGTTCGAGTTTTCCGCCGTGTTCCACAATGCGATGCTGCCGACCATCGTGCCGCCGCGTGGTGTTGCGGGGTTGTCCGGTTTGGGCCTGGCGCTGGGCAATGCCGCCGGCATTCTTCTGCTGCTCTTCATGCTGATTGCATTTGCACTGCCCGGCCATGTCGATTGGCCTTTTATCCCTGCGCATCCGCTATTCGGTGTTGATCAGGCCGCGCACGAGCCGGAGCGGCTGGCCGGCCCGGTCGCGGGATTGTGGCTCTTGCTCTTCAGCATTCCCTTGTTCCTCTTTACGCCGGATCAGCCAAGCCAGGGCCTGCCGCTTTTCACTGCCATGCGGCAGGGCGTGCGGTCTGTGGCCAGTACGGTGCGCAGCCTGAAGCACTATCGCAATGTGGGTACCTATCTTCTCGCACGGCTTTTTTTCAATGACGGCATGACGGCCGTTCTGACCTTCGGCGGCATTTATGCGTCGGGCACATTTCATTGGGGCCCGATCCCGATGCTCGCCTACGGGATCGAACTGAGTGTGTTCGCGGTGCTTGGCGGCTTTCTTGGCGGCTGGCTCGACAACCGGCTGGGTTCGAAGCGCGCAATTTTTGTCAGTATCGGGGGAACGGCGATCTTCGGTCTGCTCTCGCTGACCATGGGGCCCGACCGGATATTCTGGTTCATTCCTTACGATGTGCATGCGGCGCCCATCAACGGCCTGCCGTTTTTCAATACCTGGCCGGAAGTCATTTTCCTGTTGATCGTGAACGGTATCGCCGTGCTGATCACGGCCGGTTACGCCAACAGCCGCACCATGCTCGCCCGCATCGCGCCGCCGGAGAAGATGACCGAATTTTTCGGGCTCTATTCCCTGTCGGGAACATCGACCACATTTCTGGCTTCGCTTTTGGTGGGCCTGCTCACCACGTGGACGCAAAGCCAGCGCGGCGGCATGCTGGGCCAGACCGTGTTTCTGACCATTGGCCTGATCCTGATGCTCTTCGTGAAGGAAGAACGCACCAAGGTTGTTTGACGGTACTCGGCATCAATGCCGGAAGTGGCGCACCCCGGTGAAGGCCATGGCAAGGCCCGCTTCGTCAGCGGCCTTGATCACTTCGGCATCGCGGATGGACCCGCCCGGTTGGATAACTGCGGTAGCGCCGGCTTCGGCAATTGCCAGCAGCCCGTCGGGGAAGGGGAAGAAGGCGTCGGATGCCGCGGCCGATCCCTTGGTCATCGGTTCGGGCCAGCCGGCCGCCTTCGCAGCGTCCTTCGCTTTGAGTGCGGCAATGCGCGCCGAATCCACCCGGCTCATTTGCCCCGCGCCGATAGCGGCCGTGACACCACCTTTCGCAAAAACAATGGTGTTGGACTTGACATGCTTGGCGATGCGGAATGCGAAAAGCATGTCGGCCAGCTCCGCATCGCTTGGCGTCCGTTTGGTCACAATCTTCAGATCGGCGGCCGCGACGCGGGCGTTGTCACGGCTCTGCACCAGAAAGCCGCCTGCAACCGTGCGCAATGACGTGCCGGGCGCGGCCGGATCCGGCAGGCCGCCGGCGATCAGAAGCCGCAAACCCTTCTTCGCAGCCAACACGCGGCGCGCGTCCGCATCCGCATCGGGTGCGATAATCACTTCGGTGAAAAGCTTGGAGATTTCTTCCGCCGTTGCCCCGTCAAGTGGCCGGTTGAAGGCAAGGATGCCGCCGAACGCGCTGACCGGATCACAGGCAAGCGCCTTGCGGTAGGCATCGGCGAGTGTGCTGCCCGTGGCCACGCCGCAGGGGTTGGCGTGCTTGATGATGGCACAGGCCGGGCCTTCAGCAGGATTGAATTCGGCCACCATTTCATACGCTGCATCGGTATCGTTGATGTTGTTGTAGGAAAGCTCTTTCCCTTGCAGCTGCTTTGCCGTTGCGACGCCGAACCGTTGCTGACTGGTGATATAGAACGCGGCTTCCTGATGCGGGTTTTCGCCATAACGCAAGGTCTGCCGCAAATGTCCCGCCAGCGTACGGCGGCGTGGTGCTGTGGTATTCCCATCTTTCGCCAGCTCGCTGGCAAACCAGTTTGAAACCTCTGCGTCATAGGCAGCGGTCCGGGCGAAAGCGACCTGCGCCAGGCGGCGGCGCAATTGTGATGATGTGGCGCCGTTGTTGTTCGCCAGTTCGGCAATCACATTCGCATAATCTTCCGGGTCGATGAGGACGGTAACCCAGTCATGGTTCTTCGCCGCGGCACGGATCATGGCCGGACCGCCTATATCGATGTTCTCGATTGTCTCGGCAAAGTCCGCGCCTTTGGCGACCGTCGCTTCAAACGGATAGAGATTGGATACCAGAAGGTCGATGCCTTCGATGCCGTTATCGCGCATGGCCTGCGCATGTTCAGGATTGTCGCGAACGGCAAGAAATCCGCCATGAATACGCGGGTGCAGCGTCTTCACCCGCCCGTCCATGATTTCGGGGAAACCGGTCACGGCCGAAACGTCAGTAACCTTGCATCCCGCCTCGCGCAGGGCGCGCGCCGTGCCTCCGGTCGAAATCAACTCAACACCGTGGCTGGCCAAAGCCTGGGCAAATTCGGCTAGGCCGGTTTTATCGAACACGGACAGCAATGCGCGGCGAATCGGGCGGTGGGACATGGGCAGCTCATCGGGCAGGAAACCTGGCCGGTCTTACTTCCGCAGGACCCAAAAGAGAAGGGTCAGAACGACGCTCAGGAGCAGGCAGCTGGTGAGCGGAATGAAAATCTGCGTGCCCGGGCGATCGATCACAATATCGCCGGGCAGATGCCCCAGGCCCAGCCGCGACAGAAATGGCCAGAAAAGCCCTGCGGCGAGCAGGATCGCACCTGCGAGAATCAAAAATCGTTGCATCGTGGGCCAATTAAGTCCGGACCCTAAAACGGCCCGCGCGAAAGCACAGCGTGAATGGCGCCTGTCAGGGTTTGCAGGTCATCGTCGCCGATTGTGAGCGCTGGCGTCAGATAGACGATGTTCCGGAACGGCCGAATCCATACACCCTCGTCGATCAGGGCGGCTTTCAGGGCATTCATGTCGCCAATCTGCTGAAGTTCCACCACCCCGATGGCTCCACGGACCCGTACGTCCCTGACCCCGGGCAGGGCGAGACAGGGGCCGAGTCCGACCGCGAGCTTTTTGCCGATTTCCGCGGCCTGCAGCAGCCGGGGCTCGCTTTCGAACAGGTCGAGGGAGGCATTGGCCGCCGCACAGGCCAGTGCGTTGCCCATATAGGTTGGCCCATGCATCAGGGCGTGAATGGGGTCGTCAGACCAGAACGCCTCGAACACGGCGCGGCTGGCAACCGTGGCTGCCAGAGGCAGTGTTCCACCCGTCAGACCTTTGCCAAGCGTGATGATGTCGGGCGTCACGGACGCCGCTTCAAAGGCAAACATCGGGCCGGTACGGCCAAAGCCAGTGAAGATTTCGTCCAGAATCAGAAGCAGATTGTGTTTGTCGGCAAGGCGGCGGAGACGCATCAAGGTGCGCTCGTCGTGAAACAGCATGCCGCCGGCGCCTTGCACCAATGGCTCCGCGACAATACCGGCAAGTTCGTCCGCATGGCGGGAAAGCAGGGCATCCAGTGCAGCCTCGCTTGCGTCATCGCGCGGCAGGTCTGCGATGTAGTGCGGCGTCAGGGCCCCGGCAAACAGCGAATGCATGCCTTCTTCGGGATCGCATACCGCCATGGTGGCGAAAGTATCGCCGTGATAGGCCCCCTTGAATGCCACAAAGCGTGTGCGGCCCTTGATGCCCTTGTTCAGCCAATACTGCGTCGCCATTTTCAGGGCGACTTCGACGGCGACGGAGCCGGAGTCGCTGAAGAATACGCGTTCAAGCGGATCGGGAAGCAGCGTGCACAATCGCTGTGCGAGATTAAGCGCCTGCTCATGCACCAGGCCGCCCAGCATGATATGCGGCATGACTTCCAATTGCCGCTCAACGGCGCGGCGAATGTGCGGATGATTGTAACCGTGGCAGGCTGTCCACCAGGAGGCGATACCGTCCACCAGTTCGCGCCCATCGGCGAGCACGATGCGCGTGCCATGCGTGCGGACGGCGGCGAGCGGCGCCGTCACGGTCTTCATCTGGGTGTAAGGCAACCAGATATGCGGAAAACCCGCGTCGTACCAGCCTGGCAGCGCTTTGCTCATCAAGAACTGTTCGCGCTAGAGCGCCATCGCATTCATGCCCAGCCGCTCGAACAGATGGTGGTCTTCGTCTGCGGCCGGGTTTGGCGTGGTCAGGAGTTTCGGCCCCTGGAAAATCGAATTGGCGCCGGCCAGGAAACACAGGGCCTGGGTTTCGGCGCTCATCAGCTCACGCCCCGCCGAAAGCCGGACCATGGATTTCGGCATCGCGATGCGCGCAACCGCTATCGTGCGCACGAACTCGATCGGGTCGAGCGTTTGGCCTTTTGACACCGGTGTGCCTTCGACCTGCATCAGCATATTGATCGGCACACTTTCGGGATGAACGGGCATTGTCGCCAGCGTATGCAACATGCCAACGCGATCAGCCACTGTTTCACCCATGCCGACGATGCCGCCACAGCAAACGTGAATGCCCGCGTCGCGCACGGCGGCCAACGTATCCAGGCGGTCCTGATAGGTGCGGGTGGTGATGATCTCGCCGTAGAATTCCGGCGAGGTGTCGATATTGTGGTTGTAGTAGTCGAGGCCTGATGATTTCAGCCGCTGTGCCTGCGTTTCCGTCAGCATGCCAAGCGTGACACAACTCTCCATGCCCAACGCCTTCACACCTTCGATCATCTCGCAGATGTGACCAAGGTCCTTGTCCTTGGGCGAACGCCAGGCTGCGCCCATGCAAAACCGTGTGGCGCCTGCGTCCCGTGCTGCGCGTGCGTCTGCCAGAACGGCGTCAACGTCCATCAGTTTGGCGGCCTTGACGCCGGTGTCATAGGAGGCGCTTTGCGGGCAATAGGCGCAATCTTCCGGGCAACCGCCTGTCTTGATCGAGAGCAAAGTCGAAATCTGCACTTCCGTTGGATCGAAATGCGCCCGGTGTATGGATTGTGCGCGGTAAATCAGCTCCGGAAAGGGAAGAGAAAACAGGCTTTGCAGTTCGTCGCGTGTCCAGTCGTGGCGCGGGATCGCATTGCAGGAAGGCACTGGCGCGTTCATAAAACGGTTCCGATGGTTGGGGCGGCCGGGTCCAGCCATTATAACGGCGAACCCCGAGGTGCAAGCCAACCATGCCATCGCTGGAACAATTTGCCAAATCGAAGCTGGCCGCCCTGGAAGCCGTTCACCGTCGGCGTGTGCTGGCCGAAACCGATCGCGCCGATGCAATACACGTTGTGCGGGATGACCGGGCGATG
Organism: Alphaproteobacteria bacterium; assembly: GCA_017308375.1. GTDB lineage: Bacteria > Pseudomonadota > Alphaproteobacteria > Micropepsales > Micropepsaceae > Rhizomicrobium. The sequence continues at coordinate 7,214 of JAFKEW010000023.1, forward strand.
GTCTCCTTCTCCTGCAACGACTATCTTAATCTGACCCATCACCCTGCGGTCAAGGCGGCGGCCGTGGCGGCGATTGAGCGTCATGGCACCGGGGCCGGCGCCTCCCGTCTGATCACCGGCAATCACCCGCTTTATAGTGTCCTGGAGGATAGACTTGCGCAGTGGAAGGGGGCAGAAGCTGCCTGCGTCTTCGGCTCCGGCTATCTGGCCAATGCCGGCATTATTCCGGTGCTGGTTGGCCCCGATGATCTTGTCCTTGTCGATGCACTGTCTCACTCCTGCCTCTGGGCGGGGGCACAACTCTCGCGCGGTCATGTAGAGGTCTTTCGGCACAACGATGCCGATCATCTGCGTGCGCTGCTGGAGAGCAATCGCGGCCTGTACACGCGAACCCTGATCGTGACGGATGGTGTTTTTTCGATGGATGGCGATCTTGCGCCGTTGGCCGCGCTATCGGCCCTCGCTGAACATTATGACGCATGGCTGATGAGCGACGATGCCCATGGATTGGGTGTGCTGGGCGGCGGGCACGGATCGGCCTCTGCGTGTGGTGAGAAAGTAAAAATCGATCTTCAGATGGGCACCCTGTCCAAGGCACTGGGATCTTATGGCGGCTATCTGTGTGCTTCACGCCCGGTCATCGATTTGATCAAAACCCGGGCGCGGACGTTGGTTTATTCCACAGGGCTGCCGCCCGCCTCGGTCGCTGCGGCATTGGCGGCGCTGGATGTCATGGCCGCGGACCCCGCGCTGTGCCGCCGTCCGCTGGACAACGCGCGGGCATTTACGCGCGGTTGCGATCTGGCATTGGCGGAAAGCCCTATCGTTCCGCTGATCCTGGGGGAGGAGGCGCGAGCGTTGGCCGCCTCAAAAACCTTGGAAGAAGAGGGGTTTCTTGTGACCGCCATTCGGCCACCGACCGTACCGGCCGGCACGGCACGGCTGCGCTTTGCCTTTACTGCCGGCCACACTGCGGCTGATATTGTCCGGCTTTGCACCGTCGTGCGCAATCGGATATTGCCGCAAGGATCATGAGCGCATTCTTTGTCACTGCCACGGGAACCGACATCGGCAAGACCTTTGTGACCGCGGGTTTGATCCGGCATTTGCGGCGTCTGGGCCATAAAGTGGATGCCTTCAAGCCGGTGCTGAGCGGTTTTGAAATGGACGGTGTGAAAGCAAGCGACGCCGGGCAGTTGCTGGCCGCACTGGAACAGGACGTTACGCTCGAGACGCTGGATCGTATGGCGCCCTGGCGGTTCACCGCGCCGCTTTCGCCCGATATAGCGGCCGCGCACGAAAAGCGCAGCATCGATTTTCAGGCCCTTGTAAGCGCATGCCGCGTGAAGGCAGCCGATCGTCATCACACGCTTTTCATCGAAGGGGTGGGGGGAGTCATGGTTCCCCTCGATGCGCGCCATACGGTGCTCGATTGGATGGTAGAGCTGAATATTCCGGTCATCCTCGTCACCGGAAGCTATCTTGGCACCATCAGTCATACACTGACGGCGCTTTCGGTTCTTTCTGCGCACAACCTCAATATCCGGGCGGTGGTGGTGAACGAGACGCCCGGCGGTGTGTCGATGGACGAGACAATGGCGACGATTGGTCGGTTTGCGCCTGGAATTCCGCTTTGTCCCCTTTCCAGGACCACGCGGCAGGATGTGGTGGACGAGGCGATGGCAACGCTTTGGCGCGCGGTTGCCTGATGGACCTCTTTGCATTGAAAGAGGGCGCGTGCGATGTTGGGGACACTAGATTCCCTCTCACAACATCGCGTGTAACCTCTCATGGCACTGTACGACTGCAGCAAATGTCCCGGTTATTGCTGTTCGTATCCATCGATTCCGCTGAACAAGCGGGATGTGGAACGGCTGGCAAAGCATTTCGGTATCAGCTTTGCGCAAGCGAAGAAGAAATATACCTCCGCCCGTTATGGTGAGGAGTATACGATGCGGCGAAAGGCCGATAAGTACTTCGGCCGGATTTGCCAGTTCTTCGATACCGAAAAACGGTGCTGCACCATCTATCAGGCCAGACCCTCGATATGCCGTAGCTATCCCGGTGGCCGCTGTGGTTACTATGACTTCCTGTCCTTTGAACGCAGGGCGCAGGAAGACAAGGATTTCGTTGCCCTGACCGACAATACGAACTGACGGAGACCGCACGGGCGATCATGGGTTGGCGGTTATTGACCTGCCAAAGCGGCTGGTTATGATCCGGCCGCCTTTGTGGGCCACCTGGCAATGTCCAGTGGACTGTGACGTGTCCAATGGATTGTGACGCCGGCATGAAGGGGTATGCGAACAGGCGGGCGTGGCGGAACTGGTAGACGCGCTGGACTCAAAAAGTGTTTTGTCTACCATGCGACGATTTTTCACGACGAAGTGAAAATCGTTTGAAATCGGAGGGTTGGGCGAGTAGGTCAAGGCTGGGCTTCGGAGGGCGGATACGCGCTAGGTGCAGAATAGGTGCAGAGCGCGGAGGATGCTCCGGGATACCACAGGCGGGCGTGGCGGAACTGGTAGACGCGCTGGATTCAAAATCCAGTTCTGGTGACAGAGTGTCGGTTCGATTCCGACCGCCCGCACCACTCAAGTTCGTTACCGGGAGTGAACTCATCGTCACTTGCGCCTCAGCGCATTCCCGCACGTCAGTCTCGGGCGAGCTCGAGGGGCCGTATGGCAATCTTCAGCGGTTCGGCCAGTGTCACGATAAGCGCGGCGAGCGCGGCGATAATCGCAAGTTGGGCTGGCGGCAGCGTTTGAAAATGTAGCGCGTCACGAAGGACGGGCACATAGATCGCTGCGATCAGGAAGACGACGGCGGCCAGGGCCCAAAGATTGAGTACGCGGTTGGCGAAAATGCCATGCCGCAGGAGCCACTCGCTGCCGCTGCGGGAGATAAAGGCGAGGACAATATGGCCCGCCATCCACGCCGCAAATGCACAGGTCTGAATCGCTGCTATCGACAGTCCCTGCCACCAAGCGTACGCATACGCGGCCATGACCGCCGCGAACAGAAGGATGCCTCTAGCGAGAATGTATTGGACGCCAGCCGTGCCAAAGAGGGTGGCCTGAGCAGGTCTCGATCGCCACTGATAGATGTCCTGTTCTGCAGGCTCGACGACGAAGCCCGCCGAGGCAGCAAGATCCATGAAGAGTTCGAGAAGGATGATCTGCACGGGCGAGAACGGAAAGGGCAGCCCGACCACGACCGGGAGCAGGAAAATGGCGATGAGGCCAACCTTGACCGAGAGGTAATAGCTCACGCCTTTGCGTAGATTGTCGAAGAACTTCCGTCCTTCGAATACGCCGCGGCCGATCGTGACGTAGTTGTCGTCGGCAAGCACGGCTTGCGCCGCTTCCTTCGCCACGTCAGTGCCTTTGATGCCCATAGCAATGCCCACATTTGCCGCCTTGAGGGCGAGCGCGTCGTTGATGCCGTCGCCGGTAACGGCGACGATTTCGCCATCACTCTGCAACGCCTGGACAAGACGGTATTTGTGCTCCGGTGTAGCTCGCGCATAGACGGAGACCTCGCGTACTGCCTTCGCCAGTGCCGCGTCATCGAGCCCGTCGATCTCCTCGCCGGTGCGCACCTGCTCCGCCGGCACGCCTACCTCGCGGGCGATGGCCGCGGCGGTGGCCGGATGATCGCCGGTCACTATGATCGTTCGAAGTCCGGCCGCGGCGAGACGGGCAAGCGTCTCTTTGACGCCCGGCCGGGGCGGGTCGGCAAAACTGATGAGTCCGCACAGAGTAAGATTTTGCTCCAGGGACTCGAATGGACGCTCGGCATCGGCCGCATCTACCGAACGCTGGGCAGCCGCAATGAGGCGCCGTCCCATAGCCGCTTCGGCGGCCAGGTTGTCGCGCATTTCGGAACGCACGTCAGCGCATCGCTCGAAAACCTCTTCGGGCGCCCCCACCAGGTAGAGGCGTAGCTCGTCAGCCTCACGTCTCATCGCAGCCTTGCTGCGTCGGCCATTGCCGAGGTGGCGGAGGCGCAACGTCTCGCCGGACGTGCGCAGTATTCCGAGGTCACGCGCGCGCTCGATCACGGCTCGTTCAAGTGCGTCCGGCACCTCTGGAGATACCGTGCCCAAGGCGCAGGCGATGACCTGAGCCTCTGCCTCACTTGGAGAGACGGTCACGACCTTGAGCCGGCTTTCCGTCAGGGTACCGGTCTTGTCCGTCACAATGACGGTGGCGTCGCCGAGCGTTTCCGCCGCACGCAGGCGCTTCACCAGGAAATTTTGGCGTGACAGAACATAGGAGCCGAGGGCCAGAACCATCGTAACGATGATGGGCAGCTCTTCGGGGATTGTCGCGAAGGCGAGCGAAAGCCCAGTCAGAACCATCTGGTGGAAATCGCCGCCGCGCAGGAGACCGATGACAGGAATGAGAATGGCAAAGAACAGGGCGACCCAGACAAGTTTGCCGGCGAGATCCTTCATCGCGAGCTGTAGCGGCGTCTTCGGCGGCTTCACACGCTGAATGCCCGCGGACATTTGGCCAATTCGGGTATGGATGCCGGTTGCCGCGACCTCCACTTCACCCTCGCCACTCATCACCACAGTCCCGGCGAAAACCGAATCGCCAGCCGCCTTCTCGGCCGGAAAGGCTTCACCGGTCAGAGCCGCCTCATCGAGCGCAAGGCTGAGCGCGGTCGTGAGCTGGCCATCTGCCGCGACGCGCGTGCCGGGCGTCAGCACCAGCACATCGCCAGGCACGACCGCTTCGGTGTCGACACCGATCGCCTTGCCATCGCGTCGCACGCGGGCACGCGGCGCGGCGATGCGCTCAAGCGCCGCGATCGCGCGCTTGGCCCGGAACTCATTGCCGACTTCGACGCAAACGAGGATCAGGATGATGGCAACAATGGTCAGCGCATCGCCGAGCTCACCCCAGAGGCTGTAAAAAAAACCCACGACCAGGAGGAGCAAGATCATGGGCTCGGTGATTTCTTCGGCGGCGATGTGCCAGAAGCGAACCGGTGCCGGCGTGAACAGGCGATTGGGCCCGTAGCGTTTCAAGTGTTGCGCCGCTGTGGCGGCTGTCAGGCCACTAGTGCCCTGTGGGATCACGTCACTACTCTCCTTACTCACTTAGTCCACACTGGTGGTGGGGGCTCGTTCATTTGGCTTTCGGAACCCGATCTTTGGCCTTTGGGTTCTGATCTACCACAACCGGATGGACCGTGATCTTACCTACGGAGAACACGAAGCAATTCCGTGGTCATGAAGCCCGTCTTTTTTGGCGCGCGTCGCACAGACATTTCCGGTCTCTCAACCTGATTTCTTGCTTGGCCTGCTTACTTTCCGAAGCGCCGCCTCCGATGCTGATAATCTCTGACAGCTCGCAGGAAGTCGATCTTGCGGAAGGCTGGCCAAGGGACGTCGCAGAAATAGAATTCGCTATGAGCGCTTTGCCATAGGAGAAAGCCGGAAAGCCGAATCTCGCCGCTTGTGCGAATGATGAGATCGGGATCAGGTGCATCGGGCATGTAGAGATGGCGGCCGATCGCCGAGGTTGTGATCTCGGAAATGGTGTCGCTCAACGTCATCTGCCGGTGCGTTAGGTCCATCAGCAGTGCGCGGACAGCATCGACAATCTCCTCACGGCCACCATAAGCGACGGCAATCGTTAGGATCATGCCGTCGTAATTGACGGTAGCTTCCCGTGCAGAGCGTATCGCGGCGACCACGGAGCTGGGCAGCAGCTCGAGCTTGCCGATCGCGCGGACCCGGACCCGCCTTTGATGAATCTGCGGATCGCGCGCAAGACCCCTGAGCTTGTCTTCGATGGCTGCAAGGATGCCCGAGACTTGATCGGCCGGGCGCTCCAGATTATCGGTCGAGCATACCCAGAGCGTAACCGCAGGAATCGCCAGTTCGGCGCACCAATCGAGAACGGTGTCGAGCTTGCGGGCGCCCACGGCGTATATCTCGTGCGGGTCTCGGATGCCCTGGCGCTCGCCGTGTCGCCGGTTACCGTCGAGGATGATCCCAATGTGGTTTGGGACCGGCAGACTTCGCACCTGGTGAAAGAGTCTGCGTTCGTAAATTCGATACAGGAGGCGAAGCAGCCGTCCTCCCGGGCTCGCGTTCGAGGGATTGCTCGTAATATCCGCTGCCAGAAGCCAGGCACGGGGGACACCTAAGCTCCGTAGTCCGCGTTCACGGCGTGCCGTGAACGCTACGGACTGGATCAGTCTTGCGGGATGAAACTTCCTGGGCACGTCAGCAAGTGGTGCCATCGGATCGGACCTTAATCATCTGCAGTAACGGCGGTTCCCGGGTACGAGGTAGCAAGCTCGTCTACGATCGGCGCGAACCGCCCGTAGCGCAGAGCAAGCGTCGGCAGCACCAGTAGATTCAGCACCATCGAGGTCAGGAGCCCGCCGAGGATGACGATCGCCATCGGTCCCTCGATCTCTTGTCCTGGCGCGCCACTGCCAATCGCCAACGGCAGAAGTCCAAGACCGGTCACGAGAGAGGTCATCAGAATCGGCGTCAGCCGATCGCCGGCTCCCCTGATCGCCGTTGCGAGGTCCCAGCTCATCCCTTCGACTTCGACGAGATGCTCGTAATGCGAGATGATGAGAATCGAATTGCGCACCGTGATCCCGAACACTGTCACGAACCCGATCATTGACCCAAGTGTCAGCAAGCCACCGGTCCCGAACACGGCGAGAACGCCGCCGACTAGCGCGAACGGTACGTTGACCAGAATGAGCAGGAGGTTTTGCCAGCGGCGCGTGACGATGGACAACAAGAGCACAATGGCGACGCCGGCAATCACGGAATTCAGAATCAAATTGCTCTGCGCTTGAGCCTGTGCTTGCGCACTGCCGGCGAACTGGATGTAGGTCCCGGGCGGCAGCTTGACTTGGGAAGCAATGCGCGACTGAGCCGCCTGCACGACGGCGGAGGTCGAGCCGCCGGCGACATTGAACGTCACGCTCGCCATGCGCTGACCGCCCTGATGCATGATCTGGTAACGGCCGCTGGCCTCGTAGATGTCGGCGACTTGCCGGAGAGGAACGAGGGTGCCGTTGGGTGCGCGCAGTGGAAGGTTGCCGATATCGCTGACGCTGCTGCGGTCCTTAGCGTTCAGGATCAGGATAACGTTAAAGACTTGGTTGCCCTGGTAGGTTTGTCCGACGGTGTCGCCGGCATAGGCTGATCGCACGACGTCGAGCACGTCGGTCGGATCGAAGCCCCAGCGCACCAGCGCGGACTTGCGGAGCCTGATCGTCAGTTGGGGGAGGCCGGGCGGGGACTGCACCGTCACTTCCGTGGCGCCGGGGACGCCGCCGAGTGTTCGCGCGACCTCCTGTGCTTTCTGGTCGAGGACATCGAGATCGTTGCCGAAAATGTTCACGGCGACTGCGGCGGTGTAGCCCGAAAGAGTTTCTTCGATCCGCTCGCTCAAGAAGGTCTTGACCGAGAAGTTCACGCCGACAAAGCGCCCAAGCGCTTGGCGGATGTCAGCTTGCGCCCCCTCTTGCTCGTCTCCAGAGAGTGCGGGCTTCAGGTCGACTTCAAATTCACTGTAGTGGGTCCCGAAAACATCGCCGGCAAGTTCGGCACGGCCGACCCGCTGTGCTACAGACCGCACGGCGGGGATCTTGCGGAGCGCGTCTGCTACGCGCGCACCGACTGTCAACGAGCGTTCGATCGATGTGCCGGGAACCGCTGACATGTGGATGATGAAATGGCCTTCCTTCAATTCGGGGATGAAGCTCGCGCCGAACAGCGGCAAGGTGGCGCAGCCAAGAATTGTGAAGGCCGCCGCCAGAGCGATGACCGTGCGCGACCGGTCCGAGATCCGGAGCAGCAGCGCCTCGTAGCGCGCACGCGACCAGCGCACGAGGGGCGGCGGCTCGGTTTCCGTCCGCCGAGCCAGTAAGGCCATGCTCAGCGCCGGAACGATGGTCAGCGCTACCACGAGCGACGCTAGGACGGCGAGGCTGTAGCTGATGCCGAGCGGTGCGAACAGCGCACCGGAAATGCCCGGCAGTAGCAGGATCGGCACGAAGACGAGAAGCACCGCGAAAGTCGCGTAGACAACGGGGCTTCGCACCTCGAATGCAGCGTCGAGCACGACGCGCCCTGACGGTTGTGGCTGGGGGCGCTGCCGGTTCTCGCGCAGCCGGCGGACAATGTTCTCGACTCCGATCACCGCGTCATCGACCACAACGCCGACCGCGATGGCGAGTCCGCCCAAGGTCATGGTGTTGAGCGTGCCGCCGAGCTTCTCGAGCACGATGATGCCGGCGAGCAACGAGAGTGGAATGGCAGCGACAGCGATCGCGGCCGTCCGCAGGTCGAAGAGGAACAGCGTCAGAACGACAATAACGAGCGCGCCGCCGATGTAGAGGGAACCGCGAATGTTTCCCATGGCGGTATCGATAAAATTGGCCGGGCGGAACAGATTGGCATGAAGCTGGATTCCTTGAGCCTTGAGGCCGGGCGCTACATCGGCCAGCGCGGCTTCGACCCCGCGCGTCACGTCAACTGTGTTGGCGCCATATTGCTCGGAGACGTTCATCACCACGCCCGGCCTGCCATCGATCGCGGCGGCACCGATCGGCGGCTCGGGCGCCTCCACGACATTGGCGATATCGCCGAGCGTCACCCGGGCAGCGCCCTGGGCGAGCAGAACGGTGCGCGCGAGCTGATCGGGGGTCAGCGATTGGCCTTCGCTCTGGAAAACGATCCTTTGGTTGGCGGTGTCGATGAACCCGGCCCCGCGGACGCCCGTCGCCTTTTGGGCGGCAGCGAGAACGTCATTCATGCCGAGCTGGTAGCGGGCGAGCTGGTCGGGGCGGACCTGGATTTGGAGCGAGCGCGTGTCGCTGCCAAAGACGGACACGTTGGCGACCCCCGGCACGGCCAGCAGCCGCGGACGGATGGTCCACTCCGCCACAGTCTTGAGCTCCATCAGCGAGCGGGTATCCGAGGTCAGGCCAGCGACAAGCACGATACCGGTCGAAGATGTTAGAGGCGTCATGGCCGGCGCTTTGGCCCCCTGGGGGAGTTGCTGGGCGGCGACCGCGAGGCGTTCCGCCACCACCTGCCGATCGAGATAGATATTGCTGGCAGGATCGAAGAATACGTTGATGACCGAGAGGCCTTGTATCGAGGTCGAGATCAGTTTCTGGATTCCGGGAACGCCATTGACCTGCGTTTCGATTGGCGTGGTCACCAGCATCTCGACTTGTTCCGGCGTCAGGCCCGGCGCTTCCGTCTGGATGCTCACCTGAGGCGGGGCGAACTCGGGAAACACATCGTATTTCGCGCTCAGCAGACTGAAGACGCCGTAGCCGAGCAGCAGAAATCCGAGCGCGATAACGACGCCGCGAAAGCGGATGGAGAAGGCGATGATGGCCGCCTGGAGACCGGACGGGCGCGAGGGGACAGGTGTCGGCATGCACTAATCTCCCCCGACCTGGATTTGGGCGCTGAATTCCTGCGACAGCAGCATCTGCGCGCCTTTCACGACGAGGGGTTCATTCGCCGGAAGACCTTGCGTCTCGCCATCGGCACCTGATGCGGGCGCATTGACTTCGGGCCGCGGCGAGGTCGGGTTCACCGGCACGACATAACCGCCGCCCGGTTGCGGCTCCGTGGTGGGAATTTCGCGCCGGGTGAACGTGTGGGCTGATGTTTGGAGATAGACCCACGCCCGGCCTTGCAACCAAACGACGGCAGATGCCGGAATGGCGAGCCCGGGTGTCGACTGACCGACAGGTAGAAATGCGGTGACGTTCATGCCCGGCAGCGCGCCGCTCGCGGCGTCAGCGGTGTAGAAGAAGCTCACGCCTTGGATCTTCGGATCGGTCCGGGTAGCCGGGGAGACGAAATCGATGCTGACGCGCTGTCCCGTCGTGGTCTCGACCGATGCCGTCTGCGGTGCCTGCGTGATCGAAACCCCCAGCGGCAGCGTCACTTGGATCAGGACTCTCCTGTGTTGAACGAGGTCTTTCGCGAGAGCGGTGTTGTCGACGAGCGATTGCCCGAGGATCGGTCCCCATGCTTGATATGCGCTTGCTGCCCCATTTTGGGTCTGGATCTGGGCGGCGCGCACGCTTGCCGCGTCGGACTGGTAGGTCGCCTCGGCCGCCTGGAGCTGGGCGGTCGAGAAATTCTGTCCATTCTTATGGAGGACCTGAGCCCTCTGGAATGCCGCCTGCGATGCCGCGACCTTGGCGTCGGCAATGGCGAGCTGGGCTTTGGCATTCGCGATCGTGTTGCCGAGATCGGTGAAGGGCTGTAGGTCGACGACGCTACCGTAGGCCTGCACGAGCTGCCGGTATGGTGTGGGCTTGGGCTGTATTGTTTGAATGTCGGCCTGCTTTTGCAGATCGGGACCCACGGTGATGGTGGGTTCTCCGGTATTGCTGCGCGAAACTTCAACGGCGGGCTTGATGGCCCGTTCGCGCTGCGCCTCCGCTGTCGCCTCGCCGCGGCCCCCAGATAAGAAGACCGGCGAGGCCGAGGGCAGCAATCGCACCAAGGATGACGGAGCGACGCGGTGTCGCCGCCACAGGTGGCTGTTCACTCATGAAGAAGACCTCATGCGGGGAAGTTGTGCGTCTCGATCAGGAACCACCGGCCAGTGGCCGGGATCGAACAGGGGCTGCTGTAGGGCGTCCTCCAAAGCCCCGATGGCTTGCCGCTGCTGCACCACGGCGTCGAACCGCGACAGTGCCGTTGCAGCGACTCCGAGCTGCGCGGTGACCAGAGTCACGCGATCGACCTGACCGGCACTGAACTGGTCGGCGATCTGGCGTGCGCGGCGTTGATCGTCTGCAAGCAAGCCATCGCCGGTTGCGACAGCCCTGGTAGCGGTTTTGTACGCCGCTGCCGCCTGGTCGATTACGCCGATGATTTGGGCCTGGAGGCCGATGAAATTGGCTGCTGCTTGCTGGCGAGCGGCGAGCGCCTCGGCGATCGGTCCCTGATTTTGGTGGAAAATGGGAAGAGAATCGGTGCCAAGGCCGAGCATGTATTTGTTGAGGCCGAAATCGTAATTGTAGCCAGGCCCTAGGGTGATGTTGGGGTACTGGTTGGCGATTTGGAGCTGCAGCGCTGACTGCGTTGCTTCGTATTCTTGCAGGCTCGCTTCCACGTCGGTCCGCTTTGTGAGCGCACCCTGCCGCAGTTTGCCCGTGTCCGGGTTCGGCGGAAGCGGCGGCGGATGGTCGAGGGCGCCCATCGAGAGGTCGATACTGTCGAGCGCCCGCACCGGAATGCCGAGCGCAGTTGCGAGTTGCGCGCGTGCCGCCGCCTGGGCTTGCTCGAGGTTGCGAATAGACAGGGCGATCTGCGCGCGGGCAACGCGGACGAGCATGACATCGACAGAAGAGGCCTCGCCCACAGCGAACCGCTGTTCGAGCAAGGCGACGAGTTGGTCCTGAAGATCGAGTTGGCGATGGGTCAGTGCTAATCGCTGCTGCGCCGCCCAGAGATTCAGCAGGGCCGTTCTCACGTGGGCGCGCACCTGCCAGCCGGCGGTCGCGAGATCCCAGCGCGCCGAGTCGGCAAGGTGCCGGGCTTGTGCGGTGCGATCTTCGCGCTTGCCGAACGTCTCGATGAGGAAATTGATGGTTGGGCCAACGGTCATCGCTGCGGCGCCCGCGGGAATGGCGCCAGCGACGGCAGCCGTGCCAAAGATGTTTGTGAGGCTTAGAGAAGGGTTCGGCGGCTGGCGAGCAGTGATAACGCCGGCTTCGGCGCTCGCCAGCTTGGC
>JAFKEW010000024.1 GCA_017308375.1 Alphaproteobacteria bacterium
AGCGGCTTGAGGATAAAGGGCAGAAATTACGGGCGGGCAAAAGGGGAGTGTCGCGGCATTAGCCGCAAATCGAAATCCGAATAATCTGGCGGGCGATGGTCACGCCGTTTCCCCATTGAGCCGCGAAAGGCTTTTCGCGTGCCCGATAAGCGGTAGCAGCTTTTTCAGCTCCGGTCCATGTTCAAGCCCGGTCAGCGCCAGCCGCAAGGGATGATAAAGGGCGCGGCCCTTGACCCCCGCCGCGGCCGAAACGGCCTTGGTCCAAGCGGGCCAGGTCTCCTCCCCCCACGGTTCTTCGGGCAGCAGGGCGGCTGCCGTCTGCGTCAGCCCGGCGTCCTCTATGACGGGGGTGACCGGTCCGTCGACTAGCCGCCACAAATCCACCGCATCGGCAAACCGGGTCAGGTTGGGTTTCACCGCCTCCCAAAACGCGGCACCGCCCGGAATGCCGAGCGCAGCAAGGCGCGGGGCCGCCGTGTCATAGGAAAGCCCGTGCAACAATTTGGCGTTGAGGGTCGAAAGCTCCGCCGGGTCGAAACGGGCCGGGGCACGGCCGATCTTCTCGAAGGCGAATTCGGCGGCCAGCACCTCCAGCGAGGGCTTCAGGTCCACCGGGTCCGCAGTGCCGGTCTTGGCAAGATAGGAGGCGAGCGCCAAAGGCTCCACCCCGTCATCGCGCAGCGAAGCCAGCGAAAGCGAGCCCAGACGTTTCGACAGCGCCTCCCCACCCGCGCCAATCAGCAGCGGAAAATGGGCGAAGGCCGGAATGGCGGCGCCGAGGGCGGCGAAGATTTCAATCTGGGCGGCGGTGTTGGTGACGTGATCCTCACCACGGATGATGTGGGTGACGGCGAGGGCAACATCATCCACCACCGATGGCAGGGTGTAGAGATAGCTGCCGTCTTCACGGATCAGGACCGGATCGGAAAGATTGGCGGTGTCGATCTCCACCTCGCCACGCAACAGATCGTGCCAGCGCACCCGGGTGTGGCTGAGCCGGAAGCGCCAATGGGGTTTGCGCCCCTCGGCTTCCAGTCTGGCGCGGTCGTCGGCACTGAGTTTCAGGCTGCTGCGGTCATAGACCGGCGGGCGCTTCATCGCGATCTGGCGTTTGCGCTTGCGGTCCAGTTCCTCCGGCGTTTCGTAAGCGGGATAAAGATGGCCGGACGCCATCAGCCGCGCGGCGGCGGCATCGTAATGGGCGCTGCGCTCGCTCTGCCGGGCGAAAAGATCATGGGTAATGCCGAGCCAGGCCATGTCGGTGAGGATGGCCGCTTCATATTCGGGCTTCGAGCGTTCGCGATCGGTATCGTCGATCCTGAGCAGGAATTTGCCGCCGTCCTTTTTCGCGAACAGCGCATTCAGCATGGCGGTGCGGGCATTGCCGACATGCAGAAGCCCGGTGGGCGATGGCGCGAAACGGACGAGACTGGTCATGGCACAAACTGACTGCCAGAAACAAAACTGTCATCCCCGGCGAGCGGAGCGAAGCGACGTGAGGAAAGGGGAACCAGGCGGTTATACTTCCCCGCTCCCGACAAGAAGAACCGAGATAGAGCTTTTGAAATCGTGCGTCTTGCGCGACCTGGGTCCCCTTCCCTCGCGCGAACCTCCGGGTTCGCACTCGCCGGGGATGACAATTGCGTTTCAAAAGTCACGGGCATCGCGGAACGCATTGGTGATGGGGTAGCGGCGGTCGCGGCCGAAATTCCGTGCACTGACTTTTACCCCCGGCGGCGCCTGACGGCGTTTATATTCGGAGACATAGAGAAGCTGTTCGATGCGTTTCACCGTGGCCGGGTGATAGCCGGCGGCGCAGACATCCTCATACTTCATTTCCTTTTCGACCAGGCATTCGAGGATGCCGTCGAGGATTTCGTAAGGCGGCAGCGAATCCTCATCCTTCTGGCCTTCGCGCAATTCGGCCGTGGGCGGCTTGGTGATGACACGTTCGGGCATCACCGCTCCCTTCGGCCCCAGCGCGCCTTTCGGATGATTCTCATTGCGCCAGTGCGAGAGCTTGAAGACATCGGTCTTGTAGATGTCCTTCAGCACATTGTAGCCGCCGCACATATCGCCATAGAGGGTGGCGTAGCCGACGCTCATCTCGCTCTTGTTGCCGGTGGTGAGTACCATCGGCCCGAATTTGTTGGAGATGGCCATCAGGATCAGGCCGCGGACACGCGACTGGATGTTTTCTTCCGTGGTATCGGCACGCTTGCCGGAAAAAGTTGGCGCGAGGGTTTCGGCAAAGGCGCCGACCGCCTTTTCGATCGCAATCGTTTCGTACTGCACGCCAAGAAGGCGGGCGCATTCTTCCGCATCGCCAAGGCTTTCGGAGCCGGTATAGCGCGACGGCATCATTACACAGCGCACACGATCCGCCCCCAGCGCATCAACCGCGACGGCAGCGGACAGCGCGCTGTCGATGCCGCCGGACAGGCCGAGCACGACACCGGGAAAACGGTTCTTGTTCACGTAATCCTTCAGGCCCAGCATCATCGCGGCATAGACCGATGCGTGCCCTTCCAGCGCGGGTACCACCGTGCCGGGCAGGCAGCGCCAGCCATTGCCTTCACGCACCCATTCGCTGAGCGTGAGGCTTTCGGCGAAATCGGGCATCTGCAGCGCAAGCGCGCCATCGGCATTGAGCACAAAGGAGCCGCCATCGAAGACAAGCTCGTCCTGCCCGCCCATCTGATTGAGATAGGCAAGCGGCAATCCGCTTTCGGCCACGCGGGCTTTGGCGTGGCCCATGCGCACGCCGCGCTTGGCCGCATCGAACGGCGAACCGTTCGGCACCAGCAGAATTTCGCTGCCGGTTTCGGAGAGGCTTTCAACCACATCCGGTGTCCATAGATCTTCGCAGACCGGAACGCCGATGCGCACACCGCGAATGTTGAACGGGCCGGGTGATGGCCCCGCCACGAACACCCGCTTTTCATCGAAGACGCCGTAATTGGGCAAATCCACCTTGCGGGTGAGCCCCGCAACCTTACCCGCATCGAGGAAGGCAACGGCGTTGTAGAGCCGCCCTTCCTCCACCCACGGAACACCGATCAGAACCGCAGGACCGCCATCGCCCGTTTCGCGGGCGAGCTTTTCCACCGCGTCGCGCGCGTCTTCCTGAAGCGCCGGTTTCAGCACCAGATCCTCCGGCGGGTAGCCGGTGATGAAAAGTTCGCTGAACAGGATCAGGTCCGCGCTTGCGGCGGCGGCTTCCGCCCGCGCGGCGCGGGCGCGGGCAAGATTGCCCGGAATGTCGCCCATCACCGGGTTCAACTGGGCCAATGCAATGATCAAACGGTCCGTCATGGGCCCGTGTTTAGCCTGCTATCGCTCCGCACAAAAGCGGGGCCGTGCTCAGGCGGTGGCGGCAAGCCCTTCGGTGACCGGGATGCGCACCGGGCGCTGCATGGCCTGTTTGATACGGAGGGCGGTTTCCAGCGCGGTGCGCGCCTCTTCCGGGCGGACGAAAGCCGGGGCCGTGCCACGCACCGCCGCCACGAAACCCGCCACCGAGGCGCCCAGCGGATCGTCAAAGCTGAGCGAGCCGAGCGGACGCGGCGTGGTGTTGCGAATCTCGCGGGAGATGAAATCGATTTCCACCACGCCGTCATCATAGACAAGGCGCATGCCGCGGCGGCGTTCGGCCGCCATGCGGCTGGCGTGCAGGCGCACCATGGTGCCGTTGTCGAAAGCGACGGTGCTGCGCACATCGTCGGCGAAACGGTCATATTTCGCAGTGCCTTGTGCGGCCACCATGGCCGCCTTGCCCGGCACCAGGCGGTGCATCAGGTCAAGATCGTGGATCATCAGGTCCAGCACCACGCAGACATCGGCACCGCGCCCGGTCCACGGCCCAAGGCGCCAGCACTGAATTTCCCGCGGGGTCTTGGCCCATTCGAGCAGGCCGGAACGGGCGAAAACAAAGCGTTCCTGATGGCCGACGGTGAGCACCAGATCGCGTTCCTTTGCGATGCGGATCAGGGCATCGGCTTCTTCCAGCGTGGTCGCGATGGGCTTTTCCACCAGCACATGAATGTTCGCTTCCAGCAGGGCACGGACGATCCCGCCATGGGTGACGGCCGGTGAGCAGACGCTGACCAGATCGACCTTGCCCGCCAGGCAGTGCCAATCGGCACAGCCTTCGGCGCCGTAGCGTTCGGAGACCGAGCGGCGGGTGTCGGGATTGGCATCGGCAATGGCGGCAAGGTTAACACCGCTGGTCTGCGCATATTTGGCGGCGTGGTGGCGGCCGAACGCGCCTGTCCCCACCACACCGGCGCGAAGCACGGCTTCACCATCAATAAAATGACGAATCAAAGGGATACCCCGGGAACTGTGCGGACGTTACAGGCCACAAACCGGGGCATGAGGGCGACTCATAAAATGTTTCGGCTTGTTACACGGCGGCGCCCTGCTAGGGTTCCGGCAGTTAATGAACGTCTGTCAGACACCATGGAGGAAAAGATGGAAAACCAGAAAAGCCGGGAAATCCGCCTGAAATCCCGCCCGTCGGGCATGCCCACGCACGAAAATTTCGAGCTGGCCGAAACAAGCGTTCCCACACCCGGGCCGGGCCAGGTGCTGGTCCGCAACGCCTATATGTCTGTGGATCCTTACATGCGAGGCCGCATGGTGGACCGCAAAAGCTATGTCCCGCCATTCCAGATCGGCGAGGCGCTGCAGGGCGGCGCGGTGGGCCAGGTGGTCGCCTCCAACAGCCCGAACGTGAAGGTGGGCGATTACGTCCAGAGCATGCTGGGCTGGCGCGAATGGTTCGTGGCCGACGCCGGCGCCGTGCAGAAGATCGATGTCAGCGCCGCCCCGCTGCAGACCTTTCTGGGCGCGATGGGCATGCCGGGAATGACGGCCTATGTCGGGCTTTTGAAGATGGGCGAGTTGAAGGACGGTGAACGGGTGTTCGTGTCCGCCGCCAGCGGCGCCGTGGGCCAGGTGGTGTGCCAGATTGCCAAGGCCAAGGGCTGTTATGTGGTCGGTTCCGCCGGTTCGGATGAAAAAGCAGCCTTCCTGAAGAATGAGTTGGGGGTGGATGCGACAATCAACTACAAGACCGCGGGCGATCTGACCGCCGCGCTGGCGAAGGCCGCGCCTGAAGGCATCGACGTTTATTTCGATAATGTCGGCGGCGGGCACCTGCAGGCCGCGATCAACAATATGCGTCAGTTCGGACGCATCGCGGCGTGCGGCATGATCGAGCAATACAACGACACCACGCCCAGGCCGGGACCGAACAATCTGATCATGATCGTGGGCCTGTGCCTGACCATTCGCGGCTTCATCGTCTCCAACCATTTCGACATGCTGGGCGACTTCCTGCGCGACATGACGGCATGGGCAAAGCAGGGCAAGATGAAGTGGCGCGAGACCGTGACGGATGGCATCGAGCACGCGCCAGATGCCTTTATCGGCCTGTTCAAGGGCGAGAACTTCGGCAAGATGCTGGTGCGCGTCGGCCCCGACAAGGCCGTGTGAGGTTTACGGATTGACCTACTGATCTGGCCCGATTGCCGCAGCAGCGGTGATCGCGGCCACGATCAGATAGCCGAGCAACAAAGGCCCAACGCCGATCAGCACTGTGCCGGGCAAAGCGATCAGCACCCGGCAGTCGACCCATCCATAGGCCGAGCCGACAAAAAGAAGCTGGATGCCGGCAATGGCGGCGAGCCCCAGAACCGCTGCATGCACCGTGGAGCCCAGCACTTCCGGACGGTTCATCCGCTCCAGCCGCAAAAGCCCCGCGGCCAGCCGCACCCGCGACAGGGCCGAGGCGACAAACACGATCGTGAGTATCCAGGCAAACGCGGACGAAAACGCCTGACCGTTATCGACCGCGCAAGGGGACAGCGCCACCAGGAGCGCGTTCTGCCCCGGCACCAGAAACTGGATCGCCTGCTGAATGGCGCCGACAACCGTACCGGTCAGATGCGACGGTGCAAAGGCAACCTGGTTGAGAAAGCTCAGCGCCGCAAAGATCAACAGCACCGCGCCATTGAAATCCGGCAGCAGGTGATGCGGCTTGAGACGGGCCAGCAGCGGCGTTGAGCCATCGCGGGCGGAGACGCCGTAACCGGCCGCGAACAGCACGCCCATGGCGATGAAAAGAAGCGCGCTGACCACAATCACCGGAATGGCGGCAGCATTGAACGCGTTGCCGGTCAGGGAACGGTGGATGGCGTGTGCCGCCGCGAAGACGCAGAATAAAATCCAGCCCTTCGCGAGAAGCCGCGCTACCCCCATGCCGTAACCACCCTCTGTTCGGGGTTTAAAGAAAAACCGGTTTCAGCCGAAACACGGGTTTCAGGCAGATTGGGCGAAGCGCGTCTTCATCCGCTCCGTCCGCAAGGATTCCGCCATCAGGAAAGCCAGTTCGATCGACTGGCTGGCATTCAGCCGCGGATCGCAATGGGTGTGATAACGGCTGGACAGATCTTCCTCGGTGATGGCCTGGGCGCCGCCCAGACATTCGGTGACGTTCTGCCCCGTCATCTCGAAATGGACGCCGCCGGCATAGGTGCCTTCGGCGCGGTGGACATCGAAGAACGCCTTCACCTCTTTCAGGATGCGGTCGAACGGGCGGGTCTTGAAACCCGAACCGGATTTGATGGTGTTGCCGTGCATGGGATCGGACGACCACACCACCTTGATGCCTTCGCGTTCCACCGCACGGATCAGGCGCGGCAGCTTCTCGCCCACCTTGTCAGCGCCAAAGCGGCAGATCAGCGTCAGCCGGCCGGGCTTGTTTTCCGGATTGAGCGTGGCGGCAAGACGGAGGAGATCGTCTTCCTCCATGCTGGGGCCGCATTTGAGACCCAGCGGATTTTTGACCCCGCGGCAGAATTCGACGTGGGCGCCATCCGGCTGGCGGGTGCGGTCGCCGATCCACAGCATGTGAGCGGAGGTGTCGTACCAGTCGCCGCTGGTGGAATCGATCCGGGTCAGCGCCTGTTCGTAACCGAGCAGCAGCGCCTCATGGCTGGTGTAGAAATCGGTGGTGCGCAATTGCGGCACCGAAGCGGGCGTGATACCGCACGCCTCCATGAACTCCAGCGTTTCGGAGATGCGCCCGGCCAGAGCGCGGTAACGCTCACTCGACGGCGAACCGGCGATGAAGCCGAGCGTCCAGCGATGGACATTGTGCAGGTCGGCATAACCGCCCGAAGCAAAGGCGCGCAAAAGATTGAGCGTGGCGGCCGCCTGGGCATAGGCCTGCATCAGCCGCTGCGGATCGTTGGCGCGCGCCTCGGGCGAGAACTCCATCGCATTGACGATATCGCCGCGATAGGAGGGCAAGGTCACGCCATCGCGGGTTTCGGTGTCATCCGAGCGAGGTTTGGCGAACTGGCCCGCGATGCGGCCCACCTTCACCACCGGCATGGCCGCGGCATAGGTCAGCACCACGGCCATCTGGAGCAGGACGCGGAACGTATCCCGAATATTATCCGGGTGAAATTCGGCAAAACTTTCAGCGCAATCGCCACCCTGAAGCAGGAAAGCCTTGCCCTCACACACCTGGGCCAACTGGGCGGAGAGGTTGCGCGCCTCGCCCGCGAACACCAGCGGCGGGTGGGTTTTCAAACGGGTTTCCACCGCCTCTAACGCTTTCTGGTCGGCATAATCCGGCATTTGGCGAGCAGGTTTCTCGCGCCAGGACTGGGGGCTCCACGACTGGGCCACGACACATATTCTCCTTATCAGGGCTCGCGGTATACGAAATGGCCCCGCCCTTTGCCAAGCATGTAGCCCTTTGCCAGGCAGGAGGGGGGTTTCGGGAAACCGCCCCCCAAAGGTCAGGCCGGCGCCCTGGAGTAGGATTTCGTGCGCATGGTGACGAGTTCTTCGGCCGCACTGGGATGCAGCGCGATGGTGGCATCGAACTGCGCCTTGGTCGCCCCCATCTTCAGCGCCACCGCGACGATCTGAACGATCTCCGCCGCATCGGCACCGAAGATATGACAGCCGAGCACGCGGTCGGTTTCCGCATCGACGATCAGCTTGAACACCGAGCGTTCCTCGCGCCCCGACAGCGTGTGCTTCAACGGCCGGAAACGGGAGAGATAGACATCGATGCTGTGACCGGCGGCCAACGCATCCGCCTCGCTGAGGCCGACCGTGCCGATTTCCGGCTGGCTGAACACCGCGGTCGGCACCAGGGTGTGATCGACCGGCGTCGGCACCCCGTCATAGACGGTTTTGACGAAGGCCATCGCCTCATGCAGCGCGACCGGGGTCAATTGCAGGCGGTCGGTGACATCGCCAATGGCATAGATGTGATCGACATTGGTTTGAGAGAAACGGTCGACCAGCACCTCACCCTTGCGGCCGGTTTCGACGCCCGCTTTTTCCAGACCCAGCCCGTCGGTGTTGGGGACGCGGCCGATGGCAAGCATCAGGCAATCGGCCTCCAGCACCTCGTCATGGTCGGTGAAGGCGAAGATTTCGTCCTTGCGCTTGTCCACCCGCTTGAAGACGCGATTGGTGACGATGCGAATGCCCTTCTTCGTCATTGCATCGGTGACCGCATCGCGCATGTCTTCATCGAAACCGCGCAAAATCTTGTCGCGCCGGTAGACCAGCGTGACCTCGGCACCGAGGCCGTGAAAAATATTGGCGAATTCGACCGCGATATAGCCGCCGCCAGCGACAATCACCCGGCGCGGCAGGGTTTCGAGGTAAAACGCCTCGTTCGAGGTGATGGCGTGATCGGCGCCGACACAGTTTCCCATGTCGCGCGAGGGCCGGCCGCCGGTGGCGATGAGAATATGTTTCGCGGTGACGCGGCGGCCGGATTTCTTCAGATGGATGGTGTGGGGGTCGAGAAATTCCGCCCGCTCCATAATGATTTCGGCACCGGCCTTGGTGACGTTCTGCTCATAGAGACCTTCGAGGCGGGCGATTTCCTTGTCCTTGTTGGCGACCAGCACCTTCCAGTCGAAATGGGTTTCCGGCACGGTCCAGCCGAAGCCGGCGGCATCCTCAAAATCATCACGGTAGTGACTGGCATAAACGAACAGCTTCTTCGGAATGCAGCCGCGGATCACGCAGGTGCCGCCGAAGCCATATTCCTCAGCAATCGCGACGCGGGCGCCAGCCTGGGCCGCCATGCGGCTGGCGCGTACGCCGCCCGAACCGCCGCCAATCACAAACAGATCGTAGTCGAATTCCGTTGTCATGCTTTTCTCTCAATCACCGTGACGCCGGTCGGCCGCGCCAATATCAAAGCTTTTGCCAGGCCGACGAAGAGCCCGTGTTCGACCACACCAGGAATGGCGGAAAGGCTTGCCGCCAGCGCGGCCGGATCGGCAATCACGCCAAGCGGGCAATCGTAGATGTAGTTACCGCTGTCGGTGATGAAAACCTTATCCGCCTTCCGGCGCAGCACGGGGATGACGCTGCGCCCGGCGTCGGCCGCGGCCTGGGCGATTTTCCGCGCCGTGGTGAGATGGGCGAAGGGCACCACCTCCACCGGCAGGGGGAAGCGGCCGAGCGCGGCCACCAGCTTCGAACCATCGGCGATCACGATCATCCGCGCCGCCGTGCTGGCCACGATCTTTTCACGCAGCAGCGCACCGCCGCCGCCCTTGATCAGGTTCAGATCGCCATCCGCCTCATCCGCGCCATCGACCACGAGATCGAGCGGGCCGGTATCATCCAGCTCCGCCACCGGGATGCCGAGTGTGCGCGCCATGGCCGCAGTGCGTTCGGAGGTGGCGACGCCGGTGACGGCAAGGCCGCCGCGCACACGCGGGGCCAGCACCTCCAGAAACGCCTCAGCCGTCGAGCCGGTGCCGAGGCCGAGCTTCATGCCGGCGCTGACGTAATCCAGCGCGCGCGTCGCGGCAGCCCGTTTGAGGGCCGCAATATCCGGTGCCGTCATGAAAACCGCGCCAACAGGTGGGACTCAAGGGCCGCCACAATAAGGCAGGCCAGCGCCCTATTCCACCGTGACGGATTTGGCGAGATTGCGCGGCTGATCGACATCGGTGCCCTTTGCCACCGCGGCATAATAAGCGAGCAACTGCACCGGCACGGCATAAAGCAGCGGCGACAGAAACGGATCAGCATCCGGCACGGTGATGGTGGCCCAGACATCGGCGCCGAGGCTGGCGATGCCCTTCGCATCCGAGATCAGCAGAACCTTGCCGCCGCGCGCCATCGTTTCCTGCATGTTGGAGACGGTTTTCTCAAACGTCGCATCATGGGGCGCGATGACCACCACCGGCACATGCTCATCAATCAGCGCGATGGGGCCGTGTTTCATTTCACCGGCGGCATAGCCTTCCGCATGGACGTAGGAGATTTCCTTGAGCTTCAACGCCCCTTCGAGCGCGATGGGGAAATTGACGCCGCGGGCGAGATAGAGCGCATCGCGGGCACGCGACAATTCCTGCCCCAGCACCTCCATCGCCGGTTCCTGTTTGAGGAATTCGACGATATGGCGCGGTACTTCCAGCAATGCGGCGCAGAGTTTTTTCTCATCCGCCGCAGAAAGATGACCGCGGATGCGCCCGGCATGAATGGCAAGCGCAGCAAGGGTCGCCAACTGGCAGGTGAACGCCTTGGTGGAGGCGACACCGATTTCCGGCCCGGCAAAGGTGGGCAGCACGATATCGGCTTCGCGCGCGATCGAACTTTCCGGCACATTGACCACCGCCAATGTGATCTGGCCCTGCGCCTTCGCATCGCGCAGCGCGGCCAGCGTATCGGCGGTTTCACCCGATTGCGAAATGAACAGCGCCACGCCGTTTTTGGGATAGACCGGATCGCGATAGCGCAATTCGGAGGCGACATCGGCCTCCACATGCAGACGCGCCAGCTTCTCGAACCAGTATTTGCCGATCAGCCCGGCATAGAACGCCGTGCCGCAGGCCGAAACGGTGAGCCGTTCGGCATTGCGAAGCGCACCGGTCAGTTTTTCATCGGCCAGCGAAATCGAAAGCCGTGCCGGATCGAGATAATGCGACAGCGTATGGCCGATCACCTCCGGCTGTTCGGCAATCTCTTTCGCCATGAAGTGACGTTTGCCGCCCTTGTCCACCAGATTGGTGGAGGCACTGCTGATTTTCACTTCGCGATTGGCGGGGCGGCCCTCACCATCATAGATCGCGATGTCGGGCCCATTGACCACCACCACGTCGCCATCTTCGAGATAGGCGACGCGGTTGGTGAGCGGGGCGAGCGCAAAGGCATCCGACCCCAGATAACCTTCCTTTTCGCCATACCCAACGGCCAGCGGCGCGCCCTTGCGCGCCCCGATCAGAAGATTGTCGTGCTCACGGAAGATCATCGCGAGCGAATAGGCCCCGGTCAGCCGGCGGGAGGCAGCAAGCGCGGCATCCTTCGGCGACAGGCCCTGACGCAGATAATCCGTCACCAGATGGGCGCAAACCTCGCTATCGGTTTCGGATTCGAAGCGGCAGCCCTTGGCCGCAAGCTCGGCCCGCAGTTCGCGGAAATTTTCGATGATGCCGTTGTGCACGATGGCGACGCTTTCGGTCGCATGCGGATGGGCATTGTTTTCGGTCGGCGCGCCATGGGTGGCCCAGCGGGTGTGGCCGATGCCGGTGCGACCCGGCAGCGGATGGGTATGGAGCACCGCATCAAGATTGCTGAGCTTGCCCGGGCTGCGGCGGCGTTCGATATGGCCGCCCGCAAGGGTGGCGATACCCGCAGAATCATAACCGCGATATTCCAGCCGCTTCAGCGCCGAAAGAATGGTGGGCGCAACATCCGCCGTTCCGGCGATGCCAACAATACCGCACATTTATTTCTTGCTCCGTTCTGCCCGCTCGGCCTTTTTCCGTGTACGGAATTCTTTCGCCCAGCCCGGCGAGGTTTTCTGCTCCGCCCGCGTCAGCGCCAGCGCATCACCGGCCACCGGCTTTGCAATCGTGCTGCCGGCGCCGACAAAGGCGCCGTCGCCGATCTTCACCGGCGCGACAAGGGCGGAATTGGAACCGATGAAGGCCCCCGCCCCGATATCGGTGAAATGCTTGTCGAAGCCATCGTAATTGCAGGTGATGGTGCCGGCCCCGATATTGGCGCCCGCCCCCACCCGCGCATCGCCGATATAGGAGAGGTGATTGGCCTTGGCGCCAGCTTCCACCACCGCCTTCTTGATTTCGACGAAATTGCCGATATGGGCGCCCGCGCCGATTTGCGCACCGGGGCGCAGCCGGGCGAAGGGGCCGACGATCGCGCCCGCCTCCACCACCGCGCCTTCCAGATGGCTGTGCGATTTGATCTCCGCCCCTTTGCGCACGGT
Organism: Alphaproteobacteria bacterium; assembly: GCA_017308375.1. GTDB lineage: Bacteria > Pseudomonadota > Alphaproteobacteria > Micropepsales > Micropepsaceae > Rhizomicrobium. The sequence continues at coordinate 12,290 of JAFKEW010000024.1, forward strand.
GACACCCGGCCCGAAGACAACGAAGGGGCCGATCTGCACATCTTCTTCCAACACCGTGTCGGCGGAAAGGAAGACGGTTTCCGGCGCCACCATGCCGACACCGGCATCGAGCGCACGGCTGCGCAGACGGGTTTGCATCGCGGCTTCCGCCGCCGCCAGTTCGGCGCGGGAATTGACGCCCTGCATCTGCGCCTCATCCGCCGTGACGATGGCGCATGCGACGCCATCCTTCTTTGCCAGTGCCGGAATATCGGTCAGGTAATATTCGCGCTGTGCGTTATCGTTGCCGAGATTGGCCGCCCAGCGGAAAAATTCTTTGGCATCGGCCGCCAGAATGCCGGCATTGCACAGCGTGATTTCCCGTTCCGCCGCGCTCGCATCCTTGTATTCCACGATACGGTCGAGCAGGCCGTCCGCATCCGTCAGCACGCGGCCGTAAGCCTTGCCCTGTGATTCAAAGGCGACGATGGCCATGCCGGTTTTTTCCTGCGCCGCGAAGGAGGCGGCAAAGGTCTCCGCCAGAAACAGCGGATGGTCGCCATAGGTCACGATCAGTACGCCATCGAAATCCGCCAAGGCAGAGGCGGCGGCCCGCGCCGCATCGCCGGTGCCAAGCTGGCGTTCCTGAATGGCGGTTTCGGCGCCTTGTGCCTTTGCAAAGCTGCGCACGTCCTCCTGGGCCGGGGCGGTGACCACCACGATCCGGCCGGCGCCCGCACCACGCGCCGCCGCCAGAACATGTGCCAAAATGGGAATTCCGGCCACCTTGTGCAGCACCTTGGGCGTTGCGGATTTCATCCGCGTGCCCATGCCGGCCGCCAGAACGATTGCCGCCCGATTGCTCAACGCCATGCGCCCTTCACCGTTTTTGTTGCCTTTTGCGCACCTGCCGCGGCCCGGATAACGGGACCGGATGCCGCGGTAAAGTGACGTTTTGCGACGCTATATTGCCATAGCGGACCCCAATGTGGGTTAACTGCCGGCATGATTCATTCCCTCTCTTCTCCCGCCCTTGTCTTCGATCTTGATGGCACTTTGGTGGACACCGCCCCCGATCTTCTGGGCGCGTTGAACGCCATTCTGACGCGCGAAGGCCGCGAACCCGTGGAAGCGCGCGATTTACGCCATCTGGTCGGCTTCGGCTCCCGCACCATGCTGATCGAGGCCTTTGAAAAAACCGGCGCAGCAGTTGACGAAGCCCGCCTGCCCGGCCTGATCGACGCCTATGTCGATCATTACCGCCGCAACATTGCCAATGGCAGCCGCCCTTTTGCCGGTGTGGAGCCTGCGCTGAAAGACCTGAAAGCGGCGGGGGCGCGGCTGGGCGTGCTGACCAACAAACCGCAGGAACTGGCGGACCTGCTGCTGCCGGCCCTGAAGATGACGCACTATTTCGAGGCCATTCACGGCGCCGGACGGATGGATGTGGCCAAGCCCGATGCACGGGTATTCCACGCCGTGGTCGAGGCGATGGGCGGGCCCGGCAAAGGCGCGGTGATGATCGGCGACAGCAAAACCGATGTCGCGACCGCGCGCGCCGCCGGTGTGCCGGCGGTGGTGGTGCGCTATGGCTATACGCCGGAGCCGCCGGAGACGCTGGGCGCCGATGCGGTAATCGACAATTTCGCGGAACTTCCATTGCTGGTCGAACGATTGCTGGCCTGAAACGGTTTACGGCCTGAAATGAAACGCCCGGCCAGGGGATTTCCGGGCCGGGCGTTCCGTTGGGGGCATAACTCGTGGAGTTAGCCGGAGATGGGGATGGAGCGTTACGCTTTCAAGGGGCGGATGCGGCGCGGTGCTGCGGATAAAAGAGGCGCTGCGGCGGCTTGACGGCACTTGCGAAGCCGCCCTATAGGGCTGATCCCCAAACGTGGCCTTTGAGGCCCGCCGGGGGGCGCGTAGCTCAGCGGGAGAGCACTCCCTTCACACGGGAGGGGTCAGAGGTTCAATCCCTCTCGCGCCCACCATTATGCAAACCTGATCAATATCTTATTGGTAGCCTGATTCCGCTCATCCAGAACGGAGCGAAATTAGACGGAAGAATGGACCATGTTTTGTACGCCTGATCCGCGAAGGAGCCATGGCCTACATTGAGCATGAATTCATGCTGGCCGGAAACAATTTCACCCGCGACTTCGCAGTTTTTCCAACCAACGCGGCCCAAACAAATACTTGCAGGCCATCGAGGCGGAGCGAGTAAACCTTCGGCCGATTGATGCGCTTTGGAGGATGCGAAGAAAGCCACACAGCACAATTGCTGGCGTCGAGGAAATGCGCTCAGAAGGAAGCCTGCAGATCGAAGCCATTAAGTGATTCGGCAGTTTTTGGACAATTCGACACCCGAACTTTTGACATTCTCCATGTCGAAAGTGGAATGACCGCTGTCAACTCACACAACCTAACAAAAACAAAATCGCGCGCATCCAGCTTGAAAAGATACACCAAGTTGCATCTGCGGTCTGCATCGCTGCGCAACAAGGCATTCATTGCTGGACAAACTACAACAACGGGTCACGCGTCTGCCGTTTCTCAAACTGCACCCTTTGTGAGAGTCACAAGTTGTATAGAAATCAAAGGATGTTTCACGCGATGTAGCTAGCCTAGACCTTTCTGAAAAGTTCCCGTTAACTCTGTTTTATCAGCAGAGGGGGGGCGCCATGAACACGCATGCTAGGGTGCAAAACAGGAAAGACGACGACGAACTTCGGGGGTCAACCAATCAAGACGTTGCACGATATATTTACGATCTTCTTGGATCGCTGCAGCGTATTGCTGAGCGACGCAATCTCATAATTCTAGGCCACCTCTTGTCCCTAGCGCGAATAGAGGCGCAACACATGTCGCGATTCGGTGGCTCCGCAACCAGATAATGCCCACATAGCAGAGACCCGCTCACCTTACGGTAAGCGGGTTTCTGCGTTTGATTGCTGCGGACCTCGCACCATTGAGACCCCTAGCCCATCCTGATCCCGTATCACAGGATTGGTCACCCACGATGTGCCGGGGAGCCCCCTCCTTCATATGGGAGGGGTCAGAGGTTCAATCCCTCTCGCGCCCACCATTATCTTCCTGAAACAGAAGTGAAATTTCCCTGCCGTCCGGGCAAGGCCCTTCGTCTTCGGACGAGGCATGCCGCAGTTGCGCGCAGGCGAGGGCTCAGTCGTAATGCTGCCCGGCGGCGAGCTGCCTGACGCTTCCCGGCGGCGCCCCGCCCGCGCCAACAAAAGGATCAAGGAGCACGCCATGGCGCAACTGAAGCTCAGCCACGTCCACGCGGCGATCGGCGCGGTTCGCTATGCGGTCGCGATCGAAGCCGGGCCGCACCGGCTGACCGCCGACGAATCCGTCAAGCTTGGCGGCCAGGGGGCGGGGCCTGCGCCGTTCGACCTTGTGCTGTCGGGCCTTGGCGCCTGCACCGCGGCAACGCTCAAAATGTATGCCGAGCACAAGGGTTGGCCGCTGGACGCGCTCGACGTCGACCTTGTCCTGCTGCGCGACGACGGTGGCGACCGCATCGAACGGACCCTGCACGTCCACGGTGCGCTCGACGACACGCAACGCGCGAAGCTGGC
>JAFKEW010000025.1 GCA_017308375.1 Alphaproteobacteria bacterium
CGCTTCCGCCGTCAGTGCCCGCTGGCCGCTATAAAGGTCGTCCACCATGCGACGGATCGCAAGACGATCCCAATGTTCTGGTGAAGCGATGCGGGCCGCAAGCCCGCGCAGGCGGTCCAGTCCCGCCGCTTCGCCCGCCGCGAAATAGGCCCCCGCCACAAGGTCGATCGGCAGGGTCTTGGCGTGGGCCAGCATGGTGATCTCCGGCGCCGCCGCCATCAACGGCAGCACCGCCACGTCTTCGGCCACATCCAGCGGAACATTGGCCGCGCGCAATTCGGCGATGCGGGCTTCGATGTCGCGCGCATCATATTCGGAAATCAGGGTCGAGAATGTGCCGCGCAATGCCTCCACCCCGCCGCGATAAAGCGCGATGGTGGGCTCCAGATCGGCATCGGCGGCAATGTTGGCCATGAACCACACCCCCTGCCGCCGCAGGAGGTCGGCCAGATCGGCATACATGCTCACCTGTGCCTGCGCGTGGACCTTGCCGTCCAGCGCGTCGATCCGTGCTTTCAGCGCCGAAAGCCCGAAGGTACCATTGGCCACCACAACGGCGCGTGCCGCCTGCCAGCCTGGCGCGCCGGTAATTTCCTTCATCCGGTGGATCAGCACCGGCCCGGCCAGATTGACGATCCTGTTGCTCAGCACCGTGGCGATGATCTCCCGCCGCAGGCGATGATGCTCGACCGCATCGGGGAATTTCTGTGCTGCGGCGGGCGGGAAATAGCCCGCCAGATCGGCTTCGAAGAACGGGTCGTCGGGCAGCTCGCTGTCGTTGATTTCCGCGTCGAGGTCGAGCTTGGCATAGGCCAGAAGCACGGCAAGCTCGGGCCTTGTCAGCGCCTTGTTCTCCTTGGCGCGGTTGCGCAAGGCTTCATCGTCGGGAAGGAATTCCACCGCGCGGTCCAGTTTTCCGCGCCGTTCCAGATCGCGCATGAAGCGGCCATCGGCATCCAGATCCTTTGCCGCGCGCAATTCCGCCACCGACAGGGCCAGTGTCTGATCGTAATTATCCTTCAGGACGTGGGCGGCCACATCATCCGTCATCTCCGCCAGCAGTGTGTCGCGATCGGCGGGGCTCAGCGTCCCGCGGCGCAGCGGCCCGCTCAGAAGGATTTTCAGATTCACTTCGTGGTCGGATGTGTCGACACCGGCGGAATTGTCGATCGCATCGGTATCGATGCGCCCGCCGGCGAGCGCGAATTCGACGCGGCCGAGTTGCGTGCATCCCAGGTTGGCGCCTTCGCCGATCACCTTGGCGCGAATCTCCTTGCCGTTCACGCGCACCGCATCGTTGCTGCGGTCGCCGACATCGAGATTGTTCTGGCTTGTGGCCTTGATGAAGGTGCCGATACCGCCGAACCACAGAAGATCGGCCGGCGCGGTCAGAAGCGCGCGGATCAGATCGGCCGGCGTTGCTTTTTCCGCTTCCAGTCCGGAGAGCGCCTTGATCTCCGGCGTCAGCGCGATTTCCTTCGCGGTGCGCGCGAAGATGCCGCCGCCTCTTGAAATCAGCGCCGCATTGTAGTCCGCCCAGCTTGAACGCGGCAGATCGAACATCCGCTTGCGCTCGGCCCAGCTTTTTTCCGTATCCGGATCGGGATCGATGAAAATGTGGCGATGATCGAAGGCGGCCAGAAGCCGGATCTGGCGTGACAGCAGCATCCCGTTGCCGAACACATCGCCCGACATGTCGCCAACACCGATCACGGTGAAGGGCTCGCTTTGAATGTCGCGGCCCATTTCGCGGAAATGGCGTTTCACCGCTTCCCACGCGCCCTTCGCGGTGATGCCCATCTTCTTGTGGTCATAGCCGTGGCTGCCGCCGGAGGCGAAGGCATCGCCCAGCCAGAAACCGCGCGCCTCCGCAATGCCGTTGGCGAAGTCGGAGAAACTGGCGGTGCCCTTGTCGGCGGCGACGACCAGATAAGGGTCATCGCCATCGTGGCGCAGCACATGATCGGGCGCGATCACGTGTCCGTCCGATGCGATGTTGTCGGTCAGGTCGAGAAGCGCGTTGATGAAGGTTTTATAGGCCGCAATGGCAATCGCCTGTGCCGCTTCGCGCGCCGCACCGGCCGGAATCTGTTTGGGATAGAACCCGCCTTTGGAGCCGACGGGCACGATGACGGCGTTCTTCACCTGTTGCGCCTTGACGAGGCCCAGCACCTCGGTGCGGAAATCCTCCCGCCGGTCGGACCAGCGAATGCCACCGCGCGCCACCCGGCCGAAGCGCAGATGTACGCCCTCCACCTCCGGCGCGTAAACGAAGATTTCAACCAGTGGCCGCGGTGCGGGCAATTCGTCCAACGCATGGGAATCGAGCTTGAAGGCGAGATAGGGCCTGGGCCGGCCGTCTTCGCCCGGCTGATAAAAATTGGTCCGCAGCACGGAGCGGATCACATTGCGAATGCGGCGGATGATGCGGTCGTCATCGAGGCTCGGCACTGCGTTGAGCGCGGTTTCGATGCGGCTTTCGATGGTTTCGGCATCTTTCGCGTTGGCACGCGTGGGGTCGTTGCGGGCATGGAACAGCGCCACCAGCAGCGCCGCAATCGCGGCGTTGCGCGACAGTGCCTGCTCGACATAATCCTGACTGAAGGAAAAGCCTGCCTGACGCAGATATTTTGCCGTTGCACGCAGGATGGTGATGTCGCGCCAGGCCATGTCGGCCCCGATCACCAGGCGGTTGAAGCCATCGCTCTCGGCCTCGCCCGCGACGATGGCATGGAACGCATCTTCCAGCGGCCCTTTCAACAGCGCGAGGTCGGCGGCACCTTCGTCCCGCCGCTCCATCGAGAAGTCGAGCACGGCGGCATCCGCCCTTCCACCATCGGCAATAGTAAGCGCGACGGGATAGGAATCTTCGGCGATCACTTGCAGGCCGAGATTTTCGAACACCGGCAGCGATGCCGAAAGCGGTAGCATGGGCCCCAGCCCATAAAGCTTCAGCCGCAAGGTGCTTTGCGGATCGTCCTGCCGGCGGTAGACATGGGCGCGGATTTTGACCGTGTCTTTTTCCAGTTGCTGCAGGGCGGCGAGATCGTTCACGGCCTCGGCGGGCGTGAACGTGTCGCGATAGCGTTCGCCGAATGCCGTGCGCTGGGCGGTGAAAAGGCGTGCGCCCTCCTGATCGCCATGCGTGGCGGCCAGTGCCTCGCCGAAACCGTCATCCCAGGCGCGGATGGCATCGCGGATTTCGGCTTCCAGTGCTGCCACATCCACCTTCGGACGCGGGCCCTCATTGCGGCCAACAATATAATGCACGCGGGCAAGTGCGGAGTCGTCGATCGTGGGTGTTGCGGCCGACATTCGCCCGTCAAAGGCGCGCGCCAGAATGGCATGGATTTTTTCCTGCGCCACCGCATCGAAACGCTCGCGCGGCACGAAGACGAGGGCCGAGACGAAACGGTCGAAACGGTCAACGCGCAGGAACACGCGCACCTTGGGCCGTTCACCCAGCCGCAGGATTCCCATCGCGGCTGTAAACAGTTCGTCGTCGGAAACCTGAAACAGTTCGTCGCGCGGAAAGGTATCGAGAATATGCGCCAGCACCTTGCCGTCATGGCTTGCGGGCGGAAGGCCTGCACGCGCCGCGGCGCGGCTGACCTTCAGGCGCAGCAGCGGAATGTCGTTGGGGCGGCGGCTGTACGCGCCGGAGGTGAAAAGGCCGACAAAGCGCCGCTCCCCCTTCAGCGTGCCGTCCTTCGTGAACAGTTTGACGCCGACATAATCCATATGCACGCGGCGGTGGACGAGGCTGCGTTCATTCGATTTGGTGATGATGAGCGGGGCTGGCTGGGTCAGTAGCGCGCGCACTTCGGGCGTCAGGTTGGCGCGATCGGCACCGCGCCGGACCACGCGGGCCTCCACATCGGAGAGCACGCCCAATCCGGTTTCAAACAGCGGGTCAAGGCGGCCGCCATCCAGATCGCGGTAGCTGTAATCGCGGCAGCCGAGAAAGGTGAAATGATTGTCGCCCAGCCATTCGAGAAAGGCGACGCTTTCGGCCAGATCTTCTGCCGGAATGCCGGGCGGGCGCGCCTTCAGGGCTTCCGTCGCCGCGGTCAGTTGCGCCAGCATTTCCTTCCAGTCGCGCACTGCCACGCGCACCTGCGCGAACACGGCTTCCGCCCCCAGGCGCAATTCCTGCCGCCGCGCGCGCCCCATGACCGGGGCGAGCACCAGCGCAATCACGCTTTCGTTGATTGCTGTGCCATTTTTGCCGCGCGTACCGTCCGCATTGCGCAGGCCCTGCACGATGGGGTGAAACACGGCGCGGATGCGTGCGCCTTTCGCGTTTATTTCCGCCAGAAGCGAATCGAACAGGAACGGCATATCGTCGTTCACCGCGACCAGAACGGTGTCGTTGTGGCCGTAAGCGGGTTCGTCCGCAGCCGGATCGAACAGCGCCACAAGCGTTTCACCGGTTTTGCGGGTGGCACTTTTCGCGAACACCATGCGTGCCAATGCGCACAGGGCTGCCGGTGAAAACCGGGTAATGTCTTCCGGCGGCACGTTGCGCGTCAGCGCGGCAAAGAAATCAGACAGGGCTGCGTCGTTCTCTTTGGCGATCAGGCTTGCGGCTTCGGCAATGCGCCGTTCCGCGCTTGCCTCGTCACCCGCCTGTGTGGCGTGCGGGTGTTCGGAGATCTGTTCCTGCATGTCGGGGGTCATGATGCTCTTTGGAAGATGCAGCGGGAAAATACTCTCACAGTGGAATTGCGCAAATGTTACGATTGCAATGCACTCTGGGTGCACTGCAGCGAGAGCATGAAATGGAGTCCGCCTTGACCGAAGCGCAACAGATTATTCACGCACTCGCTCTGAAACCGCACCCGGAAGGGGGACATTATCGCGAGAGTTTTCGCGATGGCGGTGCCGAAAGCGGCCGTGCCCATTCGACCGCCATCTATTTTCTTTTGCAGGAAGGCGAGGTTTCGCATTGGCACCGGGTCGATGCGGCAGAGGTCTGGCATTTCTATTGTGGCGCGCCGCTCGAACTTGAAATGCAAATTCACAATGGCGCGCGCTCGCGCCATATTCTTGGCATTGACATAAAGTCGGGGCAGCGGCCGCAGATCGTGGTGCCGCGCTTTGTCTGGCAGCGCGCCAGAAGTCTCGGGCCCTATACGCTTGTCGGTTGCACGGTCGCGCCGGGGTTTGAATTTGCGGGTTTCGAACTCGCAGCCACTGACTGGCCGCCGCCGTAAGGTGTTAGACTGAAGGCACGAACGAAGGAGAACCGCGATGAAAATTCCGGGCCCCGATCATCCCATCACCATTGCGCCCAAAAGCGGCCGCGTCATCGTGCGCCTTGGCGGCGTGGTGGTGGCTGACAGCGAAGCCGCGCTGGAATTGCGCGAGGCGAATTATCCGCCGGTGCTTTATATTCCGCGCGGGGATTGGGCCGGTGCGCATTACCATCGCACCACCCATCACAGCCATTGTCCCTACAAGGGCGATGCCAGCTATTTCGATCTCGAAGCCGGCGGCAAGCGGGCGGAGAATGCGGTGTGGAGCTACGAGAACCCGTTTCCCGCCATGGCGGAGATCAAGGATCACGTCGCCTTCTATCCCGATAAGGTGGAGATTACGGTCGAGGCGTGAACAGCCTTATTCGCGGTGCAGCGGAACCGACAACGCCTTGCTCAGGCCCCGCGCTACGGCGCGTGAGGATGGACGGCCCGCATAGCCGTTTTCGGCTGCGAATGTCACCACCAATGTCTTGCCCGTCAGCGTGAGTGCAGGCTTGCTGCCGCTTTGCAGCCGCACCGCGTCGATGCTTTGCGCCAATGTCTGGCGCGCCTTCATCGCGCGGGTGAAATATTCAATGCCGCGCGCGGTATTGGTGATCGCTTCGAACGCCGGTGTCCAGCTTGCCGGTTCATTGGCCAGCTTGTTCCAGTCGGCAAGGAAAACGAGCTTTACTTCGCGCACATAATTCAGATGCGCCGCCTCGTCATGGGCTGCGTTTTCCAGATCGTTCAATGACGCGCTGATCACCGGCGCCGGCGGTGCATCGGCCGTGCGCACAGCCGGAATGCCGGATGGTTTCGCATCGGTATAAAGTGTGATCGCACCCCAGCCCGAAACGGAAAGTGCGATCACGCCGGTATCGTATTTCAGAACGCGGGCGCCCATCGGAGCATGCGCCGCCGTCAGGACGAAGGTCTCCGGCTCATCCTCAAAGCGCAGCAGATATTTGTGGCCCCATGGCGTCAGCGCGAAGCGCACGGTTTCGCCCGCCTCGTATATGCCGGGGTCGACGACGCCGATCTGGTCGGCTTCCAGCTTGGCGCTCAACCGGCCGTCGGCCTGTGCCGCCGGCGCGCGCACCGGGCCCATGCCGGCCAGCGCCAGCGCCATCACAATCGCGAATTGTGTCCGTTTCATCGTGCCGACTTGTCCGCCGGCAGCCATCTGCCAGCGTGCCCCCTAAGCGGAAAAAAGTATGATTTCGATTGGGGCAATATTATGGACGCGAAATGTTCCGCACCCGTTTTGAAACAAAACCGGTTTAAATATCGTCAAAGCGGCCGCCACGGCCATGACCGTCTGCGAAACGGGCCGCCCCTTTGGCGGTTTCTCCACTCCTGATGGTGTTCAAGCCATGGGCGAATTCGTTCGCCACGGCGCTCGCGCCATCAAGCCCCCATTGTTCGTATACAGATGAACGGTCGCTGCGCAGGCAGGTTTGCGGCAGGCGCGCGATTTCGCGGGCAAGCGTCTCGGCCTCGGTGCGCGCCGTTCCTTTCGGCACCACGCGATTGGCAAGCCCCATGGCAAAGGCTTCCATCGCACCCACCGGGCGGCCGGTCAGAATCATGTCGAGCGCGCGGCTCTGCCCGATCAGTCGCGGCAGGCGGACGGTGCCGCCATCGATCAGCGGCACGCCCCAGCGGCGGCAGAAGACGCCGAAGGTCGCATTCTCCTCCGCCACGCGCAGATCGCACCACAATGCCAGCTCAAGCCCGCCCGCCACGGCATAACCGCTGACCGCCGCAATCACGGGTTTGGAAAGGCGCATGCGTGTCGGCCCCATCGGCGCATCGGCGGCCAGGGGATCGAACGGGGCATTTGGCGCATGGGTGCGATTGCCTTTTCCCTCCGCCACCCCTTTCAGATCGGCACCGGCGCAGAAATGGCCGCCCGCACCGCACAAAACGGCGACGGATGCGTTTTCATCGGTTTCGAACGCGAGAAAGGCCGCGGCCAGTGCGTCCGCTGTGGTCCGGTCCACGGCGTTGCGGCGTTCCGGGCGGTTCAGGATAACGGTGGTAACAGGGCCATTCCGTTCCGTCAGGACGTTTTCCATGACCTTTGTCCTTCACTTTGCGGCGGAATCTGACTAAACCACGGCTCATTCCACCCCCGCCAGAAGGCTTTTCCCGTGACCCGCAGCCTCGACAGTTTCAAATCCCGCCGCAAGATGACGGTGGCCGGCAAAGAATACACCTATTTCAGCCTCACCGCGGCTGAGAAGAACGGGCTCAAGGGCATTTCGCGCCTGCCCTATTCGCTGAAGGTGCTGCTGGAGAATCTGCTGCGCCACGAAGACGGGCAAACCGTTACGGCCGCCGACATCAAGGCGATTGCCGCCTGGCTGCGCAAAAAGACGTCGGATCGCGAAATCGCGTTCCGCCCCGCGCGCGTTCTGATGCAGGATCTGACCGGCGTGCCCGCCGTGGTTGATCTCGCCGCGATGCGCGATGCGATGAAGGCCCTGGGTGGCGATCCGGAAAAGATCAATCCGCTCGCCGAAGTCGATCTCGTCATCGACCATTCGGTGATGGTGGACAATTTCGGCCTGCGCGATGCGTTCAAGAAGAACGTGGCGATCGAATATCAGAGGAATGGCGAGCGCTATGCCTTCCTGCGCTGGGGCCAGCAGGCATTCGCGAATTTCCGCGTCGTGCCGCCCGGCACCGGTATCTGCCATCAGGTCAATCTCGAATATCTCGGCCAGACGGTGTGGTCTCGCAAGATCAAGGAAGACAAAAAGACCGTCGAATATGCTTTCCCCGATACGCTGGTCGGCACCGACAGCCACACCACCATGATCAATGCGCTTTCGGTGCTGGGCTGGGGCGTTGGCGGGATCGAGGCAGAGGCCGCGATGCTCGGCCAGCCGATCTCGATGCTGATCCCCGAAGTGATCGGCTTCCGCATCACCGGCAAATTGCGTGAAGGGGTCACGGCCACCGATCTGGTGCTGACCGTCACCGAAATGCTGCGCAAGAAGGGCGTGGTCGGCAAGTTCGTCGAATTCTATGGCCCCGGCCTTGACGAGATGGCGCTGGAAGATCGTGCCACGATCGCCAATATGTCGCCGGAATATGGCGCCACCTGCGGCTTCTTCCCGATTGACGCCGAAACGCTGCGTTATCTGAAGGGTACCGCGCGCAAGCCCGCCCGCGTTGCGCTGGTGGAAAAATATGCCAAGGCGCAAGGGTTGTTCCGCTCCAAGAAGAGTGAGGAGCCGGTGTTCACCGACAAGCTCTCGCTCGACCTCGGCACCGTGGTGCCCAGCCTTGCCGGTCCACGCCGCCCGCAGGATCGTGTATCGCTGACCGATGCCAGTGCGGAATTCGCCAATGCCCTGATCAACACCTTCGGCAAGGAGGCCGATGCCAATCGCCGCGTCAAGCTTGGCAGCAGCGAAACCAGCATCGGCCATGGCGATGTCGTGATCGCGGCCATCACCTCCTGCACCAACACCTCCAACCCGTCCGTGATGATCGGCGCCGGTCTGGTGGCGAAAAAGGCGGTGGAGCGGGGCCTGAAGGTGCGGCCCTGGGTGAAAACTTCGCTCGCGCCGGGCAGCCAGGTGGTGACCGATTATCTGGAGAAGGCGGGCCTCAACAAATTTCTCGACAAGCTCGGCTTCAACCTCGTCGGCTATGGCTGCACCACCTGCATCGGCAATTCGGGCCCGCTGCCCGACGCCGTCGCCAATGCGGTGACGGAAGGCGATCTGGTGGCCGCGGCCGTGCTGTCCGGCAACCGCAATTTCGAAGGCCGCGTCCATCCGCAGGTGCGCGCAAATTATCTCGCCTCGCCCATGCTGGTGGTGGCTTACGCGCTCGCCGGGTCGATGAATGTCAACCTGACCAGCGAACCTGTCGGCTATGACAAGGATAATGAGCCGGTCTACCTGAAGGATATCTGGCCCTCCCCGCAGGAAATTTCGCAGACCATCCGCAAGGCGGTGAAGGCGTCCAGCTTCCGCGCCCGCTATGGCAATGTGTTCGACGGCGGCAGCAACTGGAAGAAGGTGAAATTCCCCAAGGGCAAGACCTATGCCTGGGACAAGAACTCCACCTATGTGAAGAACCCGCCTTATTTTGACGGCATGACCGCGAAGCCGGCACCGCTTACCGATATCGAAGGCGCGCGCGTTCTGGCGCTGTTCGGCGATTCCATCACCACCGATCACATCTCACCGGCCGGTTCGATCAAGAAGGATGGGCCCGCGGGGCGTTATCTGATCGGGCGCGGGGTGGCGGTGAAGGATTTCAATTCCTACGGTTCGCGCCGCGGCAATGATGAGGTGATGGTGCGCGGCACCTTCGCCAATATCCGCATCAAGAACGAGATGCTGGGCGGGCGCGAAGGTGGCGACACGCTTTATTATGCCGATGCCAATGCGGCGGGCGAGGAAATGTCGATCTTCGACGCGGCAATGAAGTACAAGGCCGATGGCGTGCCGGTGGTGGTGATCGGTGGCAAGGAATATGGCACCGGCTCCTCGCGTGACTGGGCGGCGAAAGGGCCGCTGCTTCTGGGCGTCAGCGCGGTGATCACCGAAAGTTTTGAGCGTATTCACCGTTCCAACCTGATCGGTATGGGGGTGGCGCCGTTCGTGTTCGAGGCCGGCAAAACCCGTAAGGATTATGGGCTGACGGGGCGCGAAACCATCGATATTCCGGGCCTTTCCGGCAAGCTCAGCCCGCGCATGAAGGTGGAAGCCACGATCCATTATCCGGATGGCAGAACGGCACCGTTGCCGCTTCACCTGATGATCCTGACGGCGGATGAGATCGCCTATTTCGAGAATGGCGGCATCCTGCAATACGTGCTGCGCAATCTCGTGGCGGCGTAAAGGATACCCAATTCAGCGTGCCGCGCGCGGAAACCAGCGGCGGCACGCGCGTGAAAAGCTGGTGGGATCGTCATAGCCGAGGCGTTCGGCGATTTCGCTGCGCGACAGTTTCGCGGAATGGAGAAGCCTGTCCGCGCGGTGCTTCAACTCGTCATCCAGAAGGTTGCGGAATTTCACACCGGTTTCCTGCAGGCGGCGGGCAAGCGTGCGCCGTGAGATGCCAAGCGCGCTTGCCACGTCCTCTGCGCTCAGCCTGCGATCCGGCATGGTCTGTAGCAATCGCTCAACCTGCGCGCGCACGTCCAGCGGATCGTCAAGCCGGGCAAGGGCGGCCTGCAATTCGGTGATCGCGTTCCGGTAGAGCGCGCTGTCCGCGCCGGTGGAGGGAATGTCCATCCACGCACGCGGCAGAACGACCTTGTTTGACGGCGCGTCGTAGGTGACATGCACCCCCAATGCTTTTCGCACTTCAGCGTCATAGCCTGGCTTCGGCGCCGCGAAATGGAATTGGGCTTCGGCGGGTGCGGAGCCGAGCGAGGCCTGTATCAGCGAGCGCACGGCGACGAACGCGATTTCCATCATCGGGCGCCATTGCGGTTCGTCGAGTGCGACCGTCACCGCGTATTCCAGTGTGATCACTTCCCGCTTCGGCGTGAGGCGCATGCGGAAGAACGGCGCGCGGACATGCCCGTAATGGCGCAGCACCTCGATCGCGTCGCCGATCGTGGGCGCCGCCACCATGGCGGTGGCGATGGCGCCGTGGGCCGAAACGCTCCACAGTTCGGGCTGCGAAAACGCCCAGCCATAGCCCCTCAGCCCGTTCAGGTTTTCCACCTGCCGCACCTGCTGAAACAGGCTGATCTCGGCAGAGGGATTGGCTAGATCGCGCAAGCTGACGCCGGTGCCTTCCAGCAGCGCCGCGCCGTCCGCGCCTGCGAAACAGCGATGGATGAGCCGGAAATAGCCCATCGTCATCGGAAGCCGTTCGAGGGTGGCCGTGACCATTTGGCGCAAAATGCCACAATTTTGGCGGTTGCGGTAGTCGCCAGCCGCGGCGGCCCGGCGCATTCTTGCGCCAGTAAAAAGATGGCGCATCCTTGCGCCCATAACAGATTCAGGAGGAACCCCGGCATGGCATTTCGCGATTTTTATGCGCTGGACCCCGGCGAGAAAAACTGGTCGGTGCCGCAGGATTTCGACGTCACCTTCAACTGGGATTATGACGACGGCCGCGCCGCCATGATGGGCCTCTATGCCAAGGGCAAGGAGATGCAGTGGGATGCCGCCACGCGCATCGACTGGGACCAGGAACTGGACGAGGAAAATCCCGAGCAGATGCCCGAGGAATCCCTGCCGATCCACATGGCGCCCTGCTATCTGAAAATGAGCGCGAAGGAGAAGGGGGCGGTCCGGAAAAATTTCCAGGCCTGGCAGCTTTCGCAATTCATGCAGGGCGAGCAGGGCGCATTGATCTGTGCCGCCAAGATCGTGACACAGGTGCCGGATGTGGATTCCAAATTCTACGCGGCGACACAGACGATCGACGAAGCCCGTCATGTCGAAGCCTATAAGCGCCTGCTGACGAAATTCGGCGTCGTCTACCCGATGACCAAGCCGCTTCAGGATCTGATTGAGCAGACCTTGCGCGACAGCCGCTGGGATATGACCTATCTCGGCATGCAGGTGGTGATCGAGGGGCTGGCGCTCGCTTCATTCGGCCAGATTCGCGACCATGCGCAAAATCCGCTCTGCGCGCAGGTGAATGCTTATGTGATGCAGGATGAATCGCGCCATGTCGCCTTCGGGCGCCTTGCGTTGCGCGATTACTATCCGCAGCTCACCCAGAAAGAGCGTGACGAGCGCGAGGAATTCCTGGTGGAAGCCAGCTATCTGATGCGCGACCGCTTCGATGCGGTCGAGTTGTGGCAGAACCTCGGCCTGCCGATCGAGGAATGCGCAACCGCGATGTACGAATCCGGCTTCATGGAGAAATTCCGCAATTCGCTGTTTACGCGCATCCTGCCGATCGTGAAGGACATTGGCCTCTGGGGCGAATATGTCCAGAAGGGTTACACCGAGATGGGCGTGATCGATTATGCCAAGGCCGACGTGCAGGCGCTGCAGGACGAAGACGAAAACATCGCCCGCCAGTTCGATGCCCGCCAAAAGGATATCGAACGCGTGATCAGCCGGGCACAGGCCGCCGAATAAGGCTATTTCAGCAGGCTGCCCAGAATACCGCGGATCAGTTGGCGGCCGGCGCTGCTGGCCATGCTGCGCACCAGCGATTTGGCGAAGGCCTCGCCAATACCCTGGCGGTTGGTGGGCCGCGGCGCGCTGCGTCTGGTTTGCGCATCGGCGCGGGCCTGTTCTTTGGCGTCGGCCGCTTCCTTGGCTTTTGCCGCACTTTCGGCAAAGCGGGTTTGCAACAGTTCAAACGCGGATTCGCGGTCGATGGTGCGGTCGTAAAGCCCTTTGACCGGACTTTTGGCGATGATGGCGCTGCGCTCCTCCGGCGTGATCGGGCCGAGGCGCGAGGCCGGCGGCCGGATCATGGTTTTCTGCACGATTTCGGGCGCGCCTTTTTCATCCAGCATCGAAACCAGCGCCTCACCCACACCCAGATTCTGGATCGCATCCGCGGTATCGAAATCCTTGTTGGCCCGAAACGATTGCGCCGCCGCCTTCAGCCCCTTCTGCTCGGCCGGGGTGTAGGCGCGCAGTGCATGCTCCACCCGGTTGCCCAGTTGCGCCAGCACGTCATCGGGAATGTCGGCCGGGTTCTGCGTCACGAAGAAAATGCCGACGCCCTTGGAGCGGATCAGCCGCACCACCTGTTCGATCTTCTCCAGTAACGCTTTCGGCGCATCGCGGAACAGAAGATGGGCTTCGTCGAAAAAGAACACCAGCCGCGGTTTGTCGGGGTCACCCACTTCGGGCATCTGCTCGAACAATTCCGACAGCAGCCACAGCAGGAACGTTGCATAAAGCTTCGGCGACTGGATCAGCGTATCGGCGGCCAGAACATTCACATAGCCTTTGCCGGAAAGATCGGTGCGCATCAGATCGGCCAGTTGCAACGCCGGTTCACCGAAGAAATTCGCCGCCCCTTGCGTCTCCAGGTTCAGTAGCGCGCGCTGGATCGCCCCGATCGTGGCGGGTGCCACATTGCCGTATTGCGTGCCGATGCTGGCGGCGTTTTCCCCGACATATTTCAGGGCCGCCTGCAGATCCTTCAGGTCGAGCAGCAGCAACCCTTCCTGGTCGGCGGCATGGAACACGATGTTCAACACGCCTTCCTGCGTGTCGTTCAGGTCCAGCATGCGCGAGAGCAGAAGCGGCCCCATTTCCGAAACGGTGGCGCGCACCGGATGGCCCTGTTTCCCGAACAGATCCCAGAACATCACCGGCGGCGCGGTGGGCGCGAGCGTCAGGTTCATGGTCTTCGCCCGTTCGGCGAAGCGTTCCAGCCGGTCGCCCGGCATGGCGATGCCCGAAAGGTCGCCCTTCACGTCGGCGGCAAAGACAGGGACGCCCGCCTCGGACAGGGCCTGGGCCAGGACCTGCAAGGTCACCGTTTTGCCCGTGCCGGTGGCGCCACCCACCACGCCGTGGCGGTTGGCCCGGTTCAGAAGCAGGGTTTCCGGCTTGCCGGACCAGCCCAGGAAAACGGATGCCGATGGGGCCATGCCCGGTGCTCCACAGAAGTTGCAAAGGCCAAGCTATCGCCTGTGATGCGGCTCTGCCAATCCGCCATTTCTCTGGATTTTCCCGCTTCACCGCGCCTTTTTCTTCTCAAGCCGAAGTGACTGGAGCCGCCCGGGCGCCGGTCTTATGGTGCGGCCATGGCAATCCGGAACTTCGCATCCTGGCTCGGGGTGGCTGCGCTTGTTGTGGCGGCCGCGGCTTCGGCGCGTGCTGGGGAGGCGGAAAAGCGTCCGGTGGTGGTGGAGCTTTATACCAGTCAGGGCTGCAGTTCCTGCCCGCCCGCCGATGCCCTTCTGGGCACGCTGGCCAAACAGCCGGGTGTGCTCGCGATCAGCCTTCCGGTGACCTATTGGGACATGCTGGGCTGGAAAGACACGCTCGCCAGCGAAGCCAACACGCGGCGCCAGAAGGCCTATGCCCGGATCATGGGTCATGGCGGCATCTACACGCCCGAAATGATTGTCGACGGGGTCGATGATGTGGTCGGCAGCCGCACCCAACAGGTCAAGGCGGCAATCGCGGCACGGGCGCAGGACATGCCGGTGTTGCCCGTTTCGCTGACGCCGGACCGGCGCACGGTGCGGGTGTCGATTGCGGCGGCCCCGGTTGCGGGCCTCGACAAGGATGACCTCGGCAAATGGGGCACGCCCAATGCCACCATCTGGGTGTTTCAGCTTTTGAATCAGGCGACCGTCAATATCGGCGCGGGCGAAAACAGCGGCCGCAAGGTGACCTATCACAATGTGGTGCGGGCCTTGCGCGCGGTCGGCATGTGGAAGGGGCAGGCGGTTTCGTTCGAACTGCCGCGCCACGACCCTTCCGATCCGCCGCATGACGGGCTTGCGGTCGTGGTGCAACAAGGTGGCTATGGCCGCGTGCTGGGGGCGGCGCGCATCGCCCGGCCGGATTATTCGCCGTCGCGCTGAACCTTTGCCCGGACTTCAAAAACACGCCAGACTTGCCGCATGGCGCTTTTTTTCGACGCAGCGTGGTTCGACGCAAGGCTGGATGCCGCAGGGCTTACGCATGCCGCATTGGCGGCCGCGCTCGGCCTGACGGAAGAACAGCGTGCGGAATTGTGGAAGGATCAGCGCGAATTGTCGGCGGATGATGTGCGCCTGCTCGCGGCCCTTCTGGGCGTGCCGGCGGCGGAGGTGGCACACCATGCGGGAATCGCGACACCGGTGCCGCGCGAAACGGAACGTGATGCGATGACAGCAAGGCTCGATGCGATGGAGGCGCGGTTGGGGGAGATCGAAAAGACGCTGGCCGAAATCCGTGGCGCCCTGTTCGCGATGATGGTGAAACGCTGAAGGGCCCGCGCACAATTGCACGGATGCCATCAGCCAATGCCGTCAGCCAAGGCTATCAGGCTATTTCGTCAAATCCATGCGGCTTCGCGGCGGCTTTGCGATAGGCATTCGCCTGCCGTGGCAGGGGCGGAGATGGTGGCGCGATTTGTCCCAGCACCTGCCCCAGTATTTGTGCCGCGAATGCCGCTGACAGTCTCGGTCTGTCCCGGAATGGGACGGAATCCATCGTCCGCACAGTCCCGTTGCGGCACCGGTCGCGCCATGGCGGCGGTGGCGGCAGCGCCGAACGGTCGCGATATTCACCGTTTGCATTCGCGCTCGCGCTGGAATTTTCCACGCGCGCAGGCCCTTTTGCCGCCCTTTGCGCGGCAAAAACGGGAACCATCCGGGATGCGCCGACTCGCGTCATAACCAAATCTTAACGCAACGAACGGGCCAGCGG
>JAFKEW010000032.1:0-6992 GCA_017308375.1 Alphaproteobacteria bacterium
CGGGCCAATCCTTCGGCGATAAATCTTTCCCCGTTAGGGCGCATACGGTATTAGCTCAAGTTTCCCTGAGTTGTTCCGTACCGAAAGGCATGTTCCCACGTGTTACTCACCCGTCCGCCGCTCCCATTGCTGGGCGCTCGACTTGCATGTTTTAGGCCTGCCGCCAGCGTTCGTTCTGAGCCAGGATCAAACTCTCAAGTTTTGATCCTGAGCTAATCGCGAAACACTTCATCGTTGTTCACAAAACACTTTTGACGAGGTTGATGCATCGGGTCCCGTCACAGGCCCCGAATACACCGAACTTCTGTGTGTATTGCTGAGAACGCGAGCGTTCGGATAGCTCGATTCAGTTGTGCCCGTGATTGCTCACGAACAAGCGACCGAGCCGCCGCCCACGTTCCCCTTCCTCAAATCACAATGTCAAAGAGCCGCCTTCTGGCGCGAATTTTCATCTTGCCAGAGAAGCAACACCGCCCGCAAGGCAAGCCCCGGCGGGCGGCGTGGGCGCGGTATATAGGCGGGTGCTTCCGCCCTGTCAAAGGGTAAAACGCAATTTTTTCGCGCGGCTGTGGATAGAAGCAAAACCAAGGGATTTCGCGGGGTTGCGGGCCCGCGGCATCCTGCCTCGTTGCACTGCAGCATAATCGTTGCTGGGGCAGCCTCATGCCACGCCGAAAGCGCCGGTGCCGCGGCCACAGGGCAATGGCGTACCAATGGAATGGAGCGCGGGCCTTAAAGGTCGTGACCGGGCAGCATCCGCAAGTCCCGGTAGCGGAGCGGGGTGAACAGCACCCCGGTTACAGTATCGTAATCAAGATCGCCGGGGCGGACCCATACCGCGCGCCGATCGCGATCAAGCACGATCTGCACCCGGCCCAGCCGGCCGTCGGATGATGTTTCGACAGTGCGGACGCGGCCGACCCAGTTGCCCCCACCGTCAACCACGGGCGCACGCGTCAATTGCCGTGACGGTTCGGCCAGCAGGGAAAGGCGCGACAGCGAAGCCTGATGCGGGACAGGGGGCGCCGCATCCGGCAAACGCCACAGATCGCGCCCGCGGGTTTTGTAATAGGGGCTGTGTTCACGCAGATAATTGTCGCGCTGCCGATCGTACGCAACGCGCTGTCTGTCATAACGCGACCGGGCGCGCTGATACTGTTTCTGCTCCGCCTGATAGCGTTCCAGCTGCTGTTGATATTGCGCCTGATCTTCGGCGCGCACCTGCCCGCGTGTGGCGGCATCATTCAACTGGCGCGTTTCGACCGTTTCCGCCGGTGTCGAACTCCGCGTGTAATCATCCGGCTGCGCGTGCGCCGCAGCCGCCGTCAGCAGCGCAAACGCACCGGCCCAAACAGCAGAAAAATGCCGTGTTTTCTTGGGCATTGAAGCCATCGCGTCCTCCGCAGGTTGTGCTCTGCGAAGAAAAACGCGCGACCAGCCGCCAAAGTTCCGTGTGAAGATTCCGCGGCACCAGAAGCGCCGGAGCCCTCAGCGCGCGACGATATATTCGCGCAAGGTCTCGGCCTCGCGGACCGTTTCCTCGATCCTGGTTTTCACCACATCGCCGATCGAAATGATGCCGACGATACGCGCATCCTCAACCACCGGCACATGACGGAAGCGATTGTTCGTCATCACCTCCATCAGTTCATCCACCGAATCGATCTCACAACAGGTTTGCACATCGCGTGTCATGAACGCGCTGACAGGACGGGCAAGGGCCGCGACGCTTTCATCGGAGAGGGCGCGAACTACGTCGCGTTCCGATAGAATACCGGCAAGCCCGCCATCTTCCCCATAGACCACAAGCGCACCGATACGGCGGCGGGCCAGAAGGCGCGAAGCCTCTGACAAGGTGGCGTCTGCCGCGATGGTGACAACTTCGCGGCCTTTCTCGCGCAATATATGTAGAACTTGCATGTGCCGCTCCTTCCTCATACGCCCCCGAAAAGGGAGCGCGGATCGCCCGCGGGCGCCCGGCTTGCCGCCAGGTTCTGGCACGCGGCGTCTATTTCCCCGCATCGCCTGAAATCCTGCCTGTGTCGAGGCGGGCTGGCAAGCCCCGCGGCCCTTCCGCGAGGCAGGAATGGCGGGGGAAAGTGGCGGCCAGACGCCTGGTAAGAGGGGACAGCCGGGCAAAAACCACGCGAAAAAGGGCTTGCCCCGGCCAATCCAAAAGGCGAGAACACCGGCCACCTTCCGGCACAGGAGCGCCGGAGCGGGCGGGAGACGTGGCCGAGAGGCTGAAGGCGGCGGTTTGCTAAACCGTTATACGGTCAAAAGCCGTATCGAGGGTTCGAATCCCTCCGTCTCCGCCAATGTTATGCAGCAATACCTCGCCGGGCGCCGATATAGCAGCACGCTGTGAAGGACTACGGCGTCCGGTCGCCCTGCGTGATGAGGCGGGCACTGCGCTGGCCAGTGAAATAAATCCAGAGCCAGTTCAAGGCGACGGCCAAACGGTGGCGCAAACCGATCAGGAAATAGATGTGCGCAAATCCCCAGAACCACCATGCAACGCGGCCAGTGAGTTTGATCCAGCCGAAATCGACCACCGCAGCACGCTTGCCAATGGTTGCGAGGCTGCCGGCATCCCTGTAGCGGAAAGGCGGTTGGGAATTGCGGCCACGCAGCCTGGCCATAATCGTTCCGGCAACGTAGCGCCCTTCCTGCTTGGCGGCCGGCGCAATGCCCGGAACAGGTTTTCCATTCGGCATCTGAACATAAGCGGTGTCGCCGATCGCGAAAATATCCGGATGCCCCGGCACCGTGAGATCCGGCTGCACAAGAATACGCCCGGCACGATCGGCCGGCACATTGAGCCAGGCAGCAGCAGATGATGCAGCAACACCCGCCGCCCAGAGAATTGTTTCTGCCGGCAGATGCTGCCCGCCAATTTCGACGCTATCAGCCGTGCATCGGGTAACCGGCTGTCCGAGCAGGACCTCCACCCCGAGATGCGTCAGCGCGCGGCGGGCATAGTCAGACAGGCTTTCGCGAAAGCCCGGAAGAATGCGGGGCCCCGCCTCGACAAGAACAACGCGCGCCTGTCGCGTGTCGAAATTCCGGAAGTCGTTCCGCAACGTATCACGCGCGAGTTCCGCGATTGTGCCCGCAAGCTCCACCCCTGTCGGGCCGCCGCCGATAATCACGAACGTCAGGAATTTGGCACGTTCGGCTTCATCCGGTGTACGCTCGGCCTGTTCGAAAGCGCTAAGGATCCGCCGCCTGATCGTGGTGGCATCTTCGATGGTTTTCAGGCCGGGTGCATAAGGTTCCCATTCGTCATGGCCGAAATAGGCATGCCGCGCCCCGGTCGCGAGAACCAGTGTGTCGAAAGAAAGCGCCGCTCCATCTTCCAGCAGAACTTTCTTCTGCGGACCGTTCACGCCAACGACAGTGCCGAGCAGGGTCGTGACATTCGTATAGGCGCGAAGAAGAGACCGGATGGGCCAGGCGATTTCCGATGTCGCCAATGAGGCCGTCGCCACCTGATAGAGCAGCGGCTGAAACAGATGATGGTTGCGGCGGTCGATGACCGTGATGCGAAACGGCGCCTTTGCGAGATTGCGCGCGACCTCAAGACCGCCGAAGCCGGCGCCGACGATGACGACATGATGCGGAGGATCAACGGCCATTCACACATCCGGTTCTTGCGCGCGGGGATAAACGATCCGCCCATCGGGCTGAACGATCGCGCCGGGGGTCAGTTGGGCCGGGACCAGACGCCCCTCCCCCATGATATGGAAAACGCTGATCCCACGCGCGACAAGATAATCCGCAACGATGCGGCGATGGCACCGCCACCACACAGCTTCCGAACACATGATGGTGCAGCGCTGTTCCGCCCCCACGGCGAGGAGATGGTCGAGGCCCGCCGTGAACTCCCCGCTCAGCGCATAATCAGCATAGTTGTGGAAACTTTCATTGGTCCAGAAACCATTGATATGCGGCGGCTGGCTTCTTGCTTTTCCGCGCAGGCCGCCGAGGGCCACAACATGCTCATAGGCAATATCGAAGGCCGTCAGTGCCGTGGGCAGTGCATCCCGATTGAACTGCGGATTGGATCGCGACCGCGGAATTGTTCTGATGTCCACGACGCGATCGATGTGAGGCCCGCGCAGTAGCTCAACGAACGCGTCAAGGCTTCGATTGGAGTGGCCGATGGTGAAGACGGGAAGCGTCACGCGGCACCACCATCAGGCATGGTCCAGGGCACGACCCTTATGGGCCGCGATATGATCGGTCTTGTCGCTTTTGATTTCGTATTGCGGGTCATCCGGCGAGGCGCGATGGGTGTGCCCCTTGTAGTCGAAATCCCTGGTGTGAACGGCAATGATGGTTCCAGACACGCGTCCGGCCTCGGAATTCCAGCTCACATGATCGCCGATCTTGAATCGTTTCGTCATGGCGCCAAACCCTCGCTCCACTGTCTGGCGGGAACATCTCCCACCGTGAAACGCTGAATGCCTATTTCTTCTTCTCCTCAGAGGAGAGCACGACAGCAGCTTCCGTCGTCAGCAGCCGGAAGGTAAAGGTCTCCAGAAAATAGAGTTCGACGGCCGTGCCGGAATGGCTCTGATAACCGATCGAGATATCCTGCCCGATATCCAGCTCGAAATCCCCACCGCGGGTGGAGAGCACGAAGCCGCCTGCGATGGCTGGCGCCCAGATGATGCCGCCATCCACCACATGTTCGAGATGATGAAAGACCGGATAGCCTTCATCGCTTCCGCCATGCGCGGCGGTATACGCATCCGCGCCGAGCACAAGCGCATAAGGCCCATTGACGCCGGCAAGCCGCAACCGGCTCACGGCCTGCGCGACCGCAGCCGGATACCCTTTGGCGTGGGACGGAAGCACGACAGCGGAATTGCTGCTGCCCTCGCGGATGCCCTGGATGCCGGCAGCCGCATAGCCATCGAAAACGGCGCGATCTTCCGCAAAGGCGATTTTGCGGGCTGCATCCTTCAACGGGTCCCAGTCCGAATCCGCCGCACCGCGTTCGACATCGTCAATCGCCTGGCGCGAGAGCGTGAACGGAATACGCAGTTCCACAATCGCTTTCACATCGCGTTGCGCAGCCACGATCCCGTCACCCGGCGTTTGAATCTGGTGCAGATGCCCGGTGCCGATGGCGGAAAGGGCGAGACCTTTCGGATCCGGAACATCCACCACCCGCCGCGCCGCCAGATGGCGTTTCAGGGTGCGGGAGGCCTCCTCCTCGATCTGGGCCCAGGCTTCGCCGGAGATGGGGGCGAGTTCGCGATGAAGATTATCCATGTCCTGCCTCATGTTTGAGAGAACCTATACCAAGTGAACCGTCAGGCGCAGGCCGCCGCGATCCGGCTTCGTCTTCAACGGCCGGTTCTGCGGTGGCGGGCGCGGACGCCGCAACATCTTCGAGGAACGTCGCGGTCGGTACGAAGAACAGCGTGCCGGTGACGGCGCGGCTGAAATCCAGCAGGCGATCATAATTGCCCGGCGGGCGGCCGACGAACATGTTCTCCAGCATCTGCTCGATCCGCTGCGGGGCGCGGGCGTAGCCGATGAAATAGGTGCCGAACGCACCCTTGCCCACCTCGCCGAACGACATGTTGTCCCGCAGGATTTCCAGCTGCTCCCCGTTCTCGACGATCGTCGTCAGGGCGTTGTGGGCCGAGGCCGGTTTCACGGCATCGTCCAGTTCGATATCGGAGAGCTTGGTTCGGCCGATGATCTTCTCCTGCGCCTCCACCGGCAGCGCATTCCAGCCCTTCAGGTTGTGCAGATATTTCTGCACGATCACATAGCTGCCGCCGGCGAAGGCGGCATCTTCTTCACCGATGATGGTGGCGGCGATGGCTGCCTGATCCACCGGGTTTTCCGTTCCATCGACAAAGCCGATCAGATCGCGGTCATCGAAATAATTGAAGCCGTGCACCTCGTCCGCGACCGAAACGGCAGCGCCCAGCCGGCCCATGATCTGTGTCGCCAGTTCGAAACAGAGATCCATCCGCGTTGCGCGGATATGAAAGAGGAGATCGCCCGGCGTGGAGACCGCGTGATGAACGCCGCGGATTTCGCGGAAGGGATGCAGATCCTTCGGCCGTGGCGCACCGAAAAGCCGGTCCCAGGCATCGGAGCCGAACGCCATGACGCAGGAGAGCCGCCCCTCCAGATCGCGGAACCCGACCGCCCGCAGAAGCGCGGCCAGATCACCGCACAAGGCCTTGACCGCGGCCTCGTTTTCCTTGCCCGGGTTGATCGTCGCGACCAGAAATATAGCGGCTTTGGTGAGCTTGGCAGCAACCGGCTGTGAAACGACGGATGACAAAATTTTCCCCTGCTGACCTGACCGGATAGTTCATCGAATGCGCGGCGCGTACAACCCTGTTCGCCTGCTCTGCTTTCCCTCATCGCTCGCATGCAGCCGCCACGCCAACCCTGCATGCTCGCGTAAGTCTTTTGCCGCGCGCAGCCGCCACGCCAACCCTGCGCGCGTAAAAACAAGGCCCTGTCCGTTCGGCCGAAGGGACAGAGCCGTTTCTGACACCGATGGACAAGCCGATCGAAGGCCCCCGGCGGAGGGCCAATGACCGGCACCCAAAAGGCGCCGCCAGCCGCCACGGTTCTTGCGGGAAACGGGAGAGGTCTTCGGGACCGGACCCCGGACCTGCCGAACCGGTGAGGGGATCGCCCTGCTGCCCGGTTCATTGTCCTGATTCCCACGCGGGTGCACGCAAGCTTGCACCCTTACCTGTATGGTCTTGCGGCCAATCTACAGCACCCCACGTTCTCCGTATCCTTCAGAGAGAACAAATAGAGATCACGAACTAGGATTACAAGTACAAAATAGGAAAAATAGCATTTCCTCTTGGGCGGCAGAGCAACTTCATCTGGATGGCCCGCGTCGAATACGCTGCCGCTATCGACCGGGCCATGACGGAGAGTGGGTGTGTGCCCCCTCCCGCTCGCGCCATGCGCTCGCGACCTCCCCCGTAACCACGGGG
>JAFKEW010000032.1:7028-31402 GCA_017308375.1 Alphaproteobacteria bacterium
GGGGTGATGTTCACCCCCACCCGAAATGCGCTCACTCCGCTCGCGGAATTCGACCCCGCAACATGTGCGGGGCAAGCTCTCCCCGCAGGGGGGAGGTGAAAGAAGGGGCGCTCCCGGCTCTGCAAAGGGAGATGAAAGAAGAAAACAAAAAGGGCGGCCGTGAAGCCGCCCTTCGTGCGATTCTTTACGACGTCTATCAGGCGAACATCGGCGTCAGACGCTTGCGCAGGATCGCTTCCGCCTCGCCCATGATGCGGTCGATCAGTTCCTTCACCGTCGGAACGTCGTGGATCAGGCCCGCGACCATGCCGCAGCTCCAGCCGCCCGCATCCATTTCGCCATGTTTCATGATGCGCGGATAGACACCAGCGACTTCGGCCGCGATATCCGCAAAGCTCAGCTTGTCGCCCAGCTCTTTTTCCTTGGCGATCAGGCGTTCCACCGCATCGTTGTTCAGCACGCGCTCGGTATTGCGCAAGGGCCGCATGATCAGACGGGTGTCGAGTTCACTGGCCGCGACAAGGGCCTTTTTCACATTCTCATGCACCGGCGCTTCCTTGGTCGCGATGAAGCGGGTGCCCATGTTCATACCCTCTGCCCCTAAGGACAGCGCCGCCATCAGGCTGCGGCCATCGGCCATGCCGCCGGAGGCGACGAAGGGAATCTTCAATTCCTCTGCCGCGCGCGGCAGCAGGATGAAATTCGGCACATCGTCTTCGCCCGGATGGCCGCCGCACTCAAAGCCATCGACACTGACCGCATCGCAGCCAATCGCCTCTGCCTTCAGGGAATGGCGGACGGAGGTGCATTTGTGGATCACCTTCACCCCCGCTTCCTTCAGCCCCGGAAGCCATTTCTGCGGGTTGTTGCCCGCGGTTTCGACGATCTTGATCCCGCCTTTGATGATGGCATCGACGAAGCCCGGATAATCGGGCGGGGTGACCGCGGGCAGGAAGGTCAGGTTCACGCCGAAGGGCTTGTCCGTCATTTCGCGGCAACGGGCGATTTCCTTGGCCAGATTGGCCGGGGTACCCTGGGTCAGACCGGTGATGATGCCCAAGCCCCCGGCATTGGAGACCGCCGCCGCCATCTCGGCAAAGCCGACATAGTGCATGCCGCCCTGGATGATCGGGTGCTCGATGCCGAAAAGCTCGGTGATGCGGGTCTTGATAGCCATAAACGCAATCCTTTTCGAAGAATATCGCAATGACGCTGTCGTAGCCGAATTGCCATACCTTTGGCAAAGGGATCGATGGCAAAGGGATCGATGGTACTGGGGCCAACCCCACCCTTCCCTTTGCGCCTTTCCATTCCGGGCGCGTTGCCCATAAAAGAAGAAGCGCGCACCGAAGACGTCAGGAGTGATGGTGATGCTGCCAAGCGAGGCCTTTCCCGCCACCCGGTTCGACAACAGCTATGCCCGGCTGCCGGAGCGGTTTTTCGCGCAGCTTCCGCCGACACCCGTGGCGGCGCCCCGGCTGATCCGCCTGAACGACGGCCTGGCCCGGGAATTGGGGCTTTCGCCGGAGGCGCTGAAAACGCCGGAAGGTGTGGCGGTGCTGGCCGGAAACCGCATCCCCGAAGGCGGCGAACCGCTGGCCATGGCCTATGCCGGGCACCAGTTCGGAAATTTCGTGCCGCAACTGGGCGATGGCCGCGCCGTTCTTCTGGGCGAAGTGATCGACCGACAGGGACGGCGGCGCGACATTCAGTTGAAAGGCAGCGGGCCGACCCCGTTTTCACGGCGGGGCGATGGCCGGGCCGCACTGGGCCCGGTGTTGCGCGAATATATCGTCAGCGAGGCGATGGCGGCGCTGGGCATCCCCACCACGCGGACATTGGCCGCGGTGGAAAGCGGCGAAACGGTGCGGCGTGAAACGCCATTGCCCGGTGCGGTGCTGACGCGTGTGGCGGCAAGCCATATCCGGGTCGGCACCTTTCAGTATTTCTCCGCGCGCGGGGACAACGAAGGGTTACGGCTTCTGGCCGACCACACAATCGCCCGGCTCTATCCCGATGCGATGGAAGCACCGAACCGGTATCGCGCCTTCCTCACCTGCGTAATCGCGCGGCAGGCCGATCTGATCGTGCAATGGCTGCTGGCGGGTTTCATTCACGGTGTGATGAACACCGACAATATGGCGGTGTCGGGCGAGACCATCGATTACGGGCCATGCGCCTTCATGGATGCCTATCACCCCGGAACGGTGTTCAGCTCCATCGACCATCAGGGCCGCTATGCCTATGCCAACCAGCCGCGCATGGCACAATGGAATCTGGCGCGCCTGGCCGAAACGCTTCTGCCGCTGCTGGCCGACGACAAGGACGCGGCGCTGGCGGAAGCGCAAAGCGCGATCGACGCCTTCGGCCCACGCTTTCAGGCTGCATACGACACCGGGTTCTGCCGCAAGCTGGGCCTCAGCCGGACGGAAGGCGAAGACATCGCGCTGGCCGAAGATCTGTTGACGCGGATGGCGGATAACGGCGCCGATTTCACCCTGACCTTCCGGCTTCTGTGCGATGCGGCGGTTGACCCTGCCGGCGATGCGGCGCTGCGCCGCCAGTTCACCGAACCCGCCACGTATGACGACTGGGCGGCCAGATGGCGCGCACGCCTGACGCAGCAGGGCGCAGCGCCGGATGCGGTTCGCGCACAGATGCGGGCGGTGAATCCGCTGTTCATTCCGCGCAATCACCGGGTGGAAGAAGCGATTGCGGCGGCGGTGAACGGCCATGATTTCACCCCGTTCGAGACCCTGTTGACCGTGCTGGCCGCACCCTATGACGAGCAGCCGGGGCGGGAGGCCTATGCCCAGCCGCCGCGGCCAGACCAGATGGTGCACACCACCTTTTGCGGCACGTAACGGGCTGCGGCACATAAAAGGCGCCGGACGGGGCATTGAAATTTTGCGGCGGCCGAAGCACGCTGCATCGAACGGCCGGGGCGGGGTTTCTTCAGGCCGGTCACGACACACCCAGCCAGCATTAAGCCAGCGTTTCTGGCCAGCGAGGCAGTCATGAGCACTGTTCTGGTTACCGGTGGCTCCGGCTTTATCGGCAGCCATGCCATTCTGCAGTTGTTGCATGCGGGCCATCAGATACGCACCACGGTGCGCAATCTGGCGCGCGAAGCCGATGTGCGCGCGATGCTGCGCGAAGGGGGCATGGATGCGGGCGACCGGCTGCGCTTTCTGGCCGCCGATCTGGAAAACGACACCGGCTGGCCGGAAGCGGTGGCGGGCTGCGAATATGTGCTGCACGTCGCCTCGCCCTTTCCGGAGCGGCTGCCGAGCGATGAAAACGAATTGATCGTACCCGCACGCGAAGGGGCGTTGCGCGTGCTGCGGGCAGCGCGCGATGCGGGTGTGAAGCGCGTGGTGCTGACATCCTCCTTCGCGGCGATCGGCTATGGCCATGCGGAGCAGACCGCACCGTTCGACGAAACGAACTGGACCGAACTGAACGGGCCCGGCCTTTCAGCCTATGTCAAATCGAAGACGATCGCCGAACGCGCGGCATGGGATTTCATTGCGGGCGATGGCGGCGGGCTTGAGCTTTCGGTGGTGAACCCGGTCGGCGTACTGGGCCCGGTTCTGGGGGCGGATTTTTCGACCTCGATCCTTCTGGTGCAGCGGCTGATGAACGGCGCGCTTCCCGGTGCGCCGCGGCTTTATTTCGGGATCGTGGATGTGCGCGATGTGGCGGACCTGCACATCCGCGCCATGATCGACCCGGCCGCGAAGGGCGAGCGGTTTCTGGCCATTGCGGGCGATGTGCTTTCGATCCGCGAGATCGCGGTGATCCTGAAAGCGCGCATGGGCGCCGCCGCAGGCCGGGTGCCGACACGGCAATTGCCGAACTGGCTGTTGCGGCTGGCGGCGCTGCGCGATCCGGCGATCCGCCAGCTTGTGCCCGAACTGGGCAAGAAAAAGGGTGCCACCGGCGAAAAGGCGCGCCGCCTTCTGGGCTGGGCGCCGCGCACAGCCGAAGACGCGATCACCGCCACGGCGGAAAGCCTGATCCGGCTGGGGCTTGTGAAAACGGGATGAACGGACCGCCCGCGCAGCCGATTCCACCGACGCTCGAAGCGCTGAACGCGCGGAGCCTGCCCCAATGGTATGACGATGCGAAGTTCGGCATCTTCATTCATTGGGGGCTGTTTTCCATTCCCGCTTTCGCGCCCCGGACCGGCAGCATCACCGATGCCTTCAAAAGCGATTATGCCCGTGCCGTGGCGATGGTGCCCTATACCGAATGGTATGCGAACGCGATCAAAATCGCCGGCACGCCATCGGCCGGGTTTCATGCCGCGGAGTTCGGCAACCGGCCCTATACCGCGTTCAAACAGGATTTTCTGGACGGGCTGAAACAGTGGCAGCCGCACGAATGGGCCGAAACCTTCCGCGCCGCGGGCGCGAAATATGTCGTGCTGGTGACCAAGCACCACGATGGATTCTGTTTGTGGCCGAGCGGGGTTGCGAATCCGCATGAGCCGGACTGGTTCACCGCGCGCGACGTGGTGGGCGAACTGGCGGCGGCGGTGCGGGCCAACGGCATGCGCTTCGGCGTTTATTATTCCGGCGGCATCGACTGGACCTTCAATCGCGAGCCGCTGCGCACGCTGTTCGATTTTCTGGGTTCGATGCCGGGCGGCGATTATCCCGCCTATGCCATGGCGCAGGCGCGCGAACTGATCGCGCGTTACGGGCCGGACGTTCTGTGGAACGACATTTCGTGGCCGACGGGACTTGATCCCTTGCTGGGCCTGTTCGCCGATTACTACACCGCCGTGCCGGAGGGCGTGGTGAACGACCGCTGGGCGCATGCGAAATTCGCCACCAAGCTCTTGCGCCGCAAGACGGTGCGCCGCGTGGCGGATTATCTCGCCCGGCGTTACATCGACAAGCACCCGGAAGCGGTGAACGGCGTGGTGCCGCAAGCGGTGCCCCACAGCGATTTCCGCACGCCCGAATACACCACGTTCAAAACCATCCAGAAACGCAAATGGGAAGCGACGCGGGGCATGAGCCATTCCTTCGGCTTCAACCGCAACGACCGCGAAGAGGATTACGCGCCGGGCGAAACGCTGCTGGCCGATTTCATCGACGCCGTGGCGAAGGGCGGCAACCTGCTGCTGAATGTGGGGCCGCGCGGCAGCGATGCGCAAATTCCCGCCGCACAATTGGCGCGGCTGAAACTGTTCGGGGCGTGGCTGGCCGAAAACGGGCATGCGATCTATGGCACGCGGCCATGGCAAGGCCGCGGCGATACACCGGAAGCCGAAACGGCGTGCGGCCTGCCGGTGCGGTTCACCCAGAGCGGGGGCACGGTTCACCTGATCGTGCTGGGAAAGCCTGAAGGCAACAGGCTTGTGATCCGCAACCTTGCGCTTTCCGGCAGCGCACGCGTTTCGGACGGCGCGCCGGTAACGCTTGAGACGGATGGCCCCGACCTTGTCCTCAATTTCGGAAAGCCGCTGGACGGGCGCTTTGCACCCGTCATCAGCATCGAGACCGGCATTATTGCGCGCTAAACAGTACGGCCGGCATTGGCCCAGAACGGTTCACGCAATTTGCGCTTGAAGATCTTGCCCGAATCCTCACGCGGCAGAGTGTCCACAAACTCGATCCGCTTGGGGATTTTGTAGCGGGCGAGACGATCGGCCAGAAAGCCCTTCACAGCGTCGATGCCGAGTTTCTGCCCCGGCTGCGGCTGGATGAAGGCGCAGACCTGTTCGCCAAACTCCTCATCCGGGATGCCGAAGACCGCGCAATCGGCCACACCAGGCATCTTGTAAATCTCGGATTCGATTTCCGCCGGATAGATGTTGACCCCGCCGGAAATCACCATGTCGCTTGACCGGCCGGAGAGATAGAGAAAGCCGTCGCTGTCGAGATGGCCGACATCGCCGAGGCTGAGCAGGGTGCCGCGGCTGGCCTTGCGCCGCTTTTCATCATCACCGTTATAGGTGAAATCGGGATAAGCGGGGCGCCAGCACGCAACCTCGCCCACTTCGTTCGGCGGCAGCGTTTCACCGTTCTTGCCCAGCACCCGCACTTCGGCATCGGGCAGTGCGCAGCCGACCGTGCCGGGATGGGCAAGCCATTGCTTGGAATCGCAAATGGTGACCGCGCCGGTTTCGGTGCCGCCATAATGTTCCCAGATCACCGGCCCCCACCATTCGATCATCCGGCGTTTGACCTCAACCGGGCAAGGCGCTGCGCCATGCATCACGAATTGAAGGCTGGAAAGATCGTATTTCTTGCGCACCTCCTCCGGCAGCTTCAAGAGCCGCACGAACATGGTGGGCACGGTGAGGAGATGGGTGACGCGATAGCGTTCGATGTCGCGCAGCAGACCTTCCGCATCGAAACGCGGCGCGATGATGACATTGGCGCCAAGGCGGAAGAAGTAAGGCCCCCAGGCATTGGGCGTGCTGTGATAGAGGGGGCCTGCGGCATAAGAGACGATGGTTTCAGGATCGCGCCCATCCGCACCGAACAGCGTTGCAACCATCGCCTGGGTTGCGACCGCCTGTTCCGGCGTGGGCGGCAGGCGGCGCACGCCCTTGGGCTTTCCCGTGGTGCCGGAGGTGTAGATCATCGCGCCCGGCGCCTCCACCGGCGCGCCGGTATAAGGCGGAAAGCCTTCAATGAAGCTGGACCACAGGCGCGCACCGTTCGGCACCGCGCACGCTTCCGGCGCGATGTTGTAAGCCGCGCGAATGTCGGCGGGCGTTTCCACCACGAACACCGGCACGCCATCGGGCAGCACCGATTTCAGCCCGTGCAGCAGATCGGCATGGATGACGATGGCCTTCGCCTTGCAATCGTTCAGGATATAGGCGGCCTCGGCCGCAGTGTTGTGCCAGTTGACCGGCGTGACATAGAGGCCGAGCACGCCGGCGCCCAGCGTCGCCTCCAGAAACGGGAAATCGTTGCGCAGGATCAGCGCCACCGTTTCCCCCGCCTTCAACCCGAGGGAGGCAAAAGCGGATGCCCCGCGAAGGCCCCTTTGTTCGATCTCGACACGGGGAAAAGAGCGTTCCCCCACACGAACAAAGGTTTGCATCGCTTGAATCTCCCGCTGCCGTTCTGTTCCGGGAATCACGGCGTCGCGCATCGTTGAACGCCCGCGTTTTTCGCGGGCCGCGTGCAGCCGTTCTCCACGGATAATTTTTAGACTGCGTTCTAGTGAAGTCAACCGTTTCCGGGTAAGAAGAATTGTGCGCCTCGAGCGTTTGGCCGTTTCATGGAAACAGTGAAACACTCTAAGTTTTTTGTTTCTTCGCAATTCCGGACGGAAAACCGCTGCACACTTTTCCTGGAATTGCTCTAAGTGCATCAAAACAAAGACGCTGAGACCAACAGCGGGACGGGATGAGAAACGTGAATACCGGGCAAGCCAAACCAGCCGGAAAGGCCATGCGCATCGCGGTGATCGGCGCGGGGCCGGGCGGGCTTTGCGCCGGGATCAAATTGCGCGCGGCGGGATTTGAGAATTTCACCATTTTCGAGAAAGCAGGCGGTGTGGGCGGCACCTGGTACAACACGCGCTATCCCGGGCTGACCTGCGATGTGAAATCCTACATCTATTCTTTCAGCTTCGAGCCCAACCCGCATTGGACCAACCATTATGCCGGGCAGCCGGAAATCCTGGCTTACATGGACCGGGTGGCGACCAAATACGGCTTGCGCCCGCATTTACAATTGAACACCGAAATCGTGCGCGCGGTGTGGAACGACGATCACGCGCAATGGCACCTGACGACCGGGGATGGCCGCGAACACATCGCCGATGCGGTCATCGCCGCGCAGGGCATGTTCAACGAACTGAACTGGCCGGAGATTCCCGGTCTGCACGATTTCGGCGGCACGCTGTTTCACGCCGGCCGCTGGCAGGAGGACCATGATCTGAGCGGCGCGCGGGTTGCGGTGATCGGCAGTGCGGCAAGTGCGGTGCAGTTCGTGCCGAAGATCGCGCCGAAGGTGGAAAAGCTGACCGTCTATCAACGCTCCGCACCCTGGGTTGCACCGAAAGAGGATATTCCCGTCGACGCGGCGGAGCAGGAACGGCTGGCGCACGACCCGGCCGCGCTGGAACAGCTTCGCCAGCAGATCTACGATCAACTGGAACATGTGATCACGTTTGCGGATCGCGACCTGTTGGCGGAGATGACCAAGGCCGGTTTGCAGAACCTTGAAGCGATCAACGATCCGGCCTTGCGCGCGAAGATGACGCCGCACGTTCCCTTTGGCTGCCTGCGCCCGCTGATCTCCAACGAATATTATCCGGCGTTCAATCGCGCCAATGTCGAACTGGTGACGGACGGGATTGCGCACATCGAAAAGGACGGCGTGGTGTCACGCGACGGCACGTTGCGCAGGGCTGACACGATCATCTGTGCCACCGGATATCAGGTGCGCAAATATCTTTCCGCAATCGCCGTAGAGGGGCGCGGCGGGCGGACATTGAACGATGCCTGGGCGAAAGGGGCGGAAGCCTATCTCGGTATCATGGTCAGCGGTTTTCCCAATCTGTTCATGATGTATGGGCCGAACACCAACAATGGCTCCATCCTTTTCATGCTGGAATGCCAGGCCGATTTCATCGCCGGGCGCCTTACGCGCATGGACCGCGACAAGCTTGCCCGGATCGAAATCCGCCGCGATGTGATGGACCGCTATAATGTGGCGTTGCAGGCCGATCTGGATCAGGTGGAAGTCTGGCAGGCGAGCTGCAGCAATTATTATCGCACGCCGTCCGGGCGGATCGTGACGCAATGGCCGCATACCATGGGCGAATATCACGCCCGCTGTGCCGAACAGGACGAAAGCCGCTTCGCGGTTGAAAAGCGCGCGGGTTAGGGCAAAGGATGTTCACACTTGTTTCACCTCCCCCTTGCAGGGAGGCGAAAGGTCGAAACGATTCTTTGTGAACGCAACAAGCTCTAGGGCGCGATTCATTCTCATTGAATCGGTTGTGCGCTCTAGAATCTTGAATTGTCGCTCTTTCTTACGCCGAACCGGTAGCCACTTCGGCGGAAAACGCTCTAACGCTTTGCCTTCAACGCCGCGCGGATCAGTTGATCCAATGTCTGCTGCGCGCGGGCGGCGGACAGCTTCTGGTCCTTGCGCAGGCGGCGCCAGCAATCGAAGCTGAGCAGCAGGTCGAGGCTTTCGACAAGCTCCGCATCGGCGTGGCGTTCCGGCGGCAGGATCGCCAGCAGCGCCACGCGCTGTTCGCGCACGAACCAGCCCGTCTGCGCGGACAGAAACGGCGATTGATGACGGTGAACGTCGGCCGCGATTTTGAACGGCATGATGCGTTCGAAAATGCGCGCGCGCCGGGCGAGCATTTCCAGAACCTTCCCCTTCCACTCCCGCGCCTTGAACGGGGCTTCCGCCAGCGGCCGCACTTCGTCGGTGATGTGGGTGTCGATCCGCTGGTAAAGGGTTTCCATATTCTCGAAATGGCGGAACACGGTGCGAAGGCCGACACCGGCCTTTGCCGCCACGGCTTCCGCGCCGGGGGTGACGGCACCAGCGCCGATCAGCGCCAGCATGGCCCCGACAATCCGCTCGCGGCTGACCTCGCTGCGCAGGCGCCGCCCGTCTGCACCGCTTGCAGCCGCCTCGTTTGCATCTGCGGAGGATTTGCCGTTCCTGAGCATTCGCTTCCCTTTGAACAGAATGCCTAGCCCCACGCCTTTCAGGCGTCAACGTGCCGCCCCGCCCGCCGATGCACATTGACAAATTGGCACTATGAATGCCAATAGTTTTGCAACCAAGCGCAAACGCGGAGGGAATGCGGCCGCCATGAAACGACTGATCCTGATCCTTTCGGGCGCCGCCGCCGCGCTGATCGTGGCTGCCGCGGCAATCCTGTGGTTTTCGCCATCGGTGCAGGATGCCGTGTTCGCGCGCATGGTCCGCGCCCATCTGGGCACGGGCCACGCCCTGCCCGATCCGCAGCGGGCGAGTGCGTGTACCGCCGTGATCGCGGGCGATCACATGATCCTGATCGATGCCGGTGCGGGATCGACCCTGCGGCTGTCGGAGATGCGGCTGCCGCTGGCGAAGATGGATGCGGTGTTTCTGACTCATCTGCATTCCGATCATCTGGGCGATCTGGGCAATACCGCGCTGCAAGGCTGGCTGGACGGACGCAAAACGGCGCTGGAGATTTTCGGGCCGGTGGGAACCGCCAATGTGGTGGCCGGCTATAGCGCCGTGTTCCAGGCCGATGCGGGTTATCGCATCGCCCATCATGGCGCCGCCAACCTGCCGCCCGACGGCAGCAAACTGATGGCGCATGAAATCGCGACACCCGGGCCCCACGAAGCCGTGAAAGTCTACGACCGTGACGGCATGACGGTGGAAGCCTTCCTTGTCGATCATCATCCGGTGGCGCCCGCCTTTGGTTATCGCGTGTCCTACAAGGGGCGCGTTGTCGTGCTGAGCGGCGACACCAGGCCGAACGCGAATGTCGAACATTTCGCGCAAGGGGCCGACCTTCTGATTCACGAGGCGCTGAACAAGAGCATGGTCGCCATGTTGAGCGACGGCCTGAACGAAAACGGCATCCACCGGCTGGGCCAGATGATGCACGACACGATCAGCTATCACACCAGCCCTGTCGATGCGGCGAAGATCGCGCGGAAAGCGAATGTCCGCATGCTGGTGTTCAGCCATGTGGTGCCGCCGATGCCCAACGCGCTGACGCGGCACATTTTCATGCGCGGCGTGGCCGCGGCAGCCGGCCCGGTGCGCACGATGCTGGGCCATGACGGACAATTGCTGACCCTACCGGTGGGCAGCAAGGAGATCGAAACCCGCGATCTTCTGTGAACACGGACAGCCATAAGGCGGGGCAATCAGCATGGACATTCAGAACGCCGTCTATCCCACACCGGAACGCATTGCGGCACTTGCGGGCGACACCGCACGCGAACCGGCGGTGATGCTGAACCTGCTGAAGTTCCGCGACCGCGCGGCTTACGCCGATGGGCGGGCGAGTGCATTGACCGGCCGCGAAGCCTACGGCCTTTACGGCGCGGGCATGAAAGCGGTGGTCGAACGCGAAGGCGGGCGGGTGATTTTCGCCGGGCAGGCGAAAGGGCTGGTGATCGGAGAGATGGCGGCGCTGTGGGATGCGGTGGCGGTGGTGGAATATCCCTCGGCGGCGGATTTCGTGCGCATCGTCACCCTGCCGGAGGTGATGGCGCTGGCCGTGCATCGCGAAGCGGGGCTGGAAGGCCAGATCCTGATCCGCGTGGCGGCGGCAGAAATCTGAGCGCGCGCCCTTACAACCCGAACAGCGCGATGCCGTTCAGCGCGTGCAGACGCGGGCGGTATTCCACCGCATCGTAACTGCGGGCCGCATCGACACGCTTGCTGCCGGCCAGCGGCAGCCCGATATCGACATCGCGAAAACGGCCGCCGTCGAGCGCGCACATGCGCCCGGCCATGCGGGCGGCCAGCAGTTCCACCGCCAGCGCCCCGAACCCCAGGGCGATCTGGCGATCCATCGCGTCCGGCGGGCCGGCGCGCATCAGATAAGCGAGGTTCTGCACGATCACGCTATCGGCACTGGCATTGGCACAGGCAGCCCCCAGGATTTCGCCGATGCCGCCCAGCCGCCTGCGGCCATAGGCATCGGGCTCCCCCCGTTCCACCGCGGTTCCGGCGACGACCTGCGCGCCTTCGGAAATCACCGCCACGGCGTAGCGCGAACTGCCGGCGCGGCGATCTTCTTCCAGCAATTGCGCGGCGCGCACCGGATCGAACGGGCATTCGGCGATGAAGGTGCGGTCCGCATCGCTCATCAACCCGGCATAGAGCGCGGTCTGCCCGCAGGCGCGGCCGAACAGTTCGACGATCAGGATGCGTTCGTGGCTGGAGGCCGTGGTGCGCAGGGCCGAAATGGCATCGACCGAGCGGGTGACGGCGGTGGAAAAGCCGATGGCATAATCGGTTCCGAAGACGTCGTTATCCATGGTCTTCGGAATCGAGATCACCGGCACGCCCTCGCGCGATAGGCGGGCGGCAAAACGCAAGGTGCCATCGCCACCGATGGCGATGATGGCATCGAGGCCGAGACGGCCGATCGCATTGAGGACATGACCGCTGGCGTCGATCGTGGGCGCGGCGCCGTAATGCGCATGCAGATGCGACGGCGCGATGGCGCGCGGCAGGTTCTGCGGTTCGACACGGCTGGTGTGCAGGATGGTGCCGCCGTCACGGCCGATGGTGCGCACGCTTTCCGGGGTGAGGGGCACGGTCCATTCCGCGACCGATTGTTCGCGCGCCGGATCGACGCTGAGCAGGCCGAGCCAGCCGCGCCGGATGCCGGTGACGGACCAGCCGAGGCGCGCCGCCTGTTCGACGATGACCTTGATCGCGACGTTGAGGCCGGGAACATCGCCGCCACCAGTCAGAACGCCGAGTTTCATGATCCCTCCTTCCCCGTATCGTCCGCACGGCCGATGCAACGTTAAGGCTGTGTTTACGATTTGCGCATCGGTGCCCGCCATCTTGCATGGAAGCGGCGGCGGACGCGACCCAACGCTATATTGTGGGGGCCAGCCGATGGGGCCGGTACATGGCACCCGCAGGTGCGCAAATCCGGCACCCCGCAGAAACCGCCCAAGACATTGAAGCGATACCGCCTTTCCGGGTTTTCCGGGTACCGGGGCAGCGGCCCCCGCCGGTGCGCGGAATCGTTGGCTACGGGCGGGGCCGTCGCGCGGGACATGGACCGGGGACCGGTCGCGATTCACCGATCCTTGAGGTTTCCCTGCTTTAACCCAAACCGGCATTCACGAAGGGGTGCATGGTTATGGGACAGGTTTCACTGGCGGAGAACCGCTATCTGCGGCGGCGCCGCGGCAAGAACCGCAGCGGTTACCGCTGGTATGTGCGGGTGAATGTTCCGGACGATATTCGCGAGGCCATGGGCAAGACCGCGATCGAACGCGCGCTTCATACGAGCGACATCCGCGAGGCACGCAAACGCCGCTATGCCGTGCTGGCCGGTATCTTCACCGAATTCGAACTGGCACGGAAGGCAGGCCCGACAGGTGCCGCCACCGAAGCCAACGTCACGATTGAAGATCTGCTGGAAAAAGTCCGCACCCGCCAGCGGCAGCACGATGATGGAGAGGCACCGCCGGTCATCGCGCCAACTGTCACAGCGCCCGCCACGGATACACGCAAGGAAAACGATGCGGCGAAAACCGTGCCCGTTCTTTCCGCCCGGCACAGCACGGCGATCGCCCATGCGCTGCCGCGCAAATGGATTCTGACCGGCGGGCTTGCCCTGATCGCGGCAATCGGAGTGGCGAACCTTACCTTCCTGCGCGCGGACAGCGCGATGGGCCACCCGCAAGCCGTGGTCACGGCAGCAAACGGCAACAACGAAACCGGCGGATTGGCGGCACTGGCCGCGGCCGGTGCGCCCGAAGCGCAATTGCAGTTGGGCCTGCATTATATGAAGGCAAAGGGTGCGGCGGGGAATCCGGCACTCGGCATCTATTGGCTGGAGCGGGCCGCGGCACAGCATCAGCCGGTGGCCGCACTGATGCTTGGCAACGCATACAAACACGGACTTGGCGTCAAGCGTGATCCTGCCACCGCCTATCACTGGTACAGCGCGGCGGCGCACGGCGGCAATCGCAAGGCGATGCATGCCATGGCCCTTGCCGACGCATTCGGCGAAGGCACCAGAAAAAATGCCGCCGAAGCGGCTCACTGGTTCCGGGAGGCCGCCACCCGCGGCTATGTCGATTCGCAATTCAACCTCGCCGTTCTTTATGAGCGTGGCGAGGGCGTGAAGCAGGACGCCGCCCAAGCCTATAAATGGTATGCCATCGCAGCCCAATCGGGCGACAAGGGTTCAGCGGAACGGATGCATATTCTTGGGCCGCAACTGAGCCCGCGCGACATCCGGCGTGCGCAGACGCAAGCCAAGGCCTTTCATCCCGCGCCGCTGAACATGGCGGCGAACCGGATGCCGCCGGCGGTGGAAGGCGCAACGCCTGCGCAAAGCGGGAAAAGTTAGAGCTGAGATTCGTCTTTCACTTCCTCCCTCTGCGGGGAGGTCGAAATGTGTGAAGCGCATTTCGGGTGGAGGTAAATGCCCCCTCCGTTCCTTCGGAACACCTCCCCCGTAAAAACGGGGGAGGATAAGAAGGCACAACTCTCAACCATCCTCCCCCGCTTGCGGGGGAGGTCGATGAGGTGAGCGAAGCGAGCATCATCGGGTGGAGGTGAAAACTGCGACATCCCCCCCACCCGTCCGTCTTCGCTGACGCTCAGCCAGACACCCTTCCCGCACTGGGGGAGGGGAAACGAGCGCGCGCTTCTTCGGTCCTCGCACTCAAGCCGAGCGACTGGATTTTGATCCGGGAAGCCGGCGCGGGCCGCTGCGCAAGGGCACGGTCTTGGCCGGGCCGGTGACGCGGGCGGCACGGATCGCCTCGAATTCGCGGTCGTCGGGCTCCACCCCCGCTTCGCGCATCATGATACGGGCAAGCGCCTTGGTCGATTCGAAATCATTGTGCTGATAAGGCCCAGTG
This sequence comes from Alphaproteobacteria bacterium, assembly GCA_017308375.1. Taxonomy (GTDB): domain Bacteria; phylum Pseudomonadota; class Alphaproteobacteria; order Micropepsales; family Micropepsaceae; genus Rhizomicrobium. The sequence continues at coordinate 21,607 of JAFKEW010000032.1, forward strand.
CCGTGGATCAGAAGACTGATCTGCGAACCATGAACGGTGCGGATCAGAAAGCTCATCACATCGACGAAATCCGCCGGGAATTTCTTGTGGCCGCGCTTGCTCAGCAATTGCTGCAGGCATTCCGCTTCAAACTTTTCCAGCGCCCGCATCTGATCCCAGACATTGTGGCCACGCAGGCTCATCTCGAACAGGGCGCGGTAATAACCGACGATGCGCCGCGCCTCGTTGCCGCTGTTCTCGACCAGGCGGAAGAAGATGAAGGTGAGCGAACGCTGCTCGCTCAGCGGGTTGGCGAAAAAGCGCCCGATATGGACGCGCGCCTGCTCGTACATATCGGCCTGAAGGGCGAAGAACAGCGCCTCCTTGTCCTTGAAGCGGCGGTAAAAGCTGCCGATCGAACAATTGGCCTCGCGCACGATTTCGGAGACGTGGGAATCGCCGAAGCCGCGTTTGGCGAAAATCTTTTCGCCGGCGCGGAGCAGCCGGTCACGCTGTGCCCGGCTGCGCGATTGATGGGCGGGAAGTATCCAGCCCGTTTCCGCATCATTATCGTCGTTCATCTTTGCCGATCCAGGCTCGAAGAAATACAGCGGATGGGAGGCGCCAGAAAGAGCGAACCACCGGGCGGGGTGCCGCCAGATTTAGCAGGTATCGCATTCGGAGGCCAAGCCTGGGTCCGGAACGGCACCCGCGACCCGCAAGCCGTTCGCGCGCCGGTGGAAGACCTTATGGCGGGGGCCCTTATTGTGACGGCTGCAACCAAGCAAGGCATCCCGTTTTTGTCAGAATTTCATTCAGGGCGGCGTTATCCGCCACGGCGGCATATTTCGCGCGCAGAACCTGAAGCGACTTGGCGTGATATTTCTGCGGCTGCTGGGTGTATTCGGTGCCCGCGAGCGTGACCGTGAAACTTTCCGCACCCGATTGCAGCGCCTTGGCGTTGGCAACGGACCACGGCAGGAAATACTGCCCGACATAAGTGAGGATCGGCTCCAGCGTCGGCTGCAGGCTTTGCCAGCTTTCGAATTCGCCGTCATTGCGCGGTTCGATCATCCGGTAACACCAGTTGATCACATGAACGGCGCGCGCGCGGATAAGGCTGGCGCAGGTGGGGTCGTTCAGCATCTCGTAGAATTGCGCGAAGACGCCGAAATCGCCGAAGGACGGGCGCGCGCCGAAGAGATATTTGCGCGTGCCGAGATGGTTTTCGAGAAGATCGAGCAGGGTGTCGAGATAGCCCGCGATCAGGGGCGCGGTTTCCTTGCTTGAGCCGACGAAATAGCCGCGCCCGGTCATGCGCGTGCGGATCATCGTGGCGGCCTGCTGAACCTCCGCATCCGTGCCGCGGGGCAGCATCTGACGGGCGAGGGTTTGCGCGGTCGCGATCTGGTCCACATCCGCCCACCAGCGGAAATGGAACATGAGCTTGTTGCCCCATTCATCGCCGAACTCTTCCAGTAGCAGCGACAGAAAGCCGAGTGCGGGATCGGCCGGATGGGTGGACGGCTCAGGGAAATGGCCGTCGAGATATTCCATGATCGGGGTGGAATCCTGCAGCGCGCCGCCATCCGGGGTGGCGACCGCGGGCACGATCGGCAGACGGGCGACCTTTTTATACTCCGCCTCGTTCTCCGGCCGGCGCACAACCCACTGATGGGGCACGGCCTTGTAGCGGAAATAGGACCTGGCCTTCACCGAGTAAGGCGACATTTCCGAACCGAAGACGATGTAGGGCTTGCTCATGAATTTCTGTCTTTCCTGCCGCTTTTCCGGCCCGTCGCGAACCGGCCATTCCCCCCGCATACACGGCCCGCATACACGGAAAGCGTTTCCGCTATTATGAACAGGAACTCCGGTTCTGACAAACACGGCATTTTCAGCCGGACGCTTTACAAAACCGAAATCCGGGTTCACAATTTCAAGGTATGAGACCTGTGGCGGCCCTTCGTCAAGGCGCATTTCCAAAAAGCCGGTTTCCACAGGACGGATTTTCCTCACGCGGATCTTCATCGGGCGGATTTCCACAAGGGGCGGATTTCCACAAGACTGGGCGCCATCCCCGTTTCCGTCATGAAATCCCCCCTTACGCACTCCATCAAGGCTAGCAAAAACATGACCACACCAGAATCCACCCCAGAGTCCCCGGCCGAATCCTTGCGCGAAGGCCCGCTGGCCCTGATGGGCACGCCGGGGTCGCCCTATACCCGCAAGATGCTGGCCCTGTTACGTTATCGCCGCATTCCCTATCGCCTGATGCCGGGCTCCCATCGCCTGCGCAAGGACCTGCCGCGGGCCAAGGTGGAACTGCTGCCGACCTTTTACTTCCCCAACGATGCAGGCGGCGTGGACGCGGTGGTGGATTCGACGCCGATCATCCGCCGGCTGGAAGGGGCCTATCCCGGCCGCCATGTGGTGCCGGAGGACGCCGCCCTCGCCTTCCTCGACTACCTTCTGGAAGATTATGCCGACGAGTGGCTGACCAAGGCGATGTTCCATTACCGCTGGGGCAAGGCGCCCGATATCGAGAAGGGTGCGAACATCCTGACCCGATACGCGATGATGAACGACCCCACCACCGATCATCAAAAGACGCGGGAGACCTTCGGCAAACGGCAGACCGAACGGCTTTATGTCGTCGGCTCCAACCCCACCACGGCGCCGGTGATCGAGGCGAGCTATTGCCGCTTCATGGCGGCGTTCGAAGCCCATTTGCAGACATACCGCTTCGCCATGGGCCACCGGCCGGGGGCATCGGACTTTGCGATCCACGGCCAGTTGACCCAGCTGGCGCGCTTCGATCCGACATCGATGGAGATCGCGATCAGGATCGCGCCCACGGTTTCAGCCTGGGTGGAAGTGAGCGAGGACCTGTCGGGACTGTCCCCCACCGCCCAAGACTGGACTTCACCCGACGCGCTGCCCGAAACGCTGAAGCCGATCTTTGCCGAGATCGGGCGGCTTTACGTGCCGGTGATGCTGGCCAATGCCAGGGCGCTGGCGGCAGGCGCGGCCAAGGTGGAAACCGAAGTGGACGGCAAGCCCTGGGTGCAGGACCCGTTCCCCTATCAGGGCCGCTGCGTGCAATGGGTGCGCGGCGAATATCAGAAACTTTCCGCCGCCGACAAAGCGCGCATCGCCCCGCTTCTGGCCGAAACCGGCTGCGACCGGATGTTCGCATAGGCCAAACGCACGTTTTGCTTGTCGCGCAATTTATCGGAAAACCGGTTCCCACTTTTCCGATTGCGCTCTAAGACAAACGGGCGATTTTCGAGGACGAGAAAATGAGACGGGCAGCGATCGTTGCGCCGGTGCGCACGCCGGTTGGGAAGTTTCTGGGCGGGATGCGGGCCATCCCGGCGGAGCGGCTGGCGGCCACGGCGATCGAGGCGGTGATGGCGCGCACAGGTGTGGACCCGGCGCGGATCGACGATGTGGTGTTCGCCCAGTCTTATGCCAATAGCGAGGCGCCGTGCATCGGGCGCTGGGCGGCGCTGGCCGCGAACCTGCCGATTGAGGTACCGGGCAGCCAGGTCGACCGGCGTTGCGGCGGCGGGCTTCAGGCCATCGTCAATGCCGCGATGATGGTGCAGACCGGTGCCGCCGATGCGGTGCTGGCCGGCGGTGTCGAGAGCATGAGCAATATCGAATATTACACCACCGCCATGCGCGGCGGCGCGCGGTCCGGCACGGTGAAGCTCTATGACCGGCTGGACCGCGGGCGGGAGCGTTCGCAACCCGTGGAGCGCTTCGGCGAAATCTCCGGCATGATCGAAACCGCCGAGAATGTGGCGCGCGAATACCAGATCACACGGGAAGACTCCGATGCTTACGCCGCCGAAAGCCACCGGCGCGCGGCCGCGGCATGGGACAGCGGCAAGTTCGCCGAAGAAGTGATCCCGGTGACGGTACCGCAGCGCAAGGGCGATCCCGTTACGATTTCCCGCGACGAAGGCGTGCGCGCCGACGCGACAGCGGAAAGCATGGCCAAACTGAAGCCGCTGATGAAAGGCGGCATCGTCACGGCCGGCAATGCCAGCCAACAGAACGATGCGGCATCGGCGTGTTTGATCGTGGCCGAGGACAAGTTGCAGGAATTGGGGCTGAAGCCGATGGCGTTCCTGAGCGGATGGGCGGCGGCAGGCTGTCACCCCGCGATGATGGGCATCGGCCCGGTGCACGCAGTGAAGCGCCTGTTCGACCGCACCGGCTTTAGCTGGAACCAGATCGACCTGGTGGAGTTGAACGAGGCCTTCGCCTGTCAGGTTCTGGGCGTGTTGAAAGGCTGGGGCTGGGACGAGCGCGACCGGCTGAACGTCAACGGATCGGGCATTTCGCTCGGCCATCCGATCGCCGCCACCGGCGTGCGCATCATGACCACCATGCTCTACGAATTGCAGCGGCGCGGCGGACGCTATGCGCTGGAGACCATGTGCGTCGGCGGCGGGCAAGGCATGGCGGCGATTTTCGAACGCGCCTAGAAGGAAATTTCCGCACAGCGAAAATCTCCGGGTGGTGCGAGCATTGCAACACCCCCCTCCGTTCCTGCGGAACACCTCCCCCGCACGCGGGGGAGGATGCACAACCCTCATTTATCCTCCCCCGTCGTTACGGGGGAGGTGGCGACCCCGGACTTAATCCGGGGGAGACGGAGGGGGGTGGATCGCCGGAAGCATATCCGGCGATGACGAACAGAGCAGATTGCACTGCGCTCAAACCCGCCAGCCGGTGCCCTTTGCCAGTTCGGCAAAGAATTCCGGTGTGTAAGCCTTTTCCGGCTGGGCACGGACGAGATTGTCGATCACCTCCGCATCCTTGCCGACCAGAATGCGCCAGCGGTCCTGCCGCACGCCATCCAGAATGACCGTGGCGGCTTCGGCCGCCGTCATCGGCGCATCGTCATGAAAACGCCGCGCCTGTTCGGCGACGAAGCCGCGAATCTGATCGTCGGTGAGATCGCCGACCTTCGCGCCCTGGGCTGCGAGCGCGCGGCGCACCGCATCGACATCGACCGCGGTTTCGCTGCCGCTTAAGATCTTGCGCGAATTGGTCACGATCTCGGTGCCGATATGACCCGGCATCACCACCGAACATTTGATGTGCGGCGCGTTGAGCGCGAGATCGGCAATCAGGGCTTCGGTGAACCCTTTGACCGCGAATTTCGCCGCGCTGTAGGCGGTGTGCGGGCGGCCCGGCCCGAGCGAAGCCCAGAAACCGTTGACACTGCTGGTGTTGACGATGTGCGCCTCATTCGCTTTTTTCAGCAGCGGCAGAAAGGCACGGGTGCTGTAGTAAACCCCGCCCCAGCAGACATTGAAGGTCTTGTCCCATTGGGCGCGGTCGCCATCGACCATGCTGCCGCCACCACCGATGCCGGCATTGTTGAACAGAAGATGGATATGATCGGTCTGCAGTTCGTGCGCCACGGCGGCCGCGAACGCCTTGAGCTGATCCTCGATTGAAACATCGGCCACAAAAGTCACCACGCGGGTGCCTTGCGGGGCGTGGGCTTCGGCGCGGGCTTTGGTTTCGGCCATATTCTCCGCCGAGACATCGCACAGCGCGACCGTGCAACCTTCCGCCGTCAGTTGCAGCGCCAGTTCGCGGCCCATGCCGGTGCCGCCGCCGGTGATCACGGCGATCTTTCCTGCGAAATCCTTCATCCCTGTTCCTTCCCTGTTTTTGTTTTCCGTCTGGTAACGTGCCAGGTGATTGCAGCACCGGAAAAGGACGCCGTCAAAGCCAGATCGCGATTGCGAGCGGCGAGCGCGCCCTGCCACAGCGCGTTCCATGCCGCGAAAGCCGCATCGCGGCGCGTGACCTTGACACCGTCCATCAGGCGCCAGCCCTGTTGCTGCACGAGGAAATCCGCGCCATCGCGGGCGATTTCCACCCGCTCACCCTGCGCCGCCGCCAAAGCCGCCAGATAGTGCGCGAAACCATGCGCATCGGTCCCGGCCAAACCCAACGACAGTGCGGTGTCTTCATAAAACTGCAGGCCGATCAGGCGCGCAGTGCGAGCGACGATGGCTTGCGCATCGGCGGGCCCAAACAGGTCCTGTGTCACCGGCAGCAGCGAGCGGACATATTCCATCGCGTAAGAGCGTTCGACCTTGGCCAGCCGCTCTTTAGGCCAGCTTGCGGAATCGAGCACCGGTTCGGGCAGCGCATCATAATCCGGCGGCGTTTCATCGAAGGCGAAGCGCACACGTTCTTCCGGCGCAATGTCATGATCATATTCGACGTAATATCCTTCGAGCCCGGCATCACCATTGACCGTTTCGCCGGTGCAGACAAAGCCGAGACGCGGATTGCCGAGGCTGACGCCATTGTGGCCATGCCAGCCATGCAGCATGGCCTCGTTCACCGCGGGCGGAATGGCGCAGATGGCGGTGCCCTGCCAGATCCAGCGCGGCGGCGGATAGCGCACCCAGGCCTTGCGATCGCTTTCCCGTGCATAACGGGTTTTCACCCCGCCAAGCGCGTTGGAAAAATAATGATACTGGGCGCAGGCCACTGCAGGCGGCAGATGATCGAGGCCGAGCTTTTTCAGGCCGGGCAGAAATTTTTCCAGATGCTGGCGGCGGAAATGGGCGAAGACAAAACGGCGCGCATCGCCCGCGCCACGGGTGGAAATAAGGCTCAACACCAGCCCGGTCATCAGCGCGTTGTAGAGTTTCGCGACTGCGTGATAACCGGCCGGTGTGGCGGCGATGGGTTCAGACATGGCAGGCCGCTCTTTCTTCGGAATCTTTCACAGCTTCAGCGTGGCGCGGACCACGCCGGGGGCGCCCGGTTCGGTTTCGATATGGAAGCCGAGTTCCCGGCACAGCGCCAGCATCAGGGTATTCTCCGACAGCACCTGACCGAAGATTTCGTGCAAGCCCCGGTGCCGCGCGTAAGCGATCAGATGCTTCATCAACATGCGGCCAAGGCCATGACCCTTCAGATCGCTGCGCACCAGGGCGGCATATTCGGCACTGACATTATCCGGGTCGGCCGAGAGCCGCACCACGCCCAGAATATCGCCGCCATCGGGGGCGAGCAGCACGAAGGCCATTTCGCGCTCGTAATCGATCTGTGTCAGTCGGGCGAGCTGGCCCGGCGGCAGGCTGCGCCATGGGGTGAAGAAGCGCAGGCGGACATCTTCCGGCGTGATCTTCGTCGAGAGGCGGACAATCGCCTCCGCATCCTCGGGCATGATGGGGCGGAGCAGCGCGCGGCCAAGCCCCGCGATCTCCACCGTGGTTTCCAGTTCCTTCGGATAGGGGCGGATGGCGAGGCGATGGCCGCGTTCGCCGGAGACGGCAGCAAGCCGGATGCGGACATCGAGCGCCATCACCCCCTTCTCATCGGCCAGCAGGGGATTGATGTCGAGTTCGATGATCTCGTCATGATCGCAAACCAGTTGCGACAGCTTGACGAAGGTGAGCGCCACCTGATCGAGATCGGCGCGCGGACGGTCGCGATAACCCAGCAATTGTTTGTAGACGCGGGTGCGTTCGATGGTGGCGCGCGCCAGCGGCAGGTTGAGCGGCGGCAGGGCCAGCGCGCGGTCGGCAATCACCTCCACCGCCGTGCCGCCCTGCCCGAACAGCAGCACCGGCCCGAAGGTGGGATCGACACTCATGCCCATGATCAGTTCATGCGCGCCGGGGCGCGAGATGAATTCCTGCACCAGAAAACCTTCGATGCGCGCACCCGGCACCGCGCGCGAGACCCGCCCCGCCATGATGTCGGCCGCGGCGCGTACATCATCGCCGCCGCGCAGGCCCAGCACCACGCCGCCCGCATCCGATTTGTGCACCACATCGGGCGAAACGATCTTGAGCGCGACCGTGCCACCGAAGGATTGCGCCGTCCGGCCGGCGGCCGCCGCATCGGGCGCAAACGCGATCCGCGGCGCGGGGATGGCATAGCATTCGAGAAACTTCGCCAGGCGGAGCGGACTGAGCCAGGTTTCGCCGGCCGCCAATGCCGCCTTCACGATGGCGCGGGCGGTGGCGGGATCGGCGGTGAAATCGTCCGGCCAGGAGGGTGGCACTTCGCGCAAGGCTTCCTGTGCGCGGCGATAGCGCACCAGATGCATGAAACCGCGCACCGCCTGATCCGGCGTTTCGTAAGCAGGAAGTCCCGCCGCATTGAACAAGGTGCGGGCGGATTGCGCGGTCTCGCTGCCGAGCCAGCCGGTCAGCACCGGGCGCTTTTTCGCCGCCGCGGTGGCGATGACCGCGCGCGCGGCATCGGCACTGGAGGCGATGGCCGTGGGGCAGTTGAGAACGAGAACGCAATCCGCCTCCTCCGCCGCCAGGAGGATTTCGAGGGCCGCGGCATAACGCTCCGGCGGGGCATCGCCGATGATGTCCACCGGATTGCCGTGCGACCAGGTTTTCGGCAGCACGGCATCGAGTTTGGCGCGGGTTTCATCCGATAATTCCGCCATCACCCCGCCATGGTCGAGCAGGGCATCGGTTGCCAGCACGCCGATGCCGCCGCCATTGGTGAGAATGGCAAGCCGGTCGCCGACGCTGGTCTGCATGGTGGCGAGGCTTTCCAGCGCATCGAACATTTCCGCCAATGTCATCACCCGCAAAATGCCGGCGCGGCGGAAGGCGGCGCCATAAACCGAATCCGCCCCCGCCAGCGCACCGGTGTGAGACAATGCTGCCTGTGCCGAGGCGCGGTAACGCCCCGCCTTGATCGCGATCACCGGCTTGATGCGGGCGGCGGCGCGCGCGGCCGAGAGGAATTTGCGCGGCTGGGTGACCGCCTCCACATACAGCAATATGGCACGGGTGTCGGTATCGGTGGCGAGGTAATCGATCACGTCGCCGAAATCGACGTCCATCATATCGCCCAGCGATACCAGTTTGGAAAAGCCGATGCCGCGGGCGCCCGCCCAATCCAGCACCGTGGTCAGGATGGCGCCGGATTGGGCGACCAGCGCGATGTTGCCGGCCTGTGCATTGGCCTGCGCGAAGGAGGCATTGAGGCCCGCATTGGTGGAGATCACGCCAAGGCAATTGGGGCCGATGATGCGCAACAGATGCGGGCGCGCGGCATCCAGAATGGCCTGACGGGCGCCTGCGCCGAAGCCGGCGGTGATGATGATGGCGCCGCGCGCGCCCTTGGCCGCGGCGTCCGCCACCAGGCCCGGCACGGTGGCGGGCGGGGTGCAGATGACCGCGAGATCGGGCGCGATGGGCAGCGACGCGATATCGGGATAGGCAAGCATGCCCGCAACCGCGGTATAGCGCGGATTGACCGGCATGACGGGGCCGGAAAAACCGCCCGCGAGCAGGTTGCGCGCGATGACGTTGCCGACACTTTTTTCGGTGTTGCTGGCGCCGATCAGCGCGACCGATTGCGGCCGGAAGATCGAATCCAGATTGCGGGTTGTCATGGCGATATCCTCGCGGGCCATCCGGGTTAAGGGAATTGTGGACCGGGGCGGCATTCCGTGCCAAGAAGATTGCATGAGCGAATTGACAGCGGAAATTCCAGAGGTTCACCGCTTCGACAAGGAACGGCTGAGCAGCTATCTGAACGGACATATCGAGGATTTTGCGGGCTTGGCCGAAGTGCGCAAATTCCAGGGCGGCGCCTCCAACCCCACCTTTCTTCTGACCGAGAACGCACCCGGCAAACGGCGCTTCGTGCTGCGCAAGAAGCCGCCGGGCAAATTGCTGGCGAGCGCCCATCAGGTGGACCGCGAATACCGCATTATGAAGGCGCTGGCGCCGATGGGCGTGCCGGTGCCGCGCATGCGCGTGCTGTGCCAGGATGACAGCATCATCGG
>JAFKEW010000033.1 GCA_017308375.1 Alphaproteobacteria bacterium
GACATCCTGACCGAAGTGGAATTCCCCGGCATCGGCAAAGCGCCAATCGGATCAACGCCGGTGAAACTGCATGGCACGCCCGGAACGATCCGCATGCGGCCGCCGACGCTGGGCGAACACACCGATGAAATTCTGCAGAGCCTGGGTTATTCGGCGGCCGAGATCGCTGCCCTGAAGCAAAGCGGCGCAGTCTGATTTAACCGGCATACGGCATCAGGCAGCGATGGCGGCACGGCGGCGCATATGCTCCGCCTCCTGCTGGCTGAAGAGGATGGCCGTCAATTCCACCGCAACGGCATGGAAGGGTTCGGCCCGGATGCGAACCTCCTCACTCGTGCTGCGGATTTCGTGCTCGATCCCGTCGTTAAAGGCAGCGAGCGCTCCCAGCACATCGTCAAACGCATTCTGGCAGGCAGCCTGAAACGATGCCGCGGCGGCCAGATGGCGGCAGCCGACCAGCAGTTTTGCATAACGGATGGCGCGTTCAATTTTTTCCGGTTCAAGCGGTCTTGCGGTGACCGGCACGCGCGGCCCGCTGCCGTAGGCGCCGCTGCGGTGCATGGGCAGGACCGCCAGAATTTCGCGCGGGACGAGTTTCATCATCTCACCCATCGCCTCGCCCACCAAAGCACGATCGCGGAACAGATGCTGGCCCCAGCGGCCATCACGGCGGATCTCCACCTCTTTCACAATGGCACTGGATAATTCGGTGAAGCGGCCGAGATGCCGCAGCAATTCATCCACATCAAATGCCGGCGGATGCACGGCACAAATGGCATGGGCATGATCGGCGATATCGAGCAGCAGAAGATCGCCAGCCAATCCCATATCGGTACTGGAAATCATTGTGTCCTGTGTTTTGCGCGCAATCATCAGCGGCAGCTTCAATGCTTCCCACGGCTTGGCCAGCCGGTTCATCGCGATCACCGCGACATAGGGCGCGGCATCCGGCAGGGTTTCCACCAGCGAATCGTAAATCTCGCGCAATTCCCAGATCAGGTCTTCGCTTAGCGTTGGCGCCGCGCGCGGCAACTTCTCCTGAATCTGTGCGACGAAGGCGCTGGCCGACAGCAGCAGCGCCATTTCCACGGCATCGGCAACCGCAAGATTATCCTGCAACGCCAGGCGCGCGGCCTCTCTGCTGGCTTCGTGGCACAAGGCTTCGCGCATCGCCTTTGACGCCGTGTCCCAGAATTCGCGGGCATATCCGCGCGCGCCATAGACATCGTAATGCAGCACCGCCGAAGTGACTGCGCGCACATAGGTGCGCGTCTCATCCGGGATCAGGCTTTCGCTCAGCCAGTCCCAGACCGGCGGCACACTCGCACGCGCGATGCGGCCCTTATGTTTTTCCTGACGCGGCGAGGCGCTGAGCAGATCCTCAAACGGTTCGCAGAACAGGCGCTGCGGCGACGGCATGCGATCGGGACGGGAAGCTTGACGCAGCGCCGGGCGCAAACTTTCCATGATCAGATCATGGGGAAAGAGATTGCCGTCGTTCAGCCGATCCCATTCCACCGCGCGGGCAAGACGCTGTGCCATGGGCGGCGGCAGATTGCCCAGAAAGGCCTGTAACAGCTTGAGCTTTTCCGGTGTCAGCATCTTGGGTTCCATGCCCGCGCGCGTGCGGCATTTCTGCCGATGATGGTAGGGGTTTAGAGTTAACGCCCTGTTTCCGGGGCCGCTGCAGGCAAACGGAGTTCGGCACCGAGACCGCCAAGGGCGGCCGTGCCGAGGCTGAGTTCGCCGCCATAAAGTTTGGCGATATCGCGCACAATGGCGAGGCCGAGGCCACTTCCCGGCACCGATTCATCCAGCCGTTCGCCCCGCTCGATCACCCGCACCCGGTCTTCGGGGGCGAGGCCGGGCCCGTCATCCTCCACCGTCAGCCGCAACTGCCCACCGTCACGGACCGCGGCCACCGCGATCCGTTTCCGCGCCCATTTGCAGGCATTGTCGATCAGATTGCCGGCCATCTCCTCAAAATCCTGACGCTCCCCCATGAAGGCGAGGCCGGGGGCGCAGGTGAGCGTGATCTCCACGGCGCGGGTGGCATGGATACGGCGCAGGACTCGCACCAGATCGGTCAATGGCGCCTCTATCGGTGTGCGATTGCCGAGCACGTCAAGCGCGCCGGCCGTGCGCGCGCGCACCAGATAATGATCGACCTGACGGCGCATGATCTCGACCTGGCGAGTGACCTGATCGGAAAGCGGACCGGGATGGGCCGAAGCCTCGCTCGTCAACACGCTGAGTGGTGTTTTCAGAAAATGCGCGAGATTGGAGACATGGGTGCGGGCGCGGCCCACAACCTCTGCACTATGGTCGATCAGGCTGTTCAGTTCGCTGGCGAGGGGCGCGATCTCTGACGGAAAATCGCCTTCGAGACGGCGGGCCTTGCCGCCGCGGATACGCGCCAGCGCCTCGCTCACCTTGCGCAAAGGCAGAAGCCCGATGCGGACCTGAAGCAGAATAGCCCCAATCAGGCCAAGGCCCAGAATGGCAAACGACCAGATCAGCACGCCATTGAATTTCGCGATCTGCGCTTCAACCTCCGACAGATCGCCCGCCACCAGAAAATCATAGCTGCGGGTATCAGACGGATTGGGCGTGGCGAGAATGGGAAACTCAATCCTGCGCCGGAGCACGCGCAGATGCTGCCCATCCGGCCCCTCGGCATAACCCCAGTCCAGTTTTCCGACCGTTCGCGCCTGTTCGAGATGAAGCGCCTTGTCCCACAACGAGCGCGAACGCTGCGACAGAGACGGATCGTCCGCCGGCATGATCTGCCAGTACCAGCCGGAATAAATCCGCTCAAACCGCGGATCGGTATAATGCCCGTAAAGCGAGACAATGCCGGAACCATCCGGCTCCGCCGCGGCGATCATGCCATCGAGATCGAAACGCAACTGCGCATCGAAGCTGCCTTCGGCGGAACTGCGGAACAGGCCGGAGAGAATCAACCCGCCCACGGCGAGGCCGATCACCGTCCACACCGCGGCGGCGGCGATCAGCCGGGAAGCGAGAGAATGAAACCTAGGCCTCAGCCTTGTCAGCAGAGCCCGGATCGTCGAGGCAGTAGCCAAGGCCGCGTACCGTCTGAATGAGATTGGCGTCGAGTTTTTTGCGCAGGCGTCCGACGAAGACTTCAATCGTATTGGAATCGCGGTCGAAATCCTGATCGTAAAGATGCTCGACCAGTTCGGTGCGCGAGACGACCTTGCCGCGATGATGGGCAAGGTAGGACAGCAGCCGGTATTCCAGCGAAGTCAGCTTGACCGGATTGCCATTGATTGTGACGCGGCTGGCGCGCGTATCGATGCGCAAGGGGCCGACATCGATTTCGGCGGTGGCAAGCCCGGCCGCGCGGCGCATCAGGGCGCGAACACGGGCCAGTAGTTCTTCGGTATAGAACGGCTTGGCCAGATAATCGTCGGCGCCGGCATCAAACCCGGCGACCTTGTCCGACCAGCGATCGCGCGCCGTGAGGATCAATACCGGCATGGTGCGGCCATCCTTGCGCCAGCGTTCGAGCACGCGCACGCCATCGATTTTCGGCAGACCGAGATCGAGGATCACCACATCATAAGGTTCCGTATCGCCGAGGAAGTGCCCCTCCTCCCCATCCGCCGCGGTATCCACGACATAGCCCGCATCGTTCAGCGCCTTTTTCAGCAGGCGCTGAAGATCGGCATCGTCTTCCACCACAAGAATACGCATATGCCTAATCGCCCTTGTGACCACGGCCCCGGTTACCACGCCCGCCTGGCGCATCCGGCCGGCCGCGCCGGTAATCGCCACGGTCATATCCGCCCCGATCATAACCGCCACGGCGGTCATAGCCACGGCCCTGATATCCACCGCGATCATAGGTGGCCGGTGGCGGCGCGCCGTAGGACCCGCGGTCGCGGCCATAGCGTTCCTGAAAATAATTGCTGCCCTTGCGCGGCTCACGAATGACACGGCCGGTCCTGGCATCGGTATCGAGCCACATCACACGGCCATCCGGCGTCATCCATTTGAGACGATACTGATAATCGCCATTGGCACCAGGAAACGGGCCTTGCGCATCGTAGAAGGTACCCGGATGGTCGCGCCGGATCGAAGGCAAGAGCCGATCCAGCGGCATGATTTCCCCATCCTGCACACGCGCACGCGCATGATCGCGCTGTTCCCAACGCTGGGGCGGATAATCCTGCGCCCGCAGCGGGGTGACCCCTGCGGCGAATACCGCAAGAAAGACAAGGAACACGCCGGTACGCATGGCCTCCGTTTAGACCAAAGGAAATGAACCTGTGATGAACAGGGCATCCAGAACCCGTTCAGGTGCCATGGATAGGATGATGAGCGTAACAAGGCTTCATCCGCGCTCCCGTGCGTTTCAGGGGATGGGCCAGTTCTTGAAGCGTCAGGCTCACGGTAAGCCCCTCCCCGATGAGCCTGAGCCGCTATCAAGCGGGAGCCCGCGCGAAACACCATCGCGCGGGCTTCTTTTTTCTGCGAGCAGCGCATGCTGTAAGATTATCGAGCGACGAATTCGGGGGAGTTTTCCATGGCGATGCGGCTTCTGGAGGTGACAGCGCAAGCAGGCCACCTCGATACCATAAATGCCATCGCCGACAGCCCGACCGTAATCCAGAACATCGCCATTCCCACCGGCGACGAAAATATCGTCTGTGTACGCCTTCTAACCCGCGCGGCGGGACGCCAGCGCCTGCTGGATGACCTGCATCGCACACTGCGGGCCACCGACAATTGGCGTATTTCGATTCTGCCCGTGGATTCGACCATGCCGGGCCGGGAAGCCCAGCAGGACGAAGAGGACGAACAGCGCAATCGCGAGCGGACCAATCACACCCGCGAGGAACTTTATAACAACGCCTCAAGCTCTGCCGCACTCAACTCCGAATTCCTTCTCATGACGGCTCTGGCCGCCATCGTGGCGGCAGTTGGCCTCATCACAGACAATACGGCCGCAGTGATCGGCGCGATGGTCATCGCACCCCTGCTAAGCCCCAATATCGCGCTGGCGCTTGGTGCCGCATTGGGCAACACGAAGCTGCTGGTTCGAGGAGGGCAATCGCTACTGACCGGAATCCTGGTCGCAATCGCCATCGGTTTTCTGATCGCGAGGCTGACAGGCGTTGAAAGCATCTCTCACGAAATATCGCTCCGAATCTATTCCGGCCCGGATAGCGCCGTTGTCGCGCTCGCCGCCGGTGCGGCAGCAGCACTCGCCCTGACCAGCGGCGTTCCGATGGCAATGGTGGGCGTGATGGTGGCGGTCGCCCTGCTGCCACCGGCAGCCACTGTCGGACTCGTTCTGGGTATGGGCCACATTCGCGAAAGCATCAGTGCCACCGGTCTCCTGATCGTCAACATCGCCTCTGTCATCCTGGCGGCGCAGGCTGTGTTCTACTATCGCGGTGTGCGGCCCAAATCATGGCTGGAACAGCGTGTCGCGGGCCAATCCTCGCTATTGAGCGCCGGCATCTGGCTGAGCCTGCTTGCCGGCGCCCTTTTTGTTGCGGTGCTTACGAAGCCTGGTCTCTAAACCGTACCGGCAATGGCAGAATGGAAGGTGACGTATTCCTCCAGCGGGGCGCGCTCGCTGACGAGACCGTTCACCGGTGCTGTTTCATCCGCATAGCCGATGCCCATGCCGCAAAAGATCATCTCATTCTCCGGCACATCGAGATAGCTTCGGATCACCCGGTGCCAGACGGCCCAGGCTTCTTGCGGACAGGTATGCAAGCCATATTGGCGCGCCAGCAGCATGATCGTTTGCAGATACATGCCGAGATCGGCCCATTGCCCCTGCTGCATCTGGCGGTCCATGGTGAAGATCAGCCCCACGGGCGCATCGAAGAACTGCCAGTTGCGGGAAAAGAAGCGGATACGGGCGGCTTTGTCCTCCCGCGGGATATTCACGGTGGCATACATCATCTCACCGACACGGAAGCGGCGGGTACGATAAGGCTCCGTCAAATCCGGCGGGTAGACGTGATATTCCGGCGCCTCGCCCATCGGGAATTCCTTGCGTGCCGCTGCGACGCGGGCAACCAGTTCATCGCGCGCCGCGCCCAGAAGGACATGCACGCGCCAGGGCTGGACATTGCCGCCGGAGGGCGCACGCGCCGCGAGACGTAGAATTTCCCGGACAGTTTCTTCCGGCACGGGATCGGCCCTGAACGCACGCATGGTTTTGCGCGTGGTCACCGCGTCACTGACTTTCATCGGATACTCCGGCAATAGCGAACCCTATCAAGGCAGGCCGCGTCTTCTCTGTAAAGCACGGGCTCTTTAAAGCACGGGTATCAATCCAGCGCATCGATTGCCGTCACGATCTGTTCGTTCATGGCCTTCCATTCGGAAACCGTCGGGTCACGGTTTTCCGCCTGCATGGCGCGGATGGTGGTTTCGATATTCGCGATCAGGGCGGAGACACTGCCACCCGCCTTGGCGATAACGTCGATCGCGGCCAGCGCCACGCTGATATATTGCAGAATCCTCATGATTTTTCCTCCAGCTTCGCCGTGATGGCAGAAAAGGTGTCGAGCGCACCCTGGGCCGCGGCAAGCGCCTTTGCCCGCGTGTCATCCGATTGGAATGCCGGGCCGGTGACCACCGCCTCCGCCGTGTCGAGTGCAGACTGTGTGGCCCTTGCCGATGCCCGGACAGCAGACAGGACTTTTTCGTCCGAACATAAGGGCGCGGCCGGGCAGCGCGGCAGGGCGGCATAATCGTCAGCCACACGCAGCGAGACGAGAAACGATGCCTTCATCATATAGACGGCTTGCGCGGGCGATTGCGGCGCGGGCCAGATGGCACAAGACGCCGTGAACAACACCAGCATGCAAAGTGCAATGAGGGGGCGCATCATTTCACCTCCGGAAACCAGGTGTGAAGAACCCAGGTGATGATCGACTGCAATGCCTGAATTGCCGCGATCAATTGCAGCTTGATGTCGTCGGGTACATCGATACCGAAAAGCGTTGCCACCATGGCAAAAAACGCGACCGCCTGCGTCCAGTTGATCTTGGATACGGTTGTGGAATTCATGAATGCCTCCAAAAGAAAAACCCGCGAGACGCGACGAGCGCACGCGGGTCGTGATTTCGTCCGGTGCCGCCGGACACGGTTCAGAAAATTTCAGCCGACGATGGTCGCGAAGCTGCGCGGATGCCGCAGCAGACCGGTTTCGGCCGGTTCATAGGAAATGACGATGATGCCGGGTGCGCCTTTTCCCGCGGCACCGCCTGCACTGGCGCCACGGCCGCCGCCACCGCCGCCGCCGCCATAGAGACCGCCACGGCCACCCGCGCCACCAACCGTGGCCGTGCTGGTGGCAGCACCACCACCGCCCCCGCCGGCAGGGCCCGCGATGGCGCCATCGCTGGTTTGCGTCCAGAGCGGATCCTGACCGCCCGCACCACCGGCAGAGCAGAGCCCGCCGAGAAACGAACCGCCACCGCCGCCGCCACCCGCGCTGCCGTCACCGCCCGCAACGCCGGATGTTATCGATCCGGTACCAGCACCGGTGCCGAGGCGGCCTGCGCCACCCGCATTGCCACTGGTCGAGCCGGTGAACGTGCCGGCCGCACCGCCATTGGCGGCACCGCCGCCGGGGCCGCCGGTGTTGGCCGCGACATTCGTCGTGGCACCGGCAGCCCCTGCGCCATTTAGGCCGCCCGCGCCACCACCAGCACCGGGCGGACGCGATGCGCCGCCGCCGTTGCCGCCGGCGAATTTGATGCTGCCGATGGAATTGGCGGTATCGCCACCGGCACCGCCGCCGGACCCGGCACCGGCACCGGTGTTGGCCCCATTGGTTCCGGCACGCGCCAGAAGAACGACCGCGCCTGCGCTGTTCTTCAACCAGGTGTCACCCACCGATCCAGGGCCGCCACCGCCCGCACCGATCTGGATCGAAACGACAGCGCCGGGCGACAAAGCGGCATTGGCGATGGCGGCATAGGCGCCACCACCGCCGGCCCCGCCACCCGCCGTGGTGGATCCGGCGGCACCGTGGCCACCAGCACCAATGGCCGCGATGGTGTTGTTGGCCGGATCGAAATCGGGCGGGACTGTCCAGTCTGTGCCCGCAGTGAGAAAAATCGTTTTCATGCCTTGGTCACCGACAGGATCACGCTGAGACGTGTGATGGTGGCGGCGGAGTCCACGTTGAAGCGCAACACATCACCGGCGGTGATGGAGGCGGTCCAGCCGCCGAGCGTGGTATCCTGCATCTTTGCGGCGCCGGAGAGCGACGGTTTGGATGGTCCCGTAATGGAATCGGCAGATGCCGGCGGATAATCCGCCAGCGTGGTTTTCCAGATATCGATCACCGCCGAACCCGACTGATCGGCCAGCAGGGTGACATGATCGATGGTGGCGGCGAACGGCACCATCACATCCCCCTTGATGCCGGTGGTGATCGCTTCGCCCGCGCCATCGATCACAAACACAATCGCGGCCGTCTGCACCGGAACCTGTGTATCGACATAATGTTTGGTCGCGGCGTGAAGCGCGGCAGACGGATCGCCCGCCAGGGTTAGCGCGCCGGTCAATGTGCCGCCCGATTGTTTCAGATAACCCGCATCGCCATCGGCCGCCGTGAGATATTGCGGATGCGGGTCGGTTACCGCGAGGTGCGTTGTCAGCGCATCGCTGCCGCGATCATCGTTCGCAATAGTCAGCGTTGAACCTGCCCCGGCATCGGCGAACGTGATGCCATCGCCCGCTGTCAGAACCCGTTCCGCGGACAGGCCCACATCGTTCGACACGGTGAGATAAGAGGCCGTCGTTGGTGCGCCACCGCCGTCACCCCCGCCACCGCTGCCGGCATGGGCATCGACATATTGCTTGGTCGCGGCATGCAGCGCCTCGGTCGGATCGCCCACCAGCGTGATGCGCCCGGATGTGCGATCGAGGATTGCGGCCTCGATCCACGCAGCCCCATCGGGCGAGACCTTCAGATGCAGATTGTCATCGCCAGCAAGGCCCAGTTCGGCGCGGCCGGAAAAGCCGGCCTGGAACAGAAGCGATGCGGTATCGCCCGAAGTTTCCTTGTTGATCACAAAACGCACATCGCCGCTGCCGCCGGAGGCCGCCTCCAGCGCGGCAAACAGCACCACATTGGATTTGACCGCGAATTTGTTGGTGCTATCGGCCGCGGTGTTCACACCCAGTTGCCCGACATTATCGAGCGGGATGTAAGCCGCGTAATCGGTCCAGACATCATTGGCGAACACGATGAAACGGTTCTCATCGGCGACACGCGCAATCAATCCTTCGAACGGCGCGTAAAAACGCCAGCCGCCGGAGAAGGCATAGGCAATCAACCCCTCTTTGCCCGCCCACGCATCCGTTGCAGGGCTTGCGACCAGATAGGTATCGCCATCCGCCGGGACCGATGGCGGGGTGGCGAGATCGCGATCGAGAAGGGTGAGGCCCGACAGCGCATCGAGCGCCAAGAGCGCCTCATTATGCGTGACATGCTTCTGTGCCTGGGCCGCCGCCAGAAGCGGCAGCCCGGTTCTTGGTGTTTCGTTGCTCATGAAAAAAATCCTTGTTCAGACCGGAGCGAGCGCCGCATCGGCTGATGCACCGCGGCCGGTGACGGCGGATATTTGATAGATACGGACGCGAAAGGGTTGCGGCAGACCGCCGGGAAAATCGTTCGCGATGTCCGCCGCCGGATAGGTGAAGGACGATGCGGTGAGATTTTCGACCACGCGCAGCACCGCACCATCCGCGCCCAGAATCTCAAGCGCATAACGCTCCCCCACCTCGCTGAGCGGGATGTCTTCCGGGCCCCAATCATCGCTGGCCGGGGCGCGGTCACGGCGCAGCCAGGACAATTCGAGGTCGCCGCCGGCCCAACGCGCGCGCACATGGCATGGCGCGTAAGGACGAAGGCCCACAGCCGCGAAAGTTTTCTCCGCACCCTGAAACGCCGGATCGGAAATCGGTTTGTCCTGCGGGCCCCAAAGATAGTGGAAGGGAAGCCGGGCATCGGCCTGCCGCAGCGAAAGCTGTTTCAGGGCGCCGTCGATCAGCACCACACGCGCGCCGGCGGCAAGCGGTGCGCGCATGGCGTTTTCCGTTCCCGCCTGCCCGCGCAACAGATGGCTGAGCGCCCATGTATCCGGGCCGGTCAACACAGCGCGGCCGAATTGCAGCACCTCCCACGTCCCCGCTTCATTCTCAATCGCCAGCACATTTTCACCGCCGAGAACAGCGAGATCGTCCTTCGACGACAGCGTGCCGTTGAAGAGATGCAAATGAAGTGTGCGCGCATCGTCCCACAGCCAGGGCGGGGCGGCCGGAAAATCCGCAATGGTTTCGCCGATCACCGCCGCACGGGTGAGCCGCGTATCGAGCGTGAAACCGGATTCGCCCGCACTTTTCAGCACCGCGACGGCACCGGGCCAGGGACTGGCGAAAGCCCCCACATAAGGCGCCCACGGCACCTCATCCCCGCGCAGCAAGGGCAGATCGGCAAAGACCAGCAAAGCGCGGCCGGTGAAAGCCGGTGCGGATGCGCCGACCGCAAGCCGCTGCGGCCCCAGCTGAATCTCATAAAGCGAAGGATCGGTGGCCGCCGCTTCGATTGCGCGGGCAGCGCCATCCTCAATCGCGGTAATGCGCAGGCGCGTATCGCGCCCACCCGCCCGCAGCACGATGTCATCGCCGGGATCGAGCGCCAGATGCGACGGCGGCAGCGACAGCCGCGCGGTTTCGCGCATCGCCCACGCCTCCTGCAACTGGCGGGCGGCAATGGCGATGGCCTGCCCCTGATCCAGCACCAGGGGCAGATGCGAGACCGCAACGCGATCGGAATGCGTGACCAGACGGCGGGATTCCGCAACCGCCTGCCGGTAATCCGCATCGGCATCGCTATAGGCGATGCGCGCCGTGTTCGGCAGATCGGTTTCCTGCGCGCGGGTGAGTGCATAGCCGAATTCGGCCGCGCCCGATGAGGGCAGAACCAGATCCGCTTCGCTGACAGCATCGGCGGTTTGGCGGCCACGCATGACGAATTTGATTTGGCCTTCGCTTTCGATGCCATCGAAACCATAAGCGAGCGCAAGCGGGGCGATGGCGTCACGCGGGCTCATCGTATCGGTGACGGCATAACCGGTGACGAGGCCATCAAGCCCCGAAACGTCATAAGCGGTGAAACCGGCATCCTCACACAACGCCGCGACCAGATCGGCAAGTGACACAGCACCCAATCGCCCGTTCAGCCAATGGCCCAAACGGTAATTGGGCGCATCGCCCCAGACATCGGCCCGCGCCGGAAAGAACGGAAACGGCCGCGCATCCCAGCACCACAGAAAGGCGTGATCCGCCTCCACCATCGGTGCGCCATAGACGGCGGACACCGGATTGTGCACGGGAGAGGCCCAGTGATTGAGCTGTGCTTCCAGCACACGGCGCTGAATCAGATCATCGCGCGTGCCATGAGAGAAATAGGGCAGCGCGCTTTCCGCCGATTTGGCATCGACGAAAACATTCGGCTGATTGGCGCCACGATCGACCGCGGGACAGCCCAGTTCGCAGAACAGGATCGGTTTCGATTGCGGTTCCCAGGCGGTTCGTGTTGCGGCCTCCATCCCATCGGCACGATTGTAATGGGCGTTTTCCCACCAGCCGCGCAGATCCTTCGCTCGCCAGACCCATGGCTTGCCCAAACCATCGCTTACGGCCGTGCGCAATTGCGCATTGCGGGCGGCAGTATCGGCATAGAACCAATCGTAATACTCACCGCCTTCGATATTGGCGGCGAGATAGGCCGCGTCATGCGGCGTGACGGGACCGTTCAACGCATCGTAATCGGCCTGGGCCGTACCATCGCGCCAATCGGCCAGCGGCAGATAATTGTCGATACCGACGAAATCGATATTCGTATCGGCCCACAGCGGATCGAGATGGAACAGCAGCGCGCCCGGTGCATCGCCCGTCTGGTGCGCATTGTATTCCGACCAGTCGGCAGCATAACCGATTTTTGTGGCAGGCCCCAGAATGGTGCGCACATCGGCGGCCAGCACGCGCAATTGCGCGACAGCCGGGTAGCTCGCCGCGCCATCGCGCGTTCGTGTCAGCCCGCGGAGTTCGGAGCCGATCAGAAACCAGTCCACCCCACCGGACGCAGCACAAAGATGGGCATAGTGCAGCACCATGCGGCGATAACCCCAGTCACCACCGCCGGCCCACGACACCGATGTTCCGTTGACGGCGAAACCTGACGGCGTGGCGCCGCCGAAGAAGGCATCGATCTGCGCCGTGGCGGCGGCGGTTCTATCGGGCGAACCGGCAACACCGGGCGCGGGATCGCAGGTGATGCGCCCGCGCCAGGGATATGCGGCTTGTGTGCCGCCGCCGGTATAAGGATCGGGCAGCGCGTTGCCGGATGGAATATCCATGAACAGGAACGGCGCGAACATTACCTGAAGCCCGCGCGCCTTCAGCGCCGCAATCGCCTGCACCACGCTTTCGTCCGACGGCGTGCCGCCATAAGCAGGTTTGCCGTCAACCCTGCTGACCAGATGGGCATCGGCGCGCACCACGCCATTGACCGACCAGTCTTGCGGATAGGTGTTCTTGGTATCGGTTTCGACGCCGGGTTTGACCGTGCAATGGTCCGCACGCAAATCGCTACCGAACCAGCCGGTGACGAGTGACACCGCGGAAAGATTGGGGGCCAGCGCCTGAAGCTGATCGAGCGAGGCGGTCAGATCGGCAACACCGGCGGCATTGTGCGCGTTCTGTACCAGCGTGGTGCCCGCGCCATCGTCGGCCGCGACAATATCCTCCGCATAGACAAACTCACCCGCGCCGGGAATGAGACAGGCCGCGGTCATGCGATTTTCCAATGCACCGGCGCGATCCGCCGACAGGGCACGAAAAACCTCGAACTGCAGCTGCGGAATGCGGTTGCCGAAACCGGCGAGCGGCAGATCCTCGAACACCACATAAGAGAGGCCGCGATAGGCGGGTGTGTTGCCCGCGCCCTCCACCGTCTCGATCAGCGGATCGGGCAATTGGCTTTCGTCGCCGCGATAAAAGCGCGTGCTGAATTGCGACAGGTCGATCAGATTGCCGTCGGCCCAGACGCGGCCGAGATGGCTCGTCACCCCTTCGCACAGGCCGACCGCGAACGAGATGGAATAGGTGTAATCGGTCTCGCTGACACTGACGCCGCCGCCGAAACCTTTGCCGCCGCCCGTTTCCGTGGTGGTTTCGGTTTC
Organism: Alphaproteobacteria bacterium; assembly: GCA_017308375.1. Classification (GTDB taxonomy): domain Bacteria; phylum Pseudomonadota; class Alphaproteobacteria; order Micropepsales; family Micropepsaceae; genus Rhizomicrobium. The sequence goes on from JAFKEW010000033.1 coordinate 13,257, forward strand.
GCGGAATTTGGTCGCCCAGATGAGCTGGCCCGCGACCCGCATGCGCCCGAACACGCGCGGGATGGGCGCACCTTCGGTGGAGGCCTGGATATTCACGTCACTGAGGCGCGGACCGGTGCGGTTGACATGGGCACCCGGCATCAGCGCGGAATCGATCAAACTGCCGGCCAGCGCACCGAGCGCGCCGCCGATCTGCGCACCGGAAATGGAGAGGCCGAAGGCGGTAAACCCCGCGCCGAACAGCGATGGACCGGCGGCGGAACCAACCGCGCCGAGAACAAGAGAAGCCATGA
>JAFKEW010000037.1 GCA_017308375.1 Alphaproteobacteria bacterium
GCCGGTGGTAGAGGCGGGGCCGCTGAAGGTCACCACCCAGTAAGAGCATTACGTCACCATCCCAAATATCGCGAGCGTGCTGGCCATTCTTGCGGGCGCGGCGCTGGTCTTCGGCAGCCGCCGCATGCAATGAACCTGCCCCCGGCAGGCCAGGCGGGCGCAACCGAAAGCCATCCTCCGCATGGCACGGGGTTCACGCACTTTGCCAATCTGGTGGCGCATCTGGCGGGCCGGCCGGTGGTGTTCACGCTGTGCTGCGCCATCATCGTGTTGTGGGCGGTGTCAGGCCCGGTGTTCCGCTATTCCGACAGTTGGCAACTGATCATCAACACCGGCACCACCATCATCACCTTCCTGATGGTGTTTCTGATTCAGAACACGCAGAATCGCGATGGCGCGGCCATGCAGGCCAAGCTGGACGAGCTGATCCGGGTTACTCGCGCGGCGCATGACGCACTGATCCGCAGTGAAGACCTCAGCGAAGCCCAGCTTGAGGAAATCCGCGAGCATTGCGACGAACCGGGCAATGACGACCGCCCACCACATTCGCCGCCCCATTCACCGCCCAATGCCACCTGAGACAATCCGGATTCTTCCGATTAGGCTGAGCGAACATGCACCGTGTGAGGGGCGATGAGATTCATAATCCGCTGGGCCATGCCGGTGCTGCTGGCCATGACATTCGTGCCCGCGGCCCAGGCCGCTTCCAGCGAAAAGCCGGTACTGGTGTTCGCCGCCGCATCGCTTGGCGATGTGCTGCAAAACGTGGGCGATGCGTTCCAGGCCGAATGGCATGCGGCACCCGTCTTCTCTTTCGCCGCATCCTCGGCCCTGGCGCGGCAGATCGCGGCCTCCGGCGGGGCGGACATGTTCATTTCCGCCGACACCGCATGGATGGACTACCTCGACCGCAAGGCGCTGATCGATCGCAGGACCCGGCGCAACCTGCTGTCAAACCGGCTGGTGCTGATCGCGCCCGCAGCCTCCACCACCACCATGGCGATCAGGGCGCATTTCCCGCTGGCCGCCGCCCTTCAGGGCGGCCGGCTTGCCATCGCCGAACCGGATTCGGTGCCGGCCGGGCGCTATGGCAGGGAAGCGTTGATTCATCTGCAGGTGTGGGACAGTGTGAAAGACCATCTGGCCCCGGCGGAAAATGTGCGCGCGGCGCTTGCTTACGTCGCCCGTGGCGAGACCGCGCTTGGCATCGTCTATGAAACCGATGCGAAGGCCGAACCGCGCGTGCGCGTGGCCGGCGTGTTTCCGGGCGATACACACGCCCCGATCATCTATCCCGTGGCGCTGACCAAGGGCGCGAAGCCGGAAGCACGCAGCTTCCTCACCTTTCTGGAGTCGGACGCGGCCGCGGCCATGTTCCGCAAGGCGGGCTTCACCGTCCTGCCCGGCCGCAGCAAATAAAGGGGCCAGTGCATTTTCGGGATTCAACCACGCCTGAAAATATTCTAGACATCTGAAAAGCGGTGGGGGGAGGCGATGGCGGGCGGCAAAGGGGGGCATTGGCGCTGGCTGGTCCGGCTTCTGCTGCTGGTGCCGTTTATCGTGCTGATCGATGCGGGGTTTTATAACCGCACCGAACCGGCGCTGGCCGGGATTCCCTTCTTCTACTGGTATCAATTGCTGTGGGTGCCGCTGGGCGC
>JAFKEW010000041.1 GCA_017308375.1 Alphaproteobacteria bacterium
ATTGCCGATGCATTTGGAGATAAGCCCATCGGAGAGGCTGCCGCACTAGCGAGTTTGGAGCCCTTCATTCAGCCGGAGCTAAACGAAGCATTCTTCTGCGGCAAGCTAGTGCTGGTTGAAGGCCTGGAAGACAGAGCAATTCTAACAGCGGCTTTGCAACATGGCGGCATGTGGCAGGACTTCGTTCGCTGCGGTGGTCACATCGTAGGTGCAAATGGCAAAGGCGGTTTTATCAATATGATTGGGTTGGCTCGCGGCTTTCGCACACCGTTATTCGCCATGTTTGATGGAGACACTGATTGTGGTGGGAATGATGAAAAAAATACCAAAGAGCAGAATAGCAAGCTGGCAAAGCTGTTGAGGAAGGACACAGTTAAGTGGTCCTGGCCGACAGAAGACATAATGGTTGCTGATGCGATTGTCTGGAAAGAGGATATTCAAGCGGCGCTAAATCGCGATTATCCCAAGTGGTATGATGATGTAAAAGCGGTCTGCGCGGCATGTGGATGGAAATATGATCGCTTGAAGAAGAATCCCGCAATCCTATCTCGCACGTTGGAGTCTGTTCTAGGCGCAGGAACCAAGATTGCTTCTCTGGATAAGGCAATTGCCGTCATACTAAAGTTCGCAGCTAATTAACTATCTAGCCCTTCCATGGTCGGGAGGGCAGCCTCTGAGACAGGTAGGGTCACGGAGCGCGACGCCGACACCACTAATACGGGGCGAGGAATGACATCTTTCCGCTTTATCCATACTGCGGACGTTCATATCGACAGCCCGCTAATAGGTCTTACGCGGCATGAAGGACCGGCCGCTGAGCGCATCCGATCCGCGACCCGCGAGGCCTTTGACAATCTTATCGGACAGGCGATTGACGAGCAGGTCGCCTTTATCGTCATTGCCGGCGACCTCTATGACGGTGACTGGCGCGACTTCCATACCGGTCTCTTCGTTTCCCTCCAAATGGGCAGGCTCGCCAAGGCTGGCATCCAAGCTTTCGTCCTTCACGGCAATCACGACGCCGAAAGTCAGATCACGAAACGCCTGACCCTTCCTGATAACGTGAGCGTATTCTCCGCGCGTAAACCCGACAGCTTTGTCCTCGACGAATTGAAGGTAGCGCTGCACGGCCAGAGCTTCAGGCAGCGCGATGTCACAGACAACCTTGTGCCCGGCTATCCCGATCCTGTGTCTGGCATGTACAATATCGGCGTGCTGCATACGGCGCTGGGCGGCATGGCGGGCCACGAGAATTATGCCCCTTGCAGCCTCGATGACCTCAAGGCCAAGGGATATGACTATTGGGCGCTCGGCCACGTCCATAACGGGCATGTCCTCCATGAAAATCCACATGTCGTGTTTCCCGGCAACCTTCAGGGTCGCCATATCCGGGAAACCGGCCCCAAGGGCGCGCATCTTGTGGCGGTCGAAGACGGGGAGATCACGGACTTCACGACGCTTCATTGCGATGTTGTGCGCTGGTCTCGGCTTTCCGTGCCTGTCGATGATTGCGGCGGCCCTGCCGAAGTATCCGACCGCATACGCCAGTCTATTGAACAGGCCGTTTCTGCGGAGGCGGACGGCCGGTTGCTTGCCTGCCGCATCGAGCTTACCGGAACGAGCAATATTCACGGTGAGTTGCTGGCGTCCGCCGAAAATCTCATGGCCGAAGCACAAGCGGCGGCGCTCGGTATCGGCGATGATGCCGCGTGGATCGAACGGCTTATCGTCTCAACGCAGCCCCGGCGCGCTCCGTCGGTGTCTGCCGATCATCAGGATGCTCTTGGCGATCTGCGCAACATGCTCGCTGACGCCGGTAAAGACGAAGGCCTGTTGCAGCAGCTCGCATCCGATATAGGTGAGCTTTCCCGGAGGCTACCCACCGACCTGCGCACAGGCGTGGAAGATGCTGCGCTCAAGGCCGCCATCGACGGCGACTACGCCTATGTAATCGACCATGTGCAGGATTATCTGAGCGCACGTCTCACGGCGCCGGGACAGTAGAACATGCGGATTAACAGGCTTGATCTTCTCCGGTACGGACGCTTCACGAACGTCTCCCTGCCGTTTCCCAAAGCGAAGTCCGACCTGCACGTCATATTCGGGCCGAATGAGGCCGGTAAATCCACCTCGCTTGCCGCCATCGAAGACCTGTTGTTCGGAATTCCTCACAACTCGCCGTACAATTTCGTTCATGACTACAGCGTCATGCGAGCCGGCGGTGCGCTGGAACACGAAGGCAAGACCCTTGAGGTCCGCCGCCGCAAGGGCAACAGGGATACGCTGCTGGCAGCGGATGACAATGCGCTTCCCGCCGGCGACGGCGCTCTGGCGCCCTTTCTCGGCGGTGCCGACCGGACTTTCCTAACGCGCATGTTCAGCCTGAATCACGAACGGCTCGCCCAAGGCGGTCGCGAAATTCTTGAAGCCAAGGACGAGGTGGGACAGACGCTGTTCTCGGCAGGCGCCGGCCTATCGGGTCTGCGGGACCGCATGGCGTCCCTTGTCAAGGAAGCCGACGAGTTGTGGGCACCGAGGAAGTCCGGCCGCCGGAAATACTACATGGCGCTTGATGCCCTTGAAGAAGCCGACAGGGCGCAGCGCGAGCATACCGTCACGGCCGGTAAATGGCAGGAAATCAAGCGCGCGTTCGATGCTGCGCAGGAAGTTTACGAAAAGCTCGAAAACCAGATCGAAGAGAAGTCGGCCGAGCAGCGAAAACTCAGCCGCATCCGCCGCGTATACCGGCAGGTGCGTAGACTGACCGACGCGGAAACTGAGATCGCCGGCCTTGGCGATGTCGCCGCGCTTCCCGAGGATGCGGAAGCGCAATTGACGACCGCGATCCAGGAACAGTCCGACGCTCAGTCCAAGATTGACGAGTTGGATGGCCAGCTTTCGCAGGCAAAATCCGAGTACGCAAACCTGCAATGCGATGAAGTCCTTCTCATGCGCTCCGATGATATCGCGGAACTTCATAAACAGCGGATCGAGATACAAAAGGAGAAGGCTGATCTCCCGAAACGCCGCGCGGAACTGACCGCCAAGGAGGAGAACCTTGCCCGCCTTGCGGAAGATCTCGGTTGGGAGACTGACGACTCCGCTGCGATCATCGCGCGCATTCCGCAACGTGCCAAAGTCAGCGCCGTCCGGACATTACTCACCAGGCGGGGTGAACTGAGCGAAGCGGCGAAAAATGCGCAAACCGCTTTTGAGGACGCCAAAGACAGCGTAGGCGAGCTTCAGGATGAACTGGACCAGACGGAAACGCCGCTCGATATATCCATCTTGGCGGCTGCAATCAGCGCGGTACGCAGCGCTGCCGATGTTGCTATCCGCATCAAGGCGGCGGAAAAGGAAGTTGCAGATGCCAGTGCCGCCGTCAGTAAGCAGCTAAAGCCTCTTCGTCCGCAGGCTTCCAGCGAGGAAGAACTGGCAACGATGCCAGTCCCACCCCGCACCGTGATCCAGACCCACCGGGATGCCCTCCGCGACACTGAACAGGAGATCAAGTCCTGTCGTGACCGTATCGGGAACGCCGAAAAGGAACTCGGACAGCGTCGCAAAGCCTTTGAACAACTGGCACATGACGAAGATGTCGTCGTACCGGACGATCTCGAACATGCGCGCAAGGAACGCGATACAGGCTGGTCGCTTGTTCGCAGACGCTATATCGACGGGGCCGGAGTACCTGAACAGGACATACTGACCTTTAATGGTGACGCTCCGGACTTGCCGACAGCCTTCGAACGAAAGGTCAAGACTGCCGACACGCTGGCGGACCGGCGGTTCGACAAGGCGGAGGCCGCCGGCCAGATCGCCGTTATTGCCCGCCAGATCGTCGGGGCGGAGGAATCGCTTACAGCGCTGCGTGCCGAAGAAAGCGCGCTTGAGCAAAAGCGCCTCGGTCTTGAAGCGCAGTGGCAAGGCTTGTGGGCAGAAGCCCCCTTCAAGTTGCTTGCTCCCGAATTCATGCTGACCTGGCTTGATGCCAGAACAGCCATTCTTGACCTTGTTGAAAAGCGCAACGCAGCGACGGGGCGGATTGCCGCTCTTCAAGACGAGGAAGCGGAAGCGCGTGCGTCGCTCATTGCCGAGCTTGCTTCGCTAGGCGAGGATACGAAGGTGCTCGACGGTCAGGGCCTGAAAGTGGTCCTTGAAGCAGCGACGGGTGTCCAGCAGCGGCATGAAAAGCTAGCCGAAAACAGAAAGGCCGCCGAGGAGCAAATCCGCAGGCTTCGGGCCGACGAGACCCGCAAGCAAACGCGGGTCCAAAAGGCACAAGACGCCTGGACCGAATGGCTGGGCCAGTGGTCTGTGGCGCTGAAATCTCTTGCGTTCGCCGATGACGCAGCGGCCGAGACGGTTGCCGATCATCTTGACGTGATCGATGAAATGCGCGGCCTATCGCATGACATCGATCAACTAAAGCGCGAGCGGATCGCCAAGCTCGAGCGCGACATCGAGGGATTTTCCGCGTTCGTGACGACGCTGGTCAACGCGGTCGCGTCCGATCTTGCGAAGCAGGAACCCGAAGACGCCGTTCTCCAATTGGAGACGCGTCTTGAAGACGCGAAACGCATCAAAGGTCTGCAAGAAGAAAAGGACAAAGCGATTGCGGCGCTTGAAAAGAGAATTGGAGAATGCAAACAGGCCCGCACATCAGCGCAGCGGGTCATCGATAAGCTTCAGGATCTGGCGGGCGTTGATAACCCTGACCAATTAAGGGAAGTCATGCGTGTGTCGCGGCGCCGGCATGAACTCGACGTGGAAAAAACTTCCCTTGAAGAAACGCTCAACGCGGAAGGCGATGGACTTCCCATGACAGAGCTGCGCACGGAATGCGAGGAAGTCGATCTCGACCAGATCGCGGCGCGTGAGGAATCTCTGCAAAATGAGCTGAAGGATTTACGCGACCGTCTCACCCCGGCAACCGAGCAGCGCGCACAGGCCCGGCAAACTTTCGAGGCCATTGGGGGCGATGGTCGCGCGGCGCAGGCGGCTGCCGCCCGGCAGGAAGCACTTGCTTCCATGCGCGGTGCCGCCGAGCAGTATATCCGTGTGCGTACCGCCGCCACGCTTCTTCAGTGGGCCATCGACCGGTACCGCCGCGAGAAGCAGGCTCCGCTCCTAAAGCGTGCCGGAAGAATGTTTGGCACCCTCACGTTGGGATCGTTTACCGACCTGCGCGTCGAATACGATGATGAGGATCATGCCCGACTTGCGGGCATCCGTCCCGATGACTCCTCCGTGAGCATCAGCGGGATGAGCGACGGTACGGCCGATCAGCTCTATCTGGCCCTGCGTCTCGCTTCGGTTGATGAATATCTCGGCCGCGCGCATGCGCTTCCCTTCGTCGCCGATGACCTGCTGATAAATTTCGACGATGCCCGCGCCGCCGCAGGATTCAGAGTACTGGCTGGGCTGGGTCAGAAGACTCAGATCCTGTTTTTCACACACCACCAACATCTCGTGGACATTGCGCGGGCGACCCTAGGTAAAGACGTTAACATTATCTCGTTAGCGGAGGATAGGGTTGCTTCCACTGGGTAAAGCATCAGTTCTCCAGCTTTAAGCCTTCCTCGTCAGCAGTCCCCGACGCCCGTTTAAGCAGCTTCAATCCGAGCTCTGGCAGTTGTCGATAGACGCCGCACGCCGAAGTCGCGCGCCACTTCGACGGCGTCCCTTCCGATTTTCGCTGCTCGTAATTCAGCGAGCGCAATATCTTCGATCTGGCGAATATCGTCGATTCCTGCAGGCAGCCGCGCGCAATCCCAGCCGGCCTGAGAAGCGGCATCAATCCAGACAAACCGTCCACCGCCCGCCTCCAGTTCGACCACATTCCGCCGCTCGACAATCGCCATCACGCGATCGCGAATGATCCGCCCGGCGCGTTGGAAGCCATGCGCCCGCGCGATCCGCTGGACCAGCAGCGTCTCGGCGATCGGCGCCTCGGACGCCAGCACATGGTCTACCAACAAAACCAGCACGGCGTCGTAGGAGAAATCATAGAACCGTTCCGGATCGATCATCGACGCCAGCGCCGCGAAGTCGGTGGCGCGATAGAGGCCGTCCCTGTTAGATTGCACTGTGGCAACGTGCTCGACCAAGCGCGCGTAAACGCCCTCGGGCAACGCAGATTTGTCGTGCAGGATGTCGGGCGCGGCGATGGCAGGCTCCGATACCGCATGCGGCCGTTCCTCTATGGTCGGCACGGTGACCAGACCAGTTTCCGGCTGCGGCGAAGCGGCTGCCACCGTCGCTACTGCCGCGGCGCGTTCCGCCACAGTCGCACGATCCGCCGTCAATAATGCCTCGAGCTGTGTGTGCAGTTGATCGGCCGCACGTTCCTTGTCGATCCACCAGTCGGTGGACCAGATGCGAAGCAACGTCCAACCGAGCCCTTCGAGGATCGCGGCACGCACCTTGTCGCGGTCGCGCGCGGTAGCAGCGCTGTGATAGGCAGCCCCGTCGCATTCGATGCCGGCCAGATAATCGCCTGGCCGGTCGGGATGGACGACGCCGAGGTCGATGCGGAACTTCGATACGCCGACCTGCGGCACGATCATCCAGTCCCGCTTGCGCAAAGCCATCGCTACCGCCTCCTCGAACGGCGAATCCGGGCCGCCCATGGAACCTTTGTTCACCTCGGCGAGCGCACGTGGACCGCGATCAGCGAATTCGATAAAGGCCTTGAGGTCGCGCACGCCGTCAGCCGCAGTGCGAGTCAAGTCGATCATTCCGGGGTCGAACGAGGTAAACACCTTCATCTCGCGTCGCGCGCGCGTCGCTGCGACGTTGAGCCGGCGCCATCCACCACTCGCATTCAGCTTGCCGAACGCCATCGACATCGTCTTACCGCACGGCTCGGTCGGTCCGAAATTGATGCCAAGCAGGATGATGTCGCGTTCGTCGCCCTGCACCGTCTCAAGGTTGCGGATGCAGACCGGCTCCGTCCGATTCTCTTGGTCGAAGTGCGGCACGATCTCGGGATGGGCGCGCTGGGCTTTGTCGAGCAGGTCCTCGACCAGCTTCATCTGCTCGGCGTTCATCGTTATGATGCCGAGCGTCAGGGGTTCGCCTTTCTCGTCGATGAAGCTTGGATCACGCAGCCGGCGCACCGCCTCGTCGACGATCGCCTGCGCCTCGATCGGATTGGTGCGCGCGCCGGCGGTGTAAACGCCCGAGACGCGCTGCCAGGTCACCGCGCTGGGCCGGGTTTCGGGCGACGGGAAGGTAACGAGCTTGCTGTCGTAATAGCGTGCGTTGGAGAAGGCGATCAGGCTCTCGTGGCGGCTGCGATAATGCCAGTCTAGGCTGTGCTGCGGCACGCCGGCGGCAAGGCACTCGTCGAGGATGCTTTCCATATCGGGCACTGTGTCATCATCGACCGTGGTCGTGCCGGACCCGCGCGCGAAATCGTTGCTCGGGGGCATTTGGCGAGGATCACCGGCAATGACGATCTGCTTGCCTCGTGCCATTGCTCCGATTGCGTCCCACGGCGTGATCTGCGAGGCCTCATCGAAGATGATGAGGTCGAACAGCGACTGATCAGGCGGCAGATATTGCGCGATTGATAGCGGACTCATCAGCATGCAAGGCGCGAGGCGGGTGAAGGCGTCGCCCATCTCGGCGGCAAGCTTGCGGACAGGCATGCTCGGGCGCTGCAGTTGAAGCTGGTGCTTCAGCGTCCCATAGCCATCCTTCTTGCTGACATCGTTCTTGTCAGGGATCAGGCCGCACAGCTTGGCGCGGATATACCGCGAAGAGAGTTGGCCCATCCGATCGTCGAGTTCGCGGAAACGCGCGATGCGATCTTCCTGCTCTCCAGCAATGAAATGAGTGAGCAGAGGCTCTTGATCGATGCGGGTGAAGGCGAACCAACGGGCGTAGGCGGTTTCGAATGTGTCGACCGAAATATCGGGAGCGATCGCGTCGCGTTCGAGTCCTTCGACAAGCGGCGACAGGTGCACCTGCATGGCCTCATCGCGAACGCGGCGCCAGTCGGTCCAGTCCTTGAGCCGGCGGGCATGGGCAACGACAGCAATCGCGCGCATCCGCAAATCCTCAAAGTCCGGGCTGGACGTCCCGCCGGAGAGGGCATCGAAACGACCTGTGACAGAGTCGAGCGTCTCGAGGGCACGGCGGAGCTTCCCCACAGCGCCCGCGACCGGTCCGTCGGTCGCCAGCATCTCGTTGGCATCCACCACCAAAGCCGCGGTGGCATTTCGCAGCGCGACCAAGGTCTCGGGGTCGTTCGCCTCGCCCGCAATCGCGGCGCGCAAACGCTCGGCCTGCTTGATCGCCTGCTCGATCCCATCGCCATCACTCGCCGGTCCTGCCCAACCTGGAATGGGTGAAGCCTGCGGGGTGAGCGCATCGATCTGCACCAGCAGATCACGCATTGCGGCCAGCCGCGGCAGATCGGCCTCGGGTTCTACCAGGCCGGATGCGCCGCCCGCTTGCGCCAGAGTACGAGCCACCTTCCGCTTAGCCAGTGTGGCGAAGAACCAGAATTTTCCCGAAGCGGCTATCCAGGCGGCCTTGGCTCCTTCTATATCAATGCGCCGCGCTGCCTCAGTTGCATAAGGCGCGCTCAGTGCCTGTTCTTCCATCCGATAACGCGCGATCAGTGCCAGCGCCGCCCGTGCCGCTGCGACATGAGCGGCCATGTTGGGTTCGAAGGCAAAGCGGAGGTCGTGCCCGTGCATCGAAAGACACAGATCTGCGAAACCGAGCAGCGAGCCAAGTTGCGCCCGGTCTTCGCCGGACAGTGGAAGGCGGGCGACGACCGCAAGGCCGTCGCGCGCTGCTACCGCCGCGTCGATTGCGCCAGGCACTTCGCTGGCACAGATGACGATCTCTTCCTGCCAACCGTTGGACCAGTCGGTGCTGGCTACGCCATCAAGCTCGACTGGAAGATCGGCCACCACCTTGCGGGCAATGCCGAGCCGCCGCGCAATGTCCCGGAAACGCGCCATCTCCTCGCCGGAATGATGAACCGAGACAGGAAAGGCAAATTTTGGGGTTGCCTTGCCTGCATCGCGAACGGTGCGGCCAATCGCGCGATGGATGGTCCAGCCGTTCGGTTCGCAGCGGTGTAGCAGCGCCACCACCTCGTTGAGCTCGTCGCGAAGCCGCCGGCTCTCAGCCGCTTCGCGCTCCCATTCCTCCTGCGTGAGGGCGTCACGTGTCGTCCAGGCGCTATCGAGCTGCTTGAGGACGGCCGCCTTGGTCGCCTTGGCCGAATGAAGTTCCAGGCAGAAGGGAGCGAGCCCTTTTTCCGCGAGGCGACGCTGCACGACCTCGAGTGCCGCTCGCTTTTCGGCGACGAACAGCACCCGCCGGCCGAGCGCCAGATTGTGCGCGATTATGTTGGCGATGGTCTGCGACTTACCGGTGCCTGGCGGCCCGTCGAGCACGAAGTCACGTCCTTCGGCTGAGGCGACGACCGCGACCAACTGCGAACTGTCCGCCGGCAGTGGGGTGAACAGGCTCGCGGGATTAACTTTCGCATCCATCTCCTCGGGCCGCGGGAAGCTGCCCTTGTCGACCTGCACCGAACCATCGCGATCGATCAGGTGGCGTACTAACGGGCTTTCCTTCAGGCGGTCCGCGCGATCGACTAAGTCCTTCCACATGAGATATTTGGCGAAGGAGAAGGTGCCGAGAGCGACCTCGGGAACCACCTCGAAGCCGGCGATGTCGCGCACGACCGTGCGTACCAATCGCCAGATGCTGGCGACGTCGATACCGCTTTGATCCTTCGGCAACTCCCCATCCAAACCGGGAATGGTCAGCTCGAAATCCTGGCGCAGTAGCTCCAGCAGAGTAAGGTTGAAGCGCGGCTCGTCCTCATGCGCGATCATGGTCACGCCGGAAAGCGCACTTTTGCGCTCCAAACGGACGGGCAGAAGGATCAACGGTGCGCGATAAACTTTCTCCTCCGACACCGATTTCTTCCACTTGAGAAAGCCGAGCGCGAGATAGAGGGTGTTGGCCCCGCCTTCCTCCAGATCGCATCGAGCCTTGCGGTAGAGCTCGACTAGCGCGGAATCGAGTTTGTCCTTAGGAAGCAACGACAAGACCTCGCCGCGTGTCATCGCCTGCTCGGCGACTTCAGCGCGCAGGCTTGTCTGCGTCTGTTGTTCGTAAAGTTTCTCGTCACGGCCGCCGACCTCAAGATCGGGCATTGGCACGATCCGAACCTTCCGCCCGTCGGCGAGTAGGTCCTCCAGCTTACCCGGATCGAGGCAGAGCAGCTTTATCACGCTTTTGCCATCGCGCAGGCTCAGCAAGTTGTTGCTGGTCGTCAGGTTGAGCAGCTTACGCTGCCACTGCAGGATACGATTGGCGGCGGTCGGCGCCGCTTCGATCACCTCGACATCGAACCCGGGCAGCGCAGGTGCCGCCTCCAGTCCTTCGACAACCTGCGGCGCGTCAGGCTCGGAGGGCCGGCTCGCCGCAGCGACGCCGAGTGGCCGAATCCTCTGCATGCGTGCGCGACGGACGTCGATCGCCATCTCGAAGTTCGAATCCGCATCTTCGGCGATCTGCCGGCGGGCGGCTGCCATGGCCTGACTGAAGCTCGCGGGTGCGTTCTGGGTTGCAAGCGTTGTCTCGAACACGACCAGATCATCGAGATCGAGACGACGGCGCAACGCGGCGGCTTCATCCGTGACCAATGCCGCAAACTCAATCGGCTGCAACCAGAGGCCGACAAAGGCATGCCCCTCGTTTAATATTAGAAGCGGGTTGAGGCTCGCTTGCTCCAAAGCGGCGGCGAACAGCAATGCCGTGTCGAGGCAAGTCGCCAACCGGCCATCTAAGATCTGGGAGGGAGTACGGATCTTCTGCCCGGTCTGCTCAAAGCTCGCCGGCGGGAGGGCGTAAGAGATGCGCATGCCGGCCACCGCCGACCAGATCGCCGATGCCAGCTCCCATACACGCTCGCGCTTGCCGGATTGATAACCGTCAATGGCATCAGGCTTGCCCGCCCGGCGTAGAACGTCCGAGGCCCCCTTGAGTACGCGGTCGACCGCAGGATCGTTCGGCATCACGAAAGCCGGCAACAACTCGGCCATGGAACTCACGCCGCCCCATTGATTGTGGGCAAGCAGTTCCACTGGATGCAGGAATTCTGCGAGGATAGCGCCGGTGCTGTCGTTTAGCCTGAGCGAGAGTGATCCAACAACGCTTTCGGTCAGCTCATGCAACAACGTCGCATTCAGCGCGACATCACGATCCGTGATCCGCAAAGTATCACCGGGCATCATCGTGTCGATGCGCCAGGTCTTGGTTTGAATGAACGGTGGATCTGCCGTCAGCGACAGCGCCAGGTTGTTTCGCCCCGCATCCGAAGGTGCAGAGATACTAAGCTCGCGAATGATAGGGATGGCATTCTGATGAGTAGCGAAGCCGATCTTGCCTGCAACAACAGTTTCTATATCCCAACTCAAAAAAGCGCCCCTCCGCTAATCCCCAAAAAGATTATGGAGGCTAGGAGCCGATAATCCAATGCAATTGGTTCGCTTATGGATTTGGCAACCGAGGCGACCCGAAATGCGCCCATTTCTGATCGGAGCTCTATCGTGCCTGTGATTGGTGACCGTTGCTAACAGCAGAAATTGTGTGTGCTATCGGTTATTGCAGTTTTCGAACAAATACGGAACAATCGGTTCGATTGGGCTTTCGGCGATCCCGCTGGCTGGTTCGATCTGGCAGAAATGCCGTGGTCCGGGGCAGCAACATCGCACTCGCAAAAGGCACCATACGATGCCACCCATATCGTAGAAGGGGAGTGCGCGCCGTCGTGTTTCCGGCGACCTTCGACCGGCACAGGCCGCAATTTCATAGGGTTGTGGCCTGTATGTAGTTATCGCTTTCGTCCAGCGTGGGGCACCACTCATTCTCTTATTGAACGGCGTGTGGAGACGGTTGCGCGGAATATGGCGCAGCCGCGCGCAATTCTGCGGCTCGAAGCGGGGGTGGAGATTCCGATACCGCGGATTTTCTACGCGGTTTTGGCGCCGGTCTCCGTTTGCGGATAGGTGCTCCCCCGGTTTGCGCGGAAGTGGGGGACGCTGGTTCGAACGGCTCGATCGGACGGGCGCTCATCCGGTCCAGAACCGTCATGAATCCGGAGCCGCGCGGGAGCATAACAGGGAAATTTTTGCGTTTGCGGCCCTGGCTTCAGGTCTGGATGTGCATAAAATGCGATGAAATGGGCGTTTCTGCGAGGGGCGGGTTTCCGGACAGGTGCCAATAACAGGGACCCATAACAGGGAACTTTTTGGCGATAACAGGGAATTTTTGCGCGGTATCAGGGAATTTTTTGCGCCTGTTGCGCAGTGCCGAAAAGCTGGTCCTGTTGTTGCCACGACAGTGGAATGTCGGCGTCGAGAAGGGTGGAGAGACGCAAGGAGGCGGGCTGTTCGCCCCGGAGAATCTGGCGGGCCAGTGCGGGATTGAGAAAGGCTAATGACAGTGTGCGCCCGACATGGCGGCGCTCCTGTCCAATCCGAATGGCCAGTTCCTCGATCGAACGTATCTCGCCGGAAAGCAGCAAGGCTTTCCAGCGATGGGCCCTGGCGAGGGCCTTGAGAAGTGCCGGATCGGGCGTGCGCGCCTGACGGTCTTGTCCTGTCTGGGAGATGCCCGCCCGGCCGCCACGAAACTCCGCCCATACTGGTAGCGTCACAATGAGGGTGGCGCCATGATCCATGAGCGTTTCGCCAGTAGCGAGATGGCTCCGGCAATGGGCCTGGGTCTGCCTGTCATCCAAAGGTTCTGCTGCCTGCGTCTGCCAGATCTCCAGCGCAGCAGCTTTGTCCAGGCTCAGAACGATGGAAGAGGCTCCAATCTGCACCCGCTGCAACACAGCATGGGACTGGGACACGCGTGATCGCGGCCCGTGCCATGTTTGGCTTTGTCCGGCTGACATAATAGCGATAGCGGCGGCCGCCCTTCTTGATGCTGTAGGTAGCAGCCATCGCATTACCCGCACTGTCGACAAGCCGGTTTGCCAAGGGCGCGTCTTGTGATGTGCCGGGTTGCCGGGCCGCCGCTGCCGGTTGTCGGCCAGCCGCTGCTGCACGGCATCGAACAGATTGGCCGGGATGATGGCTTTGTGTTCGCCCGGATAGATCACACCTTTGCAGAGGACCTCGCCCCGATAGAGACGGTTGCGCAGCAGGTGATAGAGGCCGCCCCGCTCGAAGACATGCCCACCGCGGGTCAGGCCTGTGCTGGAGGTCCACTGCTTGGGCCGAATGCCCCGCTGTTTGAGATCATCACGCAGGGCGCGGACACAGCCGAGCTCCAGATAGCGCTGGAAGATCACCTGCGTCAGCACGGCCTCGGTGAGCCCGCGGTGGAGGCTCACCACCTGAGCCCATGTGGCGCCTGAAAGAGAAGATGATGAGGGTGTCATTCGTTGGCGAGAGTCTTGGCGGCCCATACCGCTCATAGCACTCAAGGCGAAACAGCCACTCTCGCTGACGCTGAGAGTTTCTCATGTAACCCCCAAAGTGATCCCTAAATATTGACTGGACGTTTTGAGACCACTTCTTCTCGACCTTCGCGAGTATGCTGAGCTTCAGCCGGACGGGCAGATTTTGGGTCCTCCGATTCCCGTCAGGACAGGCCTGCCGTCTTTGGACGCCTAGCCAACGACGCAATAACTCAGTCCGATATCAGCCATCACTCTTAGGTCGGTCGACGCGTAGAGATCGACGTCGAAGCTAGAATCCCGCGGGAATGGTCAAGGCTATATCTGCTGACGCTAATCCGTGGCGGCACTTCTTTGAGCGTGGCAGTCCATAGCAACTCGCGTGCTTGAACATTCCCCCGCCGGGGAATCCTTTCTGGACAGAGGCCACCCAGGTAAGGACGCAAGCACGATGGTCGCAATAGGATGCGACGCCCTGGCATCAAGCTATTACGCGGCGGGCGTAAGCGACGTACTCGCTAAATATCGTTGTGGTGATCAAAGAGGAGCGCGTGCGATCATGCTTGCGCATGAGACTCTATCGTGTAAAGGCACGCAGAGCTATAGTCAGGACGGCACTCTCGAAATTGTAGCTTTCTTAGCAAAGCGCCAATGGACGATCAGCCATCCCGGACTGCCCGAGGGACGCAACGAGGAACTGACCGGTTCATCAGTCTTCCGTAAAACTTAATTTGCACGGCCACGCGTTGAAATGTATGTCTTCCGGCTTGAGATTATTCTCGCTGAACGGGTTAGCAATGCGTGTACCAGACCCAAAGGGCGCCGCCAAGCGACGGTCAAAAGGCTCGCGGCCGCTGCGAGGTATGGGGCGCGGTGAAATCCTTGCTGTCGCGATGGAGCTGTTCGCGCAGCATGGCTATGACGGTGTGTCGACGGCAGATATCGCGGCTGCAGCAGGTCTGTCGCAGTCGGTGGTATTGTATCATTTCTCCTCCAAGGAGAATCTGTGGCGGGACGCGATGCGAGGTTTGTTCGCTAAAGTGAACACCCAATCACTCATCGACCAGGACGCTTACAAAGAACTTGACGTCACGGCGCGACTGCGGGTCGCCATTCGCCAGTTCGCGCACCGTTCGGCACAAGCGCCCGAATTTGCCCGC
Organism: Alphaproteobacteria bacterium; assembly: GCA_017308375.1. GTDB lineage: Bacteria > Pseudomonadota > Alphaproteobacteria > Micropepsales > Micropepsaceae > Rhizomicrobium. Next base: position 14,611 of record JAFKEW010000041.1, read on the forward strand.
GTGGTCACCCGCGAAGGAATGGCCGGCGGCCCGCGTCTGCGCTGGCTGATCGAAGATCTGTCGCCGCCGATGTTGGACATATTTCATCGGCTGATCGAGGAGGGCACTGCCTCCGGCGCTTTCAAGCCGTGTTCGCCCGGTCATATGACGATGGTGATCCATACGGTGACCAACATCATCTTTCTCTTGGCGCCCCTGACCGAGATTGTGACCGGCCAGTCTCCCTTCTCCCCAGAGGTGATCGAGCACCACACTGATACAGTGGTCGACTTGGTACTGAATGGCTTAGCTGTTCGTCCAGCGACCGGTCCCGAGAAAGCTTCAAAGGCCGGAAGACCATCTCCAAAAAAAAGTCTTCGCTGAACACATTTCTGATCCATATCGAACGATCAGTATTGTTATAGAGTCGATTAGCTGCTAGTGCCATGGCTGTAGCGACAGGCAGCGGGGCCGGAGGTTTAGGGTGCATAAGCTCGTTATGAGCGGCCGCGCCGTGAGCCGCCAGTCCCGCTATCCCTATGCTGTGCTGGCCGTGCTGGCCCTGACCTATGTCCTCAATTTCGCCGACCGCCAAATCCTGACGGTGCTAATCGAGCCGGTGAAGGCCGAGTTGCACCTATCCGACACAGTGATCGGCCTTCTCACTGGAACGGCCTTCGCACTGTTCTATGTCACCATCGGCATTCCCATCGGCTGGTTGGCTGATCGTTACAATCGCATCCGCATTGTCGCTGCTGCTTGTCTTGCCTGGAGTCTGTTCACGGCAGCCTGCGGAGTGGCAGGCACCGCATTGCAACTTGCCTTGGCGCGCATGGGGGTGGGCGTTGGCGAAGCGGGATGCACGCCGCCGGCGCTATCCTTGGTCTCGGACTATTTTCCAGAAGCGCGCCGTGCTTTCGCCGTCTCGATCTATACAGCGGGTGGTCCTATCGGCGTTTTTCTAGGTACGGCACTTGGCGGTTGGATCGCCGCTCTGTTCGACTGGCGTACCGCCTTTCTGGTGATTGCCTGTTTCGGCGTCGTGGTTGCGCCTCTATTGCTTCTGGTCGTGCGTGAACCTCAGCGTGGCCGCCTCGATGAAGAATACACTTCATCTCACCAACCGGAATCTCTGCTGGTCACTGCCCGGCGTTTCTATCGCTATCCCAGCCTCGGCTTTCTTGCCATCGCCTGCGGCTGTTCGGCCTTTGTTGGCTATGGGCTGCTCAACTGGCTGCCGGCTTTCCTGATGCGCATCCGTACCATGAGCGTGCAGGATGTGGGCATCTATTATGGTGTCGTCGCCGGGCTGACGCTGGCATTTGGCACGCTGCTCGGTGGCGTAATCGTCAGCCGCTATTGCCAGCGTTACCCACGCGCCTATGCGCTGGTCCCGGCAGTGGGCTTTTTAGTCGCCGCGCCGCTCTTCGCCGCTGCAATCCACATGCCGTCCTGGCCGCTGACTCTGGCGCTGATTGTCCTGCCGCTCATTCTGATCAACATGTTCGTCGGTCCCGCGTTGGCTCTGATCCAGAATCTTGTTCCGCCCAATGCGCGCAGCACCACCTCTGCCATGCTGATGCTAGTGCTCAATCTTATTGGCCTGGGCGGCGGACCTTATGCGGTTGGTGCGATCAGCGATTGGTTGGCGCCGGTGCACGGCACCCATAGTCTAAAATTCGCCATGCTGTCCCTGGCGCCAGCCATGCTGTTGGCCGCGCTCGCCCATTATGCCGTATCGCGCTGTGTGGAGCGTGATCTCGCCCGCGCCGCTACGGAAGCTTGAAAGGAAAGTGCAATGAAGGATGTTGCCGGAAAGATCGCATTCGTTACTGGTGCGGCCAGCGGCATCGGCCTCGGCATGGCCCGCGCACTCGCTAGCGCGGGCGCCAAAGTCGCGCTGTGCGATATCGATATCAACCGTGCCCGAAGATTGGTGACTGAACTTACCTCCGGTGGAGCCTCCTGCGTCGCCGTCCCGCTCGATGTCACCGATGAAGCCTCTTGGGCTCAGGCGAGAGAGACGGTTGAAGCCACATTGGGCGAAGTCTCCATCCTCTGCAACAATGCAGGCGTCGGCGGCGGAAGCGGGCTGGCAGAATCCTACGCGCCGCGGGTCTTCCGCTGGGTATTCCGCAGCAATATCGACAGCATCCTTTATGGCATCCGCTGCTTTGTTCCCGGTATGCGGGCGCGCGGCGTAGAAGGCCATGTCGTCAATGTCTCCTCCATGGCGGGCGTTCTTGCTCCGCCCAATTCGGTTGCCTACGTCGCCTCGAAATTCGCCGTCACCGGCTTCACCCTTGCGCTTCGCAACGAATTGAAGAGTACCTCCATCAGAACATCAGTGCTCTGTCCGGGTATGACCGCCACGCGGATCGTCGAAACCACCGCCAGATTGCGGCCAGGCGAACGGGCGCAAGGGGTTTCAGCCCAAACGGCAGCGGCAATGAATGCCATCCTTTCCACCGGCATGAATCCCGATAGCGTGGGCCGCGCAGTCCTCGCCGCCATCTTGTGTGAGCGGTTTTACATTTTTACCCATCCCGAATGGAAGCCGCTTGCCGAAGCGCGTGTCGCCGACTTGCTGGAAGGTTTCGGCCCATCCGCTCAGCCTGGCTACGCCGACGATATTGCGGCGATCCTCAATGGCCTCAGCCAGACCCGCGACGCACGCTGCTGATATGCGGTGCTGGGCTTCGGCGAGCGCAGCGCGGCAGAAAAGCAACTATTCAATCCATAATTATTATAGATTGATCAATCAGTATTGCTATTGTATCAATCTGCTGATACCTCCAGCTCGCAGGTCTCCAAAGAGGGCGCGAGAGGGAATATGTCCAAGTTTCATGGTGATTTCGGGGTACGCAGGCATTTTGAAATATTGGCGGGGGCATCGATTGCCGTCCTTGCCCTGTCGCCCGCACTGGCCCAATCCGTTACTGTGCCTGGCGATCACGTCGAAGAAGTCATCGTTACCGGCAGCTATATCCGTACTTCGGTGAAGGACACGGCGAGCCCCGTCTCCGTAATCGGACGCGAGGAGTTTGGGGTCAAAGCGCTGCAGACGGTGGACGATTTGGTAAAGATCATGCCCTCCAACGGCCAGTCTAAGACCTATAGCGATGCTGTGGGTTCGCCACATACCGCGGGCACGGCGCAGATCAATCTGCGCGGACTCGGCCTTGCTTCTACTTTGACGCTGATCAACGGTCGCCGCCAGACCGCCTCACCCGTTCCGGATACGGACGGGTCGAGCTTCGTCGACATCAACACCATTCCCCTCATTATGGTGGACCGTCTCGAAGTCCTGCAGGACGGTGCGGCGGCGCTCTACGGCTCCGATGCGGTGGCCGGTGTTGCTAACTTCGTCATGCGTAACAGCTTCGACGGGATGGAACTGCGCGCCTCGCGCCAGATGACTACCAATGCCCAGCAATTCGACACCACGCTTGGCGCGGTGGGCGGGCTTTCGGGAAACCGCTGGAATTTTGTGGCGGGCCTCGAATATCTCAACCGCGATCCGCTGGGTCAGCAGGATCGTATTTTCTCGCGCGGCAAGGCGATGTCCTCGCTCGGATTCCCTGGTGCGTTCGCGCCCGCGGGCGGCTCGCCGCTGATTGATCCGGGTTGCGCCGCGGCGGGCGGCTCGCCAGTTCACATCAATCCGTCTGATTCGACAGTTGGCTATTGCGCGATGAACCTATCGCCTTATTTCGATCTGATAGCACGCGAATACCGGCTCAACTCCTATGCTAGCGCCAATTACCGGCTGGATGGTGACATCACTCTCTATGCGGAGGGTGGCTATGCCCATAGCCGCGTCGATATTCGTGCCTCCCCATCCTATATCGACCTCAAATTTCCTACTGTCCCGGCAAACAATCCCGGCAACCTGGTGGCCAATGGTGGCTTCGGCATTCCGGTCACCTTTTTCGGTCGTCCCTTCGGCAATCCCGACGCGCCCTATACGCATCAGCCGCATATCCTCGACACCTATCGCGCTGTGGTAGGTGCCAAGGGGCTTCTCGCCGGAAGCTGGACCTTCGATACCTCCTATTCCTACAGCACTCAGAGCGTTTACATCGCCATTCCGGGTGACGTGAATGCCGCCCGCTTCGAAGCCGCGCTTAATTGCGTGGGCGGGCCGAACAATGATCTCTGCTTCAACCCATTTGCCTCTTCGGTGCTCAATCCGGCACTGTCCAATTCGCTGGCGGTGATTGACGACTTCATGGCGACCTCTATTCGCCAGTATGATGCCTCGCTCCATTCCGTAGACGCGGTCTTTACCGGCGATCTCTTTGCACTCCCTGCCGGTCAGGTAGCGATGGCGGTGGGTGGCCAGTTCCGTCATGAGGTGTTGGAATTCAAGAGCGATCCGCTCACCCAGTCGGGCCAACTCGGCTTCCAGTTCACGGGACCGGATTTCTCACAAGGCCGCAGCATCTATGCAGGATTCTTCGAACTCGACATTCCACTCCTAGAAAGCCTTAGTGCCCAGGCCGCGGGCCGGTATGAGCACTACAGCGATGTCGGCGGTAGCTTCAATCCGAAGTTGGCCTTGCGTTGGCAGCCACTGGACAGTCTGGTCCTGCGCGGCTCGATCGGGACCAGCTTCCGCGCGCCCTCACTTAGCCAAGTCACGGCTATCTCCACCATCAACACCGCGATCGCCGATCCCTACAACCCATCCACCGTGCCGTTCTACACCGATATCGTGACGGTACCATCCTCTTCACTGGCTGATGAGACCGCCACGAACTATTCGCTGGGCGGCGTCTGGACGCCGCTTCCCGAGCTGTCCTTCAGCCTCGATTATTGGCACTACAAATACAAGAACATGGTGGTGAAGCAGGACGCCCAGTCCATCGTCAACGCTGATCCAAACGATCCGCGCATCGTCCGCGTCGGCGGTCCGACTGGGTTGATCTCGGAGATCCATGTCTCCTTCGTCAACGCCCGCAGCGTCGAAACCGACGGTTTTGACTTCGCGGCCAATTATCAGCACGATTTGGGCGGTCTAGGCGTGCTCTATCTCAACGGTCGCGGCACTTACATGAATAAGTACATGGCCGATGTTGGTCATGGGATCGAGAATCTCGCGGGCAAGCGCAATTATCAGAACTTCGCGCACGCCTTGCCGAAATTCAAAGGCAACGCCACCGCGTCATGGAAATATGATGAGCACATGATTTCGGTGTCGTTGAACTATATCGATTCCTATGAGGAGAACCTCGCCGATCTCGCCAGCCCAATCAACGGCTTCAAGATTAACTCCTTCACCACTGTTGATCTGCAGTATGCGGTGGACATTGAACGCTGGGGCGCCAATCTCTCGGTCGGCTTGATCAACGCCTTCGACGCCAAGCCACCGGCAGTGGGACTCACCAATGTGGAACTGTCGGGCTATGACCGCCAGATCCACGATCCACGCGGCCGCATTCTCTATCTGAAGGTCGCCAAATCATTTTGATCGCCATATCACCCCCCGGCGTGCGTTTTGTGTCACGCCGGGGCCTTTCTCCTTCGAGGTTTCGCATGACAGACACAGCGAACCACGCCCCATTTCCCGATCAGGTTCCCCGTCAGACCCTCTCGTTGGAATTTCTGGCCAGATTCGAGATCGAGGCAGCCAGCATGAATCCAGTCGGCGCGGTTCCCGCAGGTACCCGCCGTTGCGATTTGATCGACGATGGCCGCTTCGAAGGTCCGGGCCTGCGCGGCCGTGTGCTCAGTGGCATGGACGCTCTCCTCGATCAGGGCGGTGGTGTCATCCGCCCTAATGTGCGCCTGCTGCTCGAAACGGATGATGGTGCGAAAATTTACATGCATTACACGGGCATCATCCATTGCGACCCGGATGTACTGGCCCGGCTTCGCCGCCGCGAAGCGCTCGATCCGCAAGATTTTTACCTAAGGACCAGCGTTCAGTTTGAATGCGGGGCCCAGCGTTACGACTGGCTCAACCGCTGCCTCGCGATCGGAACCTACAGTTCGGTCACGTTCCCTTCCGGAAAGAAGGGTTCGCTCTACGACATCTATCGCGTGCTCTGAATCAAGGACAACGCCCTCGTGATCTTCGAATATCGCTTTTATCAAGCCAGCCACGGTCGCCTTGCCGAAGAGGTGGACCGGATGCGAGAGGTCGCAATCGACGGCGCCCCCGCTGAACCAAACGGCCCGCCCGTTCACAAGGAAAGCCTGTTTGATCGCTACGGTATTCCTCGCCCGCTCGGCGCCTGGACCAGCCTAACCGGTCCCCACCATCCCATTTTCGGCTATATTGTGAAATGGGATAGCTTGGCCCAGCGTGATGCCGCTTTCCCGCCCTTCTGGAACGATCCCTTCTGGCATGCAGTACGCAACCGTACCGATGCAGGTTCTCCGCTGGTCGAACGCATCGATACTTGGCTGATGAACTCCTCTCCCGTCTGGAATATGGTGCGTCAGGAAGGCGATAACACTCCCATCGGTGGCGTGCATGAAATGCGCATCCATTATACCCGCGCGGGCTACGCGCATTATTTCAGAGAAACGCTGGCCCAGATTGAATTGCCACAATGCCAGGCGCTGGGCGGCAGGGTGCTTGGCGTGTTCGATGTGGTGATCGGCCCTCAAATGCCTGCCATCATCAGCTTCCTCGCCTGGCCAGATTTCGCCATTCAGGCTCAAGCGCGAGCCCGCCTCGATGTCGAGCCCCGTCTTCTGGAAAGTCTGTTGCGGAACGAAAAGTCAGCGGGGGGGGCGGTGCTCCTCCGTATGGAATCGCGCCTGCTTCAGCCGGTAGATTATGGCGTCCCAATCGCAAATTTCGGATGTTCTGCATGAGTGCGTTCAACGACTATTACGAATTGCGGCTCTATCGCTGCGCCTCGGGTCGTCTCCCCGATCTGCATCATCGCATGGGGTATGAGATCGCGCCGCTTTTTGCGCGCCACGGCATTCCTCGTCCGCTCGGCTACTGGGAAAGTTTCGCCAGCTCCGAATCGCCGCTTTATGCTTATCTGCTGCAATGGCCCAGCCTCGACCAGCGGATGAAAGCTTTCTCGAACTTCTACGCCGATGCCGATTGGCATAGCCAGCGCGATGCCAGCAATGCCGGCGGCACCATGGTGGATCAGATCGAGCTGATGATTCTGCGCCCGTCCTCCGCCTGGGACCTCAACCGATGCGAAAACACGGCACCAGTCCCTGGCTTGCACGAATTGCGCATGCAACTCGTCAACACCCGCGATGCAGAGGCCGCACATCGGGCCTGGGGCAGGCGCGATCTCCCCTTTCTGCGCCAGCGTGGTGCTGTGGTATTGGGTATCTTCACTGTCTGGTTTGGCGCCGGCATGCCGCAGATGATTTCCCTTCTGGGCTGGCCCGATTTCGAAACACGCCAGCGTGCCTACGACGAATTGGAGCGCAGCCCCGCCAATGCCAAAGCGCGCGCGGAAGAACGGACCCGATATGGCGGGCCTTTATTCGATCGCTGCAACGTGCATCTGCTTCGTCCCGCGCCCTATGGCATCGCGCGCGCTGGCCTCGCCCCGCTGGAATAGGAGACCCCATGACCACAGACGCCCAGATGCTGGCCCTCGCCCAGCGCTTCTTCGATTCCGCTGAAGTCGGCGATATCGACATCCAGATGGCCTGCTACGCACCCGGCGCCGTGATCTGGCACAACACCGATGGCATCGAGCAGTCGCGGGAAGAAAACGCCGCCGTGATCCGCAATTTCGTCCGCCGCATCCGCGAGCGCAAATATACCAATCGCCGGGTGCATCTCTTTCCCGGCGGCTTCCTCCAGATGCACGATCTTGAAGGCCTGCGGGCAGATGGTGTCCGGCTGACGCTCCCGGCCTGCGTGGTCTGCCAGGTGCGCGATGGCTTGATCGTTCGCCTCGACGAATTTTTCGATTCCGTGCATGTCGCCGAATTCCGCAAGGAAATCCTCCAGACCAATTGATCCCCCAAAGCGTATCGGAGTAGAAAGATGAAGCAGGTTCGTGGCGAAACCGCCCTAGTCACCGGTGGAGCCAGCGGCATCGGCCTTGGCATCGCCCGCGCACTGGCGAAGGCGGGTGCCCGTGTCGCGATCTGCGACATCGATCTGCCCCGCGCCGAAGCTGCCGCCGCCGAACTGTCCGCCTCGGGCGCCGACACTATGGCCATCGCGCTCGATGTCACCAAGGAAGACGATTGGCAGCAGGCGGCGGAGAAAGTCCGCGCCCATTTCGGCGATGTCACGATCCTCTGCAACAACGCAGGCGTTGGCGGCGGCAGCGGCCTTGCCGAAACCTATGATCCGTCGGTGTGGGACTGGGTGTTCGCCGTCAATGTGGACAGCATCCTTTACAGCCTGCGCACCTTCCTGCCCGCGATGAAGGCGATCAACCGCCCCGCCTATATCGTCAACACCGCCTCGATGTCGGGCCTAGTGGCGACGCCCAATTCCATCGCCTATGTTAGCTCCAAATTCGCCGCTATGGGGTTCTCACTGGCCCTGCGCAACGAACTGAGCGGCAGCCCCATCGGCGTTTCGGTGCTCTGTCCCGGCATGACAGCCACGCGCATCGTCGAAACGACCCAATTCTTACGTCCGGGCGAAGCCGAAAAAGGCATCGGTGAAAAAACCGCCTCGGCAATGAACACGATCCTCTCTACTGGCATGAAGCCTGACAATGTTGGCCAGGCGGTGCTGGACGCCATCCTCGCGGACCGTTTCTATATTTTTACCCACCCCGAATGGAAACCGCTGGTAGCGGCTCAGGCGCAGGAAGTGCTGAATGGTTTCGGCGAAAGCGCCCAGCCCGGCCATCAGGACGATCTGGCGGGCCTGATGAAAGCGGCTAGTACCGGGTCATTCAAAATGCGCTAATACCCGTGCTTGTCTCGAGATTGTCATCGTCATCCATTGACACCAACAGTTTGTTGAACAACTCGCTACGCCAAACGGGAAACAATGCACCGTAGCTTGCTTCTTTTGCGGTCGACCAACCTCCTGTTTGACTCAAAGCAATCAATTGTCGTCGCCATTCGCGCAAGAGATCTGTAGCACATCAGCAATTCGGCGGGGCGCGCGAGAGAGACGATGTGGCTGACTAGGTATTTGTGATCGTAGAACTTGTAGAGGAACGCCAAGACGTCGGGCTGCGGCAGTCAAGAAGCCACCTATGGCTTTTGCCAAAGGGGCTCCTTAATGTCTTAGCAGGCTATTCGATAAATCAGGATTGCCAGGTCTGTACGTGCTCTTCGCGTTGTTTGCGGCGTTCAAAATGTTTCAGCGGGCCTTCGTCGGTCCAGCCGTAAGCAAGATCTGCGCCGAGCAGGCGCGCCAGCAAGGCATCTTTCTCTCCATCCAGAAAACCTTCAGGCACCGTGTTCCGATAGTTCTCCTGCGGCGCGATGTATTCTCGGCAATAGTAGTTGGACAGGTTGATACGAAGCCCTGGTTTCAGCCGCGGGAAAGAACCGTGCCAGGTATTGCCGTGCCAAAGGATCGCCGTGCCTGCCGGAACTTCGATCGGGATAACATGCTCGTAGCGGTCATTGCCAACGAGATTTCGTTCGGATTTGGTCGGCTGGCGGTGATGACGATGGCTTCCTGGCACCATGGCTAGTGAGCCACCTTCTTCTGTGTAGTCCGTCAGCGCATAGTTGCAATTGCAGACCTGAGAATAGGCTGTGAAGGGATCTGGCACGCCATTGCTGGTGTCGCTATGCAGCAGAAGTCCATTGCCGCCGGGGCCCTTCAGATGACAACCGAGACTCGAAAGAATGCAGTGCTGACCCAGGAGATAGTGGATTAGTGGCATCACCTTCGGGTTGATAATGGATTCCTTGAAGCGCTTGTCCTTGTAGAGAAGGTAGGGCACGAACTCCATTTCGGAGTGCCCCGTTTCGTTTTCGATGTCGAGCTTGCGCCCGAGCCGCTCTTCTGAGATTTCGATGATGCGGTTACGGAAGTGGGCCACCTGTTCTGTGGTCAGCGCATTCGGAATGACTGTGAAGCCAAAGGCTTCTAATTCGGCCAGATTGGTTTCAAGACCCTGTTTCCGAATCTCCCGATAGATTTCGTTCAGATCGGGAGTCGCTGACCAGTTTCCAATTTCCATTCGTGTTTCCTCCACATTCCCTTAGCGATTCTACTCGATCATAAATTGACACTTAGTGTCAACTGACTCTTAGTGACATAATTTTTAACGCAATTTGTAGCGCCTAGTTGACATTTGGCATCTAACCGCTTTTGCTACTTAGTGACATTAATGACCAACAAAACGATTTTCGGATTGGGGAGGAGATCGCTTATGTCAACCTGCACGGTGCCCACGCGCGCCCATTTCTACGCTCTTTTTATCGGCCTCATGAGCAGCACCGCGGTCCTGCCGAACGCCGCCCTTGCGCAGTCTGCCGGGGGCGAGAGTTTCAACATGCCGTTGGAAGAGGTGGTGGTAACGGCTCGGCGGGTTGAGGAAAATATTCAGAACGTGCCGGTCGCGATCACTGCGCTGAGTGAATCGGCTATGCGCGAAAAGGGTATCACCGCTCCCGCCGATATCATGTTCAACGCACCTTCGGTGCAAATGACCACCGGGTACGGCCGCTTGAACGGTAGCTTCAGTATTCGTGGCCTGGCGGACGGCACGCAGGTCTATTTTGCGGAAGTGCCGGGTGGCCCGACAGAAGCTTCAGCGCCATTTTACGATATTGAATCTGTTCAAGTATTGAACGGCCCCCAGGGAACACTTTTCGGTCGCGCGAATACGGCTGGTGCCGTTCTGGTATCGCCCAAGAAGCCCAATTTGGACCGTATCGAGGGTTCGTTCGACGTTACCATCGGCAATCTGGGCATGAACGTCGCTACTGGCGTCCTCAACCTCCCGATAATTGAGAACGAACTGGCTGTGCGCCTGGCGCTTCATCGCACCCATGTCGATGGCTACACCCGGATGATCGGGAGTAATGAGCGGCTGAACGAGAACAACAGCCTCAACGCCCGGCTGAGTGTTGAGTGGCAACCTGGCAATGGCAAATTCCGCAATTATTCGGTCTTGGATATCTATGACGTAAACCAGGCGCCCGGCGCTATGGTGTTGGCCGCAATTAACCCAACGCTGCCGCTCTACAATCTTCCGGCCAGTATTGGTGCGCCAAATGGACTCGCCGTCGGTACCGCTACGTTTGGTGCTGCGTGTGGCCTTGCGGTCGGGGCGGGGCTCGAAGCAGATGTGAATGCCTGCATCGATAGCCGGCTACGCGTTGCTTCCACATTCCGCCCAGCCATTGAGGCGGAGTATAATCGTATCAGCCAGGGTGGGGATGCTGTGCGCGTGGTACCCGCTGATAACCGGCTGGACTTACGGGAGACACTGCGGAAATACACGTTTGTTAATCAGACTGAGTATGACTTCGGCGATCTTGGATTTACGACCCTTTCGGTCCGTAACATTTTCGGCTTTCAAGCCAGTTCGGGCGCAAGCGGCTGGGATGTGGATGGGCTTGGTGGCCTCATTCAGTCGGCTGTGGCGTTACCAGCGGCCTCGAGTTATTTCTTTACGCCATCGGCCAACCAGGCTGGCAGTTACGCTGTGTATTCCGGTGGGCCGTTTCAGAAGGTGTTCACGAACGAAACGCAGTTTCGTGGCGTCGTGGGCGACGACCTTCTGAGCTGGAATATCGGAGGCTATTATCAGAACACGCCTGCGATCCGGAACTTGGAGGGCATCCGCAATATTAGCCGGGTCTATTCCGGCATCACTTTGCCGACGCGTGGCTACAACCCTTCCTTCCCATTCGCGGATGGTGGCACCACGACACAAAAGGCGCTGTTCGGTCAGGGCACTCTCGACATTGGATTCATTGCACCATTTATTGACGGGCTGCATCTAACCGGTGGTGTGCGCAAGTCCTGGGACAAGTCGGTTCTGCATTCGCGGGCTGCACTGACCGATATTGCGACGGGGCATTATTATCCTGGCGCGGCCAGTACCTCGCGCACATCCAGCAGTGGTATCAACTCCACTTTGTCTCTGGATGCGAAAATCGACGAAAATCTGCTTGTCTATGTGGCGAGGCGAACCGGCTATCGTCCAGGCGGGATCAATCAGACCACCAATACCGCCGGTCTTCCTGGATACAAGCCGATATACGATCCGGAGACAGTCAAAGATGTGGAGCTCGGCGCGAAATATGACTTTCGCATTGGCGATGCCTATGCCCGCCTGAATGGCGATCTTTACCGCACCGAATATTCCAATATTCAGCGGCAGTTTAACGCCTCAGTTGCTGGCGTTACGACAACTTATCGGGTCAACGCTGCGCAGGCAGTGATCCAGGGTATGGAGCTGCAAGGTCAGTTGCTGTTCGGCAACTGGGATCTGTCGGTCAACTATGCCTACTCGGATCCGAAGTTCACGGACTGGGTAGGCCCAGACTCGCTTGCTCTCATCAAGCCGGGCAACCCGGCATGTCTTCCCGAATCGGCCGCCGGCATCTGCTTGATCGATCTGACAAATAACCCGTTTCCGAACATTTCGCGGCATCAAGCAAGCTTCACGGCAAAGTACAATCTACCGCTATCTGACGATATGGGTGTGCTGAGTCTGTCCGGAACGGCCTATGTACAATCGCGCCGCTATTTCTCCGATGATGCCAATCGCGTCATTCAGGCTTATGGCGAAGCAGTCCGTGACGCGATCTCGCAACCTTCCTTCTCGCGCTACAGTCTCCGGCTCGATTGGAACAATGTGGCAGGAAGCGATTTCAGTGTTGCGGCCTTTGTCAACAATCTGACCGACGTCAACTACAAGCTTACGACGGTGACGCAACTCCATTCATTAGGGACTGCGGTGGCGCTCTATGGCGAGCCTCGTACTTACGGTCTCCAGGTCCGCTATGAGTTTGGAAACTGATATGCGGTATGCCTTTGCAAGCCCCGGCTGGATAGCTTTCATGCACGGCTTGGTGGTCGAGCGGGTCAGGCGGCTGTGTGAGGAGGTGCCTGATATCAGCTGGTCGATCTGCGAAGTTTTCACCGCGCCGCCGCCAGAGCTTTCGCCAAATGGGGCACCATTGGCTTGGCATTGTATCGTGGGCGCTGGCGCGGTGACTTTCGGCGCCAGCGAGCGCGACGATGTCGATTTCAAGGTTGTCGTCGATTATGACGCTGTCCTGCCGCTTGGGCGTTACGATACCCAGGGGAAGCAGGAGCGTGTGCAGGAACTGTCACAGATGAGTCAGGCCTTGATCCGTGATGGGCAAATGCGGGTTATTGGTGACCGCACAAAGCGCGACCCGCGCGTTGGTGATTTTCACGACATCATCGCGCGTGTTACGGCTTAGTTATCCGGCACAAGAGGCCTTCGCGAACGGTTTGGATTACCTTCAAGAGGGAGTTCTCGAGATCGTCGTATGCCTCGTTCTCAAAGATCATTGCGGCGACAGAGTAATTCGCACCTACAAGTGCCGCAGCGATGATCTTACTTTCGACGTCGCTGGCCGGATCGCGGCCGAGCTCGGCGCTGAGCGCGTTGGAAATCATGGTCTGGTATTGCGCTTGGATCGCAAGGAACGCGGGTTCTACCGCTGGTTCGATGCTGGCAAAAATACGCACATTGGCCTGCCGGCCGCGACGCATCATATCGCGGGAATAAAATGAAACCTGTTCCTGCCAGATGTCGATAACCGATTCATCTTTCCGTGCAGCGATTGTTTCGCGGAAATTTTCGACTGCAGCGTATTGAGTGTGCAAGATGAGGTGCGCTTTGGTGGGGAAGTATCGCAACAGCGTGCGCTTGTGGACCTCCGCAGCCTCCGCAATGTCTTCCAGCGTGGTCTCTTCATATCCGCGTTCAAAAAAAAACTTGATCGCCGTTTGTGCAATCTGGTCCCGCGTCTTGGCGCGTTTTCGGGCTCTGAGACCTGTTTGAGCCATAAATCCAGCCACCTTTGTCAAGCACAAGCCACCCCGAGACCGCTCTCCAGCCCCGAGCCACCCGGATGCAAATGTCACTTATTCGCTATTCCTGCAAGGCCTCTCTGAAAGCTGACAGTGGAAGGTAGCGTAATGGTGCCGCAGGGTATGGATATTGGTACAGCGCGCAGTGGCACCCTGAGCCGAGCGACAAAGCTTTTCTATGGCCTTGGCGAGGCGGGGGAGGGGGTAAAGACTGCCGCGCTCGAGATCTTTCTCTTCTTCTATTATGTTCAAGTTGTCGGCTTGTCCGGCACGCTGACTGGGATTGCGCTCTTCATCGCATTGCTTGTGGATGGAATTACCGATCCTTGGGTTGGCGGATGGTCAGACCGCACGAGAACACGCTTCGGTCGCCGTCACCCATTTCTTTACGCTGCGCCGGTGCCGCTTGCGGCGGCGCTTCTCGGCTTGTTTATGCCGCCGACAATGTGGTCGCAGATCGGGCTCTTTGTCTGGCTAACTGGTTTTGCCATTGCGGCCCGTGTCGCGATGACACTTTATTTCATTCCACACATGGCGCTTGGCGCTGAGCTTAGCCATGACTTTCATGAGCGTGTTTCAATTGGCGGCTATCGCGTATTTTTCGGCTATATCGGCCGCATCATCGCATTGGGGTTGGCGTTTTCTGTTTTCTTCGTAGCGAGCAACGCCTACCCCAATGGGCAGCTCAATCCAGCGGCATACCCTATATTCGCGTTGACGTGTGGCGGTCTGGTTATTCTCTTTGTCATTACATCTGCCCTCGGAACGCAACGGCTCGCCATGCGCTTGCCAGATGTGCCTGCGGCAGAAGGCTTGGCCCGCCAGCCAAGCTTTGCGGGGACGATCACGAATGCGGCTATCTCCCCGTCATTCCGGGCGCTCTTCATCGCATTGTTGATTATGTACACTTACAATGGCGTCCAAGGTGCGTTGGCGCTGCACATGAATACGTATTACTGGCTGCTTACGCCAACGCAGATTCAGTTCGTTTTCTATGCCACGTTGCTCGGTTATCTGATTGGTATTCCAGTTGCGCGCCCGCTGGCCAACCGTATCGACAAAAAGGCTGCTTATATGTGGGGTATCGCGGGGTCGTGCATATCGGGTTCGACGCCGACTATTCTTTCCCTGTTGGGTCTTTTCCCAAGCGCTGACAATCCCGCGACCTTTCCACTTCTGGTCCTTTCGGGTTTTCTGGTTGGGTCCATAGGCACCATTCCTGTGGTGCTGGCAGCAGCTATGCTGGCCGATGTCGCGGATGAATATGAGGACCGCCATGAAGGGCGCTTCGAGGGCCTCTTCTTTGGCGCCAATGCGTTTTGCCGCAAAGCTTCGCTCGGTCTCGGGGGAGCTGCCGCCGGCATAGTCATCGATTTGATCCGGTTTCCGGTCAAGGCTGAGCCTGGAACAGTGCCTGATGAAGCATTGATCCGGCTTGCCATCACCTACGGTCCTGTAATGTTGCTTGTTCTATTGGCGGGACTTGCGATGATGATTCCTTATGATCTCAGTCGCACTCGCCATGCGGACATTCTAAAACGGATTGAGGCCCGCCGTGCGGGTTCTGGGGGCTAGTCAGCGGGCTTGGGTTACGCCTTTATAGGCGCTCATATGCTCCGCTGTATTTCGATGAAAGCCTTCATCAAATCCGCCGAAATGTGTGCTCGGCCGATTTACTTCGCTTTGATGTCGGCATATGCACGATCTGCGGATCAGACGCTTGTCTGAGCCGGTTGAGGGGACCTCATGCGAAATTCTTTGTTCAGACTTTTGCTAACCGCTGTCCCTCTTGCTCCAGCATCGGCTGCGGTCGCCGATCCACCACTCTGGGCGCCCGCACATGGCCGCCAAAAACATCATCACTATGACGATGATGAATACGTTCCACCGCCACCACACATCCACGTCATTACTTACAATGATGTGATCTATCGGGCTAGGGATGGCCGCTACTACTGTCACCGGTCGGATGGCACAAGAGGCTTGGTTGTTGGCGCTGCAGTTGGCGGATTAATCGGAAATCGTCTCGCGCGCGGCCAGTCCGAAACTCTTGGCACACTTCTGGGCGCTGGCGCGGGTGCCGTGATCGGCCAACAGATGGGTCGCGGCTCGCTTCACTGCGAATAGCGTCAGCCCAGCTCAACAAAAGTAAATGGACCCGCAATCCTCAGGGGGGGCGGGCAGTATTTCGAGGTGCAGCGGCCGGACCGTTACTATATCGGGTCGCGCGGCATGGGCACGATGGGTTTCGCGCTTTCCATCGCCGTTGCCATCGGCGCGAAAGTGGCCCAATCCGAGCGCTAATTTGTGGCGCTCGCTGGAGACGGTGAATTCATCGTGCTCTTGCAAGATCTGAAAACGAATTTCGCCGGACTACGCCTTTCATTCGAATTTGTGACTGAGTGTGAAGCCCAGTGTGCGCGGCGTATTGAAGATGCGATAGCCCATGCCAAGACCATCGTCGGTAGCGGTTACGACATGCTGCTCATCGAAAATGTTCTTGATCCAGAATGCAAGTTCCCAATTGGAATCGATGGTTGAAACCGCAATGCGTCCGTCGAAAACCCAGTTCTGATCGGTGAACAGATAAGGCGTGTTCAGAGCCTCTTTGAAGGATGAGTCGGCATACTTCGCCTCGAACTGGATGCTGCCGAGATAATCATCGGTCAGCGGATGCTCGTACCGGGAAAGCCCGGTAAAGGTGACATCCGGAGCGTCAGGGAGCTTGTTACCGACCGGCATGGTGAGCGGGCCGCCCGCAGTCGCGAACGGGAAGTTGCCGAGCCGTGTATGCAGCAGGCCAAGCCCGCCGCGCAAAGTCAGGCCGGAGACAGGGATCCAGGTGGTGCCGAGGTCGATCCCATAGATCGTGGCTTTGTGGATATTGCTTAGCTTGATCAGGGACACCGCGCCGACATTGGTGAAGGTCTGGGCCTGTAGGTCTGTGTAGTCGTAGTAAAATGCACTGCCGTCGACCTGCAGTGTGTTATCGAAAAACTGCGCCTTCACACCGGCTTCGTAATCCGTCAGCGTTTCCGGCTTGTAAGGCGCCAGCGCCTCGTTTTGCGTGGTAATCCCGTTAAAGAAACCACCGCTCTTGGTTGCGCGCGCAATGCTTATGTAGAGCAGTGTGCTGTCGTTGGGCTTGTAATCCAGTCCGCCGTGCCAGGAGACGTTGCGGTCGAAAATCTTGTCGTCCTGATGCGTGGCCGGGATGTGTATGCCGAGACCCGGTATCACGAAATCGGTGCCGCCAATATAGGAACGATCTTCATAGGTAAGCCGCAAACCGGTGGTCAAGGTAAGCTGGTCTGTGAGCGGCCATTTGGCTTGACCGAAAACTGCCGCCGAATTCGTGATCTGCCGTGACTCGATAAACGCGTCGAGACCAAAGCTGTCGACAAGTGTGCCTGGCGTATAGCTGTGAACACGGTCCCATGAGTAGTAGAGGCCGCCCAGCCAGGCGATCCCTGACGTATCGCCTGCCAGACGAATTTCCTGGCTGAATTGCGATACAGCGTCGTTCTGGTTGAATTCGGCATCCGAGGTCGGCGCCGCGTCGGCATCAATGTAGAATTCGCGTTTGAAATTGATATAGCCGGTGATGGCGGTCAGGGTCGCCCAGCCAAAGTCATTATCGATGTGCAACGTGCCATTCCATTGATTGACATCATAGGGTGCCAGATGATTCCAGTCGCCCTCGAATTTGTTGGGCGTCGTGTCGGTATAGCCGTGCGAGTCGACACAATGCGATGGATTGGAGAAATCTGGACAGGCCTCGCCTGCCACCGTTGAAATCGTGCCAAAAAATTTTCCTACGCCGATCTCGGAGCGATTGTGCTCGCCTTCGAGTTTGAACAATACTGTCAGATCGCTGGTCGGTTGCCACAGCGCTTGTGCGCGCCCGAGAAAAATGCTTTGCCGCCCCAGATCGCGATCAAGCACGCGGCTGAACCAGTAACCGTCCGATTGATGCACGATCTTGCCGGCAACGCGCACCGCTAGCGTATCGGTCACAGGCAAGTTCAGCATGCCGTCCGTTTCGAATGTGCCATAATTGCCGTAACCCGCCGAGACGTTGGCTGCGAAGCCATCCAGCGAGGGGCGTGCGGAGATGATGTTGATTGCACCTGCGGTCGAGTTACGGCCGTAAAGTGTGCCCTGCGGTCCTTTCAATACTTCGACCCGCGCCAGGTCGTACATATTGAAATCCATTTCGGCGAAAGAGGCGAGAAACACATCGTCGACATATACGCCGACACTCGAATTGTTGGTGGAGGAAAAGTCGTCCAGGCCCACGCCGCGCACGGTTATGATCTGTTGTGCGCCGGGAACATTTGTTTTCACATCCACGTTGGGAATCTGGGTGGCCAGATCGGTCGCCGTCGTTATGCGCGAGGTACGGAGTTCGTCGGCTGAAAGACTGGTAATATTGATGCCGACGTTGAGGATGTTCTCCTCGCGCTTTTCGGCCGTCACCACCACTGTCTCGATTCCCGTTCCTACGGTCGTTTGAGTCATGGCGTGACCGTACGGCGTGGCAAGAAGCATCAGCCCGCACATGGTGAGGGCCCTTGGGGCGCAAAAAGTGATGCGTAAATCCCGGCGTCGCGTGATGGGCAGCAACACGATAGGCCTCCCCGTTCCCAACGCTTCAGGCCCTTATGGCTGTTTTGACGATTGGGTATGTAATATAAATCGTATGTCTATCTATTTGTCAATTCTGTTTGACAGGTGAGAATGTTTCCGAGACTGTATGTTGATTAACTGTCACGCCGGGAGACCATGCCGCAGCACGATTCCGCCATGCCGACCCATGTTTCCGCCAAGGAAGCCAAGCGGATCGCTCTGCTCGATGCGGCAGCCGCGGAGTTCAATGCCCGGGGAATTTCGGGGGCGTCACTCAGCAGAATTGCCAGGGCCATCGGCATCGGCCGTGCCGCGCTTTATTATTATGTGAAGGATCGCGACGATCTGGCGGCGCAGTGCTATCGCAAAAGCTGCGAGATCATGGCCCGCGATCTGCATGCTGCCACACAAGCGGTAGGCACTGGGTTTGATCGTGTTCTTGCTTTCCTGCGTCTGTCACTCGATCCCGGGCGCGCGCAGCCCGCGGTCCTGAGCGAAGTTGCCTATCTGCAAAGTGCAACACAGCGCGCCATCGCGTCGGCGCAACGCGCCAACGTAGAGGCTTTGCGCTCTTTAATCCGCAAGGGCATGAAGGATGGAAGCATCCGCGCCTGCGACGACGAAATCATCGCACAAACGCTGATCGGAACGATCAACTGGATTCCAGTGTCGATAGACTGGGTGGACGGGACCGGCGCAGATTTTCGCATCCGTACCGTCGAAGCATTGTGCGATCTCGTCACTTACGGTGAAGCGCGGGATCGGAACTACCGCTTTGTGCCGACCCTGCGGATCGAATCCTTTTTCCCGGCACCCGCAAAAGCTTTCGACCGCCATGCGATGGCCGAGGCCAAGATAGAACAATTGCTGATGACGGCCTCGCAATTGTTTAATCGGCGAGGAATCGACGGGGTCTCGTTAGAAGATATCACCAACGAGTTGGGCGCCACGAAGGGTGTCTTCTATCACTACCTGAATAATAAAACCGAGCTCGTGGCGCGTTGCTACAAGCGCGCGTTTTCGCTCTACCAACGCTTTGTCGAAGCCGCGGCCGGTCACGGAGAAAGTGCTCTCGACCGCTCGATGTGCGGCCTCTATCTCAATATTCAGGCCCACACCTCCGGCCTGTCACCGCTGATTCAGATGGTTGGTGTCACCGCATTGGCGCCGGCTGTAAAGCGCGACATCACCCAGCGCGCGCGCGCCCTGCAACGCCGTTTTGAGGAGTTCGGGAGGCAGGGCCTTAAGGACAGAAGCTTCCGCAAGCTCGATTTCGATGCGCTCGCACAATTGGGTGCGGGTGCATTCGAATGGTTGCCGAAATGGTTCTCGCTGGATGATCCACGGGCTGAACATGCTCTGGCCGACGAAATCGTAGCTTTCTTCGCACACGGTCTGAAGACGGACTGACACGGCAGAAAATGCCCGGATTGACGGTCATACCCAATCAGCTTTTGAAGAAAACTTCTGCCGTAAAGGCAACTATCTGGATGTCGGTACTCTGCTCGCGGTCTATCGTCGTGGGCGGCGGGTACTGGGCCTTTAGGCGGCTTCGCCGATGGGGCATAGCTGGCGCCGATATTGTGAACCGATCCTCGCTACTCGAATTTGAGCGCCACGCGCGAATGGCCGTCTGTGGCGGCAGCTCCGGTGGCGGTGGTCAGGAAGACCCGCGCCGGATCGACCGTGCCGTCCGCCAACAAGGCATCGCGGATCGCCGCGGCGCGCGCAGTTCCCAGTGCCGCCATTTGCGCTTCAGTAGGCTTGAATAACGGACGCAACTGCTCGCGCATCCATTGGGACTCCAGAAGCGTGCGTCGGTCGCCCTCGTCCATGTCCGGCGTTGCGCCCGGCGTGGCCTTGAGCGCATCGGGGGAAAACTCCGGAAACTCCGGATCCTTGCCCAGTCTGTTGCTGTAGAGATTTTCCAGCCTGTCATGCCGTTCATCGGCGTCCAGTGACGCCACATCTGCCTTTTTGCCGCTCTTGATCTCGTCAGCCATCAGGATCTGATCGATGCGGCCGTCTGCAATGGCGTTGGCGTCCTCGGCTGTGCCTGGTCCCGAAGGAACATCCAGCTTCAAAACCGGACGGTCGGCAAGCGCCTTGGCCAGTGCCCCCAGCGCATCTGCCGAACCCGGCGGCAGGCTGGCCGCGCCGGGCGCGAAGTCGATGAACTGGGCTTTGTCGGCGCCCTCAAACAGGGCGCCAATGAGTTGGAACGGCGCGGTGACCGCCTTTTCGATGATATTGCCCACGACCTGCCAGACGATGGGCCAGATGCTGAAGGTGGGATCGTCCAGTGAGCCGCGCACCGGCAGCTTCAGGTCGATCACTCCATGCCGGTCCTTGAGCAGTGCGCTGGCCAGCCGCACTGGCAGGGGCACGCGATCCTTGCTGTCTGTCGCCTGGCCCCATTCCAGCTGATCGACTACGATATGCTGATCGGCCTCAAGGGCGCGATGATCGATCTTGTAGGAAAGTTCGGTCGTCAGCTTGCCCTTGGCGATGGCATAGCCCGCATAACGGCCTGAGTAGGGGTTGAAGACCGGTAGGTCGATATTGCGGAAGCTCAGCTGCATGTCGGTAAGCTGGCCATAGGCGAATGGGTCTATCCGCCCTTTGATGGTGACGGGCGAATAGCGGTCGATCACGTGGCCGGACAGGTTGATTGCGGCCGCTTGGCCCGGCCGGTTGGTGATGTTGGATATATGGCCCCGCAATGCCTCGATACGGGCCTGAAAATTGGGCTCGATGGAATAATCGGCAAAGCCCATGGTGCCGCCGGAGATATCGAGTCGGCGCATGTTCAGCAGGAAGCTGGCGGTGGCCGGCGCGCTCGCCTTGGCGGATGTCTTTGGAGCAGGGGCAGCCGCGCCGGGCCCCGGCGCGCTGGCCTGAAGGGGAACGGCAGTCGCTGCTGCTTGCGATTTGGGCGCCATCAGGGCTGTGAAATTGAAGCTGCGGTCAGGCAGAACTGCCACTCGGGCCAGGGGCTGCATCAGCTTGGCCTGCCCGATGGTGACGCGCTTGTTGCGATAGTCGATAGCCGCCAGCGAAAAGGACCGCCAGGCAAACAGCGGACTGTTGGTGCTGGTTTCCAGAAGGCTGAAACGATCGATCGCCGCGTTGCCACGGAACCGCAGCTTGGCGAGGTCACCACCCTCGAAATGAACCTGACCCGAGGCGCTCGCGGTGCCGGAGCGTAGCTCCAGCTTCGGCATGGCCGGCATATAGCCGACGAAAGTGGTCAGCGGCAGGCCGGACAGGCTGAATTTGAGATCGCCTGCCTTGCTGGCTGGTGTCACCGTTCCGTCTGCCACGATGTGGGCGCCGCCGTTCATCTTGGCATCGATGTGCACCGACACCGGCTGGGTCAGGTTACTGCTGGCGCCGTTCGCGGTGGCGGAAATCGCTGAGACGGTGATCTTGGCCTCGGGTGTGGCCGCACGGTCGTCCAGCCGCACAGTCCCCTCGCTCAGCACGAAATTGTTCAGCGCAATCTTCCAGGCCGCCGGTCTGGCGTCCGCTGGTGCGGCCGTCGCAGATCCTTCCCGCGATGCGGGGTGTGCTGCCGTGGCGGTGGATTTGGCGGGCAGCATCCCCGTCAGGCTGAGCGCGCCATTCCGCGCCCGGCGCACAAAGATATCGGCGCCGTTCAGGGTCAGGTTGCCTAGTGCGACCGTTCGCGCACGGTAATCAATGCCGGCCCCGGTCATCGTCACACCCTGCAGGCGGATGCCTTCGGCAGGCAGCAGGCCACGTGGCGTGACGCTGAAGCCCGCGACCGCCAAGCGCGGCATCGATCCTTTCAGTTCAGCGATTCCGCCCTTGTCCGACCGCAATGTGACCGGGCCGACGACGGCATTTAGCCGGTCGAGCGCGACCGTGCCGTGCAGCATATCCTTCCCGTCTATCGAAATGCCGGTCAGGGTCAGATCGGGCAGCGACAGATTGAGCTGCATTCCCGCTGCGCCATATGTGAAATCATAATCGGCCTGCAAGCCGATTTGTCCGCCGGTCAGCGTTACCGGCAACAGCGCACCCATGAACCTTTGGATGGTATCGGCCTTAAGTGTGGTGATGGTCAGCCGCCCTTGGGATGCGATCGGGGCGATGGAAAGATTGCCGCGCCAGTTGAACTGTTCGCCGTCCCGGCTTTGCGCGGCCAGCGTGAAGACGCCGCCTTTGTCGCTTTTGGTGCGGAAATCCTTGAGGGTGAAGGTAACAGGTGCGAGCACTGCCTGCGGATGACCCGGCTGGCTCTCGTCGGCATAGAAGATGTGGCCTTGATCGACGGCCAGATCGTCAATGCGGATCGCAGGCGCCGGCTCTTCCGAATGGGTGCGCGGGACAAGCTCCACCAGGTTGATCGTGCGGTCGGGACGGACCACGGCCCGTACTATCGGCCTGTCCAGACGCAGTTCGCCGAACCGGTAGGTAGATGTCAGAAGCGAAAGGGGCGAGAAGGAGACCCGCAGATGCCCGGCGCCGACCATGGGCGCACCGTCGCCCACGATCGCCATGTCGTTCACGTCCAGGGTGAAGGTGAGTGGGTTGAAATGAATCTCGCCCAGCGAGATCTGCTTGTCCAGATTGGTCCTGACCCATCGGGTGGCCTGCGACCTGACCAAGTCAGGTACAAGAAAAAAACCTGCCAGCAGATAGAGACAGAAAAGGCCGGCGATCGTGAGCAGCCCCCACATCCAGCGCGGATGGTGGCGGATAGCGGCGAAACTGTTCAAGAACGGGAGCGTTCGTCGTGAACTGGAATTGGACGCCCGGTCCGGCATCTTTGTCATACACCCAAGCCCTACACGGACTATGGTGGGAGTATTCGTCCGCCAACGCAACGCCCGCCCCACCTTGGGCATAGCCAGAGTGAATTCTCCTCATGAACGAGGGTATATTGGGAGCCACGTCATTGGCTCCGGCGTGATACGGGCAACTCCGAAGAAGCCAGCCCGAAAATCGCGCACCAGCCGATGCCACGGCATGTGACAAGGGCACAAATGAGGGATACCCTTTGTCAAATCGGACTGCCCTTTGCTGCAAAAATAATAACGCTGGTTATCCATCCATGACGCATCTCTTCGATCCCTACACGCTGAAGGGCGTGACGCTGCGCAATCGCATCGCGATGTCCCCAATGACCATGTACCGGTCGAAGGACGGCCTGCTGAACGACTATCATGTCATGCTGCTCGGTTCGCGCGCGGCCGGCGGGTTTGGTCTCGTTTTTCCCGAGCAACTGGCGATTACACCGGAGGGCCGCACCAGCGTCGGATGTGGCGGTATCTACGACGATGCCCAGATCGAGGGATTGTCGCGCGTAACCCGCATCATCAAGGACATGGGTGCCGTGCCGGCGATTCAACTTGGCCATACCGGGCGCAAGGGAAGCGAGGTGAAGCCATGGGAAGGTGGATACCAGCTTCCGCCGGACCACCCGGATGGGTGGCCGGTTGTGGGCCCCTCGGCCGTGCCTTATGGCGGCAAGTACAAATACTCGGTCCATGCGCTGACGCGCGATGAGATCAAAACGATCCATCGCGCCTATGCCGATGCCGCGGTGCGGGCTGCCGCCGCTGGTTTTGAGTGGCTGGAGCTTCACTTCGCACATGGCTATCTCGCGGCGAGCTTCCTGTCTCCGCTTGCCAACGAGCGGACTGATGAATATGGCGGCAGTTTGGAAAACCGTATGCGCTTTCATTTGGAGGCGATCGATGCTGTCCGGGCTGTGTGGCCGGAGCGTTTCCCGCTGACCATGCGGCTCGGTTCCGACGACCTCAATCCGGCGGGTGTGCAATTCGACGACGCCATCGTCGCCGTTGGCCGGATGAAGGAACATGGCCTCGACCTTGCGGATTTGAGTCTGGGGTTCAATACCGACGACATGATGTCCAGGCCGTTCAACGAGATGGCCTTCATGATCGAGCGTGCGGCGCGCCTGCGTCGGGAGGTCGGCATCCCTGTCGCGACCAGTTGGAATCTCGGTCTGCCACAGGTCGCCGACAGGGTTATCCGTGAAAATCTGATCGATCTTGTCATGCTCGGCAGGCCGGCGCTGTCCAACCCGCACTGGCCCGTCTGGGCGGCGCGTGAACTGGCGCATGCGGATCCGTTTTCGCTGGTGCCGGAAGATTGGGGCTGGTGGTTGCGAAACTTCCGCGCTCATGATGCCTGTATCGGCTGGCCGGTCAGCAGCCAACCGGAGCGCGCAGCGGCGCAATAGGCCGAACCCCCACCAATCGTCCCAATCGCTCCATTTTCGGATGGGGCAGGCGGGCGTTTATGGTTTCACATCGGCGGCTATGCTGGGGCATTGCCGGCCAATGATGTGGGGTGATGATGGCCGAATTCCAGATGGCGGACGAGTTGTTGCGGACGCTCGTTCTTATTCTCGATTTGTGCGGGACGTTTGCCTTTGCGCTCAGCGGGGCAATGGCGGGAATCAGACGGCGTCTGGATGTATTCGGCGTTCTTGTCCTGTCTTTCGCGGCTGCCACCTTCGGCGGCATTAGTCGAGATTTGTTGATCGGCGCAGTACCGCCAGCCGCTCTGGTCGATTGGCGCTATCTGGCGGTTTCACTTCTCGCGGGTCTTATTGCCTTCTTCTGGTCGCCCCTGATTCAGAAATTGCGCAATCCGGTGCGCATGCTGGATGCGGTGGGGCTGGCGTTCTTCGCCGTCGCAGGCGCGGAAAAGACGTTGGGCTTCGGCTTGAGCCCGCTGATGGCCGCATTGCTGGGGATGTTGACAGGCATTGGCGGTGGTGTCGCCCGCGATGTGCTTCTTGCAGAAATTCCTGCCGTGCTGCGTTCGGATCTTTACGCGGTGGCCGCGCTTGCCGGTGCGGCGATCGTGGTAGGAGGCAGCATATTAGATCTTCCGATCATCGTCGCTGCGCTTGGCGGCGGATTGGTCTGCTTCGGCTTGCGCATGGCGGCAATCCGAAGGGGGTGGCAACTGCCCATCGCGCAAGAAAGCGATATGCCGGATTCGTCTGACAAGGGTTGACGATTTTCGGGGCGCGATCCGTCAGACGCGTGTGACAGTTTTCTGCACTCTGTGGAACGGCCACGGCATTCTCTTGCGGGGCAGTGCGCGCGCACGGCGCGTGCCGGAGTGGCTTATGCCTTCACTTGTGGGCTATGCTTTGGGTGACCTGAGCGTATGTCTGCGAATTGATGGAGGATTAAAATCATGGCGGATACGAGCAAGCGGCTGGAGCATTCGACAACGGGTACAGGTGCGCCGGCACAGAGCGACCGCAATTCGCTGACCATCGGGCCTGACGGTCCAATCCTGCTGCATGATGTCCATTTTCTGGAACAGATGGCCCATTTCAATCGGGAGAAAGTGCCGGAACGCCAGCCGCATGCCAAAGGTTCGGGTGCGTTTGGTGTGTTGGAGGTGAGTGAGGATGTTTCCGCCTATACCAAGGCGGCGTTGTTCCGGAAAGGTGCCAGAACCGACATGCTGGCGCGTTTTTCGACCGTCGCCGGCGAGGCGGGCAGCCCCGATACCTGGCGCGACGTGCGCGGTTTTTCGCTGAAATTCTATACCGACGAAGGCAATTACGACCTGGTCGGCAACAACACGCCGGTTTTCTTCGTCCGCGATCCGATGAAGTTCCCACATTTCATCCGCAGTCAGAAAAGGCTGCCGGATTCCGGCCTGCGCGACAACCACATGCAGTGGGATTTCTGGACCAGCAATCCCGAAACCGCGCATCAGGTGACGTATGTGATGGGGGAACGCGGCTTGCCGCGTACCTGGCGGAACATGAATGGATATGGTTCGCACACTTATATGTGGGTGAATGCGAAGGGCGAGAAATTCTGGGTCAAATATCACTTCCATACCAATCAGGGCATGGAATTCTTCAGCAATGCGGAAGCGGCCGATATGGCTGGCGCCGATGCTGATTTCCATCGCCGCGACCTGTTCGATGCCATCAAGCGCGGCGATCATCCAAGCTGGCGGCTTTCGGTGCAGGTGATGCCCTATGCCGAAGCGAAGCGTTACCGCATCAATCCGTTCGACCTGACCAAGACCTGGCCGCACAAGGATTATCCGCTGATCAAGGTCGGTACCATGACGCTGAACCGCAATCCGGAGAACTTCTTCGCGCAGATCGAGCAGGCCGCCTTCTCGCCCGGCAATACCGTGCCGGGCATCGGCCTGTCGCCGGACAAGATGCTGCTGGGCCGCGCCTTCGCTTACAATGATGCGCAGCGCAACCGTATCGGCACCAACTTTCATCAACTGCCGGTCAACCGGCCCAAGGTGGCGGTGAACAGCTATATGTTCGATGGGCAGATGGCTTATGAGCATAGCGGCAATGCGCCGGTCTATGCGCCGAACAGCGGTGGCCGGCCGTGGGCGGATGAAACCGGTCCGGTTACCGACGGATGGGAGACAGACGGTGAGATGGTGCGCGCCGCCTATACGCTGCGCCCCGATGACGATGATTTCAGCCAGCCCGGAACATTGGTGCGAGAGGTGTTCAACGATGATCAACGGTCCAAACTGGTCGATCAGGTTGCGGGCAGCCTGTTGGGTGGTGTGCGCGAGCCGGTGTTGAGCCGCGCCTTCGCCTATTGGAAAAGCATTGATGCGGGTATCGGCGGCCGGGTTGAGGAAAAAGTTCGTACCGGCAGTGCATCGAAGCCGGCAGAAGGAGCGGGCGAACGCTAAATCTCAACGGGGATGCTTTGGCGCGCTCGGGCCATCACGGCGTTCTGTTCCTCGAAGAAATGGCTAGACTGCGTGATGGCGAGCCTTTCCGTTCGCCGGTCTTCCACCAATTTGTGAAAAGGGAGAGCGATTTGTGAGTACGGGCGACACCAAGCGGCAATCCATCAACCCACCTCCCACCCAGGCGGTGTACGATAATTTCCACTTTTCGCAGGCAACGCGGGTAGGAAACATGATCTGGGTCTCGGGCCAGGTCGGGATAGATGCCGCGATGAAACCAGGCAAAGGCATGGAAGAGCAGGCGCAGCTTGCCTTTCAATCCCTGAAATCCGTTCTCGAAGCGGCGGGGGCCAGTTTGGCCGATGTCGTGGAGCTGACGAGCTTCCATATCGACCTTCGCGGCGAAATGGATGCGTTCGCAAAAGTCAAAGATACATATTTTCCAGACCGGTATCCGTCATGGACGGCGGTTGGCGTAACGCAATTGGCGATTGCCGAATTGCGCGTAGAGATTCGTGCCGTAGCCGTGGTGGGCTCCGGCGCGGCCTGATCCCGCTGTCCAGCATCGGTCAAGATGGAATGGCAGATGAGGCCGGTTACAGAACCGGCCCCGTGCCGTTAAGGGCAGACTTGCGCGATTATTTGCGGCGGCGGCGTATTGCAGCCAGACCGCCCAGCCCACCAAGGATCAGCGAAGCCGAGGTTGGTTCGGGAATCGCCGATGGTGGCGCCGAAAGCGCTGTCGTGCCGGGAAGCCCGGACGAAGAATAGGTGGTGGCGCCATCGGGGCCGTTATAGGACACCTTGATGGTGTGCGCGAAATCGCTGAGCCCGTGCGCGGTGGAGTCACCGGCAACGCCATTGATAGTCACCGTGGACCGCAGTCCCAGCACCCAATCGAAATCCGATCCCGGTGTGAATGAGGCAGAAACCGTGTCCGGGAAGCTGTTCACGACAAATTCGCTATAGCTCAGATCCTGGTGTCCCCCCAGGCCATAACTGAAAAAGGCAATTTCCTGAGGATACCAATCGTAGAAAGCACTGCTGTCGCCGGCCGCGTAACGGGCATAGGCGTCCAAAGTCCCCGGAGCCAGGATGTAGAGAAGCAGGGCCGACTCATTCGTGATGCCCGGTTCGTTGAAGTCCACCAGCCCCGAAATGTCGAGGGAGAAGCTGACTTCGGTTGCCGAAGTCCAGGTGAAGGGGCTTCCGCCCGCGAAGGTATGGAAGCTGTCTCCAAACTCGGCAAGCGTGAAGGGGTAGAACGTACCGCCATTGCCGCTCGCCGTGGCCTCCGAATAGGCTTTCAGTTCGCCGGTGGAAAGGTTCGCGCTGCTGTATGCGGTGGCTGCGCCTTCCGAGACGGTCGTGGTGATGTTCGAACTCGCACTGCTGCCATCCGCGTTGACAACATTCTGATAGTAGTCGGGCCCCTGGCTCCAACCCGTCGACGGCGCCTGCACTTCGCTGACCGAGTGGCTGAAATAGGTCGCTGGCGTCGCGTAAGCGGCAGCGGTGCCGAGTAACAGCGCGATTCCCGTGGCAGGCAAAGCACTCGTACACCGATTTAAAAAGTACATCATTGTCATCGTCATAACGACCTCCTCATTGTGTTGCTCGGCTTCAGACGCCTCAAGAACATTACTAATATCGTAATAAGATGTAGTAAGTTTGCCGAAAGCTCCCGAAATCCGTTCTTTGCTTCAATCTGCCGTTTTCGGCACGAAGATGTTGCCGCACGCACCGCAGATCCAGCTTTTGGACCAATGTTCGTGGCGCGCGCGATAGTCGGGAAGGCGCAGGAACGCGAAGACGGCCCACACCGCGCACAACAAAATCGCGGCGAATGCGGCAATGCCGATCCAGGGCGGAAAGGGTATCACGCTGTCGAGAAGGCTGAGCACGATCAAGGCGCCAATCGCGGCCGAGATCCCTTTGAGCGGCGGCCAGATCGGATTGCTGGGTGGGCTTGCGCGTCCGGCAAAGGCGGTGCGATGGACCGAGTTGTGGGTCATTCGCGTGCTGTGCTGAGCCGAGACCATGGCCGAACCCACGGTCGCGCCCGTACCCATAACATTGCCTTGCGAAAAGGTTGAGCCTTCGCTTGTCGACTTGGTGTGCACGGTCCCCTGATCGTAGGCGATGGGGCACGACACCACGTTTTGCGATTCGCAACTGGGACATTGCATGGCGGTCGCGCTCCTACTGCAGATTCGTAATCGCGTGATCGACGATATAGGCCAGCCGGTCGCCCGAAACATTGTTCTGCGCCAGCATGAGAACCTTCGTGAGATCTTCCTTCGACAACTTCTTGTCGAAGGCGGCGAGCAGGGGCTTTTGATCTCTGTTCTGCGCTTTCTGGTAGAGTTCTATGCCGAGGTCGGTATAGCCCAGGCTGAACGCCTGCTTTGCTGCGTTTTGTGCGAACTGATTGTCGGTATAGCGGCTCATGTAATAGCCGTCGCCATGGGTCTCCCCGCCCGCGGCATCGATCTTCTGGCCGATTGCGAAGATATCGCGAATAAGCGGTTCGGCCTTGTCTCTGTCGCCGGAGACCGATTTCGCGGCGAGCAGCTTGTAATCCAGCGCGAGCTTGCCCTTGTCCGTGCTGGCCATGTTGTGCGCTTCGGCGTAAGATTTAGCGCCATCGACATCGCCGGCAGCCACCATGCCGTCCACCACCCAACCGTAGAAATCGGATTTTTGTCTTGGATCGCCGGACCACGCCTTGATCAGCGTTTCGACATCGTTGTGCTTGCCCGCCTTGGACATGGCCGGAATCAGATCCGAATAGCAATGCCACAAATCGCGTTGAGCGCCGATCGTGTTGGCGAGGGTGAGCGCATCTTGCGCGTTTTTCGTGCGCCCGGTCTCGACCATGAGAAGATGGCCATAAGTATCGGTGAACAGACCCGCCGTCTTCACGTAATTGGCCGCGTCGGTCAGATGGCCCTGCGCGATTGCAATCAGCGCCGCATCTTGCGCAAAGCTGCGATAATCGCCGCCCGCATCGACGCGGCCCAGAAGACGCGTGCGCAGGTCCACACCCTTCTTGATCGCGGCTGCGGCCTTTGCCGGATCGCCCAGCTTCTGATGGGCCAGCGCGAGAATGCCGTAATCGCAATCGAGGCCGATCGTGCCGACGGCCTGAGCAGTTGGCCGCACCATCGTTGGGGCGAGCTTGTCGATCGCGGCTTCGAGCGCTGCGGCCGACGCCGCCGCGCCGGCTTTGGCTTGCGCGTCCGCGGGCGCGAAATAGTCCTGGATATCGGCCACGCCGCTCAGCAGCACCGGCGCCGCCGTCAGGCTATCTTCGGTCAAACCCAGCCGGGCGCCCAGCATCTGGGACGCCTTGTGCAAGGCGATGGCCGTGGCAATCGGATCGCCCGTGGCGCCGGCAATGTCCACGCCCTTGGCGGCATCGCCGCTCAGGATCACGGCCGAGGCGAGTTTGTCCTTTGAAGTGGGGTCCAGTTGATAGTGCATCGCGCCCGTGAATTCATCGTATTTGGCCAGCGCCGCCTTGATATTGCCCATTTGCGCATAAGCGAGCGAAAGCGACTGCACCGCGCCTGCCTTGTCGTTGGCGGCCAGCCCCGGCGCGTTCGCTTCCTTTTCAACCTCCGCTGCGACTTGCGGCCAGGCTGCGCGCAGGTCGGGCGTGGCGAGAATGCTCATCATGTCGCCCAGGCGCTGGCCGCCGGTGGACGGATCGGCGGTCATATATTGTGCAATCGCGGCTTTCACATCGTTTGGCCGGTGGCATTGCGCGGCGGCGAGCCCGATCTGGATCAGTTCCTTCGCATAGGCATCGCGGTTGACGCGGAAATCGGCGAGCGATTTGTCGGCGGCGCCGAAGCCGCTTGCGCACACGATCTGTCCGGCAGCGGCAAGCGCGCCTTGTGGCGAAGCACCGGCCGCACCGCCATTGGGATGGCTCGAAAACGGTTGCAGGCAAGCGACGGTGGGATCGGCATAACAGGCGGCCCGTGCGGCGATGGCATCGCGCGCCTGCTGCACCGCGGCGAGCGACACGCCATCCACCGACTGACCCGAAGCAAGCGCGCCACCCGTCGGCGTCTTGGCGTCGTCCTTGATGACATCCTTCAGGTCTTCGACCATATCGTTATAGGCATCGAGCTGGTCCTGCGGATCGAGATTTGTCTTGGCTTCCGCAATCGCCGCCTTGACCTTCTGGACCGTGCTGCTCGCATCTTCCTGCGGGTCGCTACAACCCGACAACAGCAGCGCGCCGGTGAGCGCAAATATCATCATACGCGTGTTCATGGCTTTCGCTCTTTCTGCCGAATGGACCTGTTTTGAGATGGCTTATTGCTCGCAGGCCGCGCCCGTGATCATGCCGCCGGTAAGGCAGCCATTGTCATCGATCGTCAGCGTCATGCCGCGGCCGGCGGGATCGAAAATATTGATTTCCTTCCCGTCCACCTTATAGGTGCCCTGGCTGACGATTCCGGCGAGCAGGCCGCCAAACTTGACCGTTACCTTGCCGCCGCCGTCGAAGATGAACTGCATCCCGTTTTTGCCAAGATCGCCATAGGTCCCCGACGGCCCCGATCCGCCACAGCCGGCGAGCGTCAGCGCAAATGCGGCCGCTATAATGAGGCCTGCCGTTTTGCCGAATGTTGTCACGTTCGTTCTCCTGTTCGAATCTGCGATTGCGTTTGTCTGCGCTAAGCGTGGCAATAGGTGCCGACCAGGCGGCCGCCATCGAGGCAGCCCTTGTCGTCGATCTCGAAAACCTGGTTTTGCCCATTCAACGAAATGACGACCCGTTTGCCGTCCACTTCGTATTTGCCTTCCCGGATCGTGCCGAAGATGCTGACATCAGCTTTGCCGCCAGAAAGGAATTCGATCTTCTCGAAAATTGCGTTGCCGGTGCCTTTGTAGACACCGCTGAGGCGGGGGCTACAGGCCGTCAAGGCCAGTGTTGCCATTGCAATCACTATGGGCCGCTTCATCCTCATCTCCCCTCGCGAGGGGCCCTGCACGGCTTCCCTTTGCGCACGCCGAGGAGGACACTGACGCGATTGGAAGTCCTGACGATTGGCTTAAGAAATTCTCAAGGAATTTAACGGTTTGAATTCGCTGGAAAATCAGAAAGGTGACACGGGCCGGCGGGAACGGCGGCTGTGGCGCTTCGCTGGAAATACCTTCGATGAAGGGCAGTGGGCGCTGCATGTTTCGGGGGCGCCCGTGGCGCTGGAAAGCAAGCCGCTCGAGATTCTGCTCGAACTCCTGCGCCATGCCGGTGAGGCCGTTACCAAGGACGAATTGCTCGAGGCCGTTTGGCCTGGCGTAACTGTCGTGGACGGTTCGCTGGCAACCGCCGTTTCAAAGCTGCGCAAAGCGCTGGGCGATGAGGTGCAGAACCTGATC
Organism: Alphaproteobacteria bacterium; assembly: GCA_017308375.1. Classification (GTDB taxonomy): domain Bacteria; phylum Pseudomonadota; class Alphaproteobacteria; order Micropepsales; family Micropepsaceae; genus Rhizomicrobium. The sequence goes on from JAFKEW010000041.1 coordinate 47,264, forward strand.
GTTACCATTCCCCGCATCGGCTACCGGCTTGATGCCGGCGTCTCAGTCATCGGCACGGATGCGTCGCGGCCCCGGCCACTGGGTCTGTCGGCGGGAGATAGCGTTCCCCGCCGGGATCAGTGGCAGCTGATCCGCCGGCTCGGCGCCGGCCAGATGAGTGATGTGTGGCTGGCCGTGCATCGCAAGACCGGCGAGCGCCGGGTGTTCAAATTCGCCGAAGACGCCGCCGGTCTCGGCCGCCTCAAGCGCGAGGTGACCCTTTCACGGCTGCTTCAGCAGAATTTGGGAACGCGGCCAGACCTGGCGCGCGTGCTGGAATGGAATTTTGAATCGTCGCCCTTTTATCTCGAAAGTGAATATGGCGGCCCTGATCTCGAATCGTGGGCTGAAGAACAGGGCGGCCTGGGGACGGTTCCGCTTGCCGTGCGTGTAGCGCTGACTGCGCAGATGGCCCACGCCGTGGCTGCCGCGCACGCGGTCGGCGTGCTGCACAAGGATCTGAAGCCCGCGAATGTGCTGGTGGCCGGAAAGGATGGTGACTGGCAGATTCGCATTGCCGATTTCGGTAGCGGGTGGGTTCTGGACACCACACGGCTGGAGGCATTGCGCATTACCAGTCTTGCGTCCACGCAAGAGACTGGTTTGCCATCCGAATCGCGGACTGGAACGCCACTTTATCTTGCCCCCGAAATCCTTGGCGGCCATTTGCCCACAGTCGCAGCCGATATCTACGCGCTGGGTATCATTCTCTATCAGATGATAGCGGGTGATTTGCGCAAACCGCTGACAGCCGGGTGGGAAAGCGAGATCGCCGATCCCCTGCTGCGCAAAGACATTGCGTTGGCCGCGGCCGGCGATCCCGGACGCCGATTGGACAGTGCGGCAGAACTTGCGGCCCGGTTGGACTCGCTGGAAGTTCGCCGTATTGCCCGCCTGAAGGCACAATCTGCCGAAGTACGCGCCCGCGAAATCGAACGTGCTGTAGAGCGTACCCGCGCGCGCAGACCATGGGTGATCGCCGCGGCCTTTGCGCTTGTTCTCGGCATCGGCGCGAGCCTGGCACTCTATTTCGAGGCGGCACACGAACGCGATGTCGCACTGCGCCAGACGGAAATCGCGCAATCCGTCAATCAATTCCTGTCGTTCGATTTCCTCACACGCACCAATCCCTACCGCAGCGGTAAATCGGACGAGACATTGCTCGACGCGGTGAAACTTGCCGCCCCCGACATCAGCCGCCGCTTCAGTCACGAGCCGCAGATCGCAGCCCGCCTCCATCAGGCACTCGCCCGCGCGCTGGACAAACGCAGCGATTGGCCCGACGCACGCCGCCAATATGATCGGGCTGCTGCCCTTTACGCCAGGGCGGAGGGGGCGAATTCGCCGGATACCATCATTCTGTGGCTGCAACGCGCGATGATGGAGGCACGTTGTTTTGAAGGTGGATCGCTGGCACGCGCCAAACGCATCGTTGCAGAACAGGAAACCCACATTGCAAAAATGCGGAAGCCGGACGGCAAGGTTGCGATCTGGCTGGCATCTGCAAAAGGCATGGTCGCACTGATTGGAAACAATCTGGATGCCGCCACCGGGCATTTCCGTACTGCGATCGAGGCGGCGAAATCCGTGCCAACCTTCGATACCGCAGCGCGCCTCGATCTCACACAACGTCTGGCCTTCACGTTGTTCCGCGCCGGCAAGAGCAAGGAGGCGGAAACCCTGTTCCGTGCCCTGATCCCCGGCTATGCGGATGCTGAGGGCCCCGATAGTGCAGCGGTGCTGCAGACGCGGCTAAACCTCACGCAAACCCTGATGCAGCAAGGCAAACACGTACAGGTCATTATGGAAGCCAATGCGCTCTATCCCCGTCTGGTCGCCACGCTGGGGCCGGACCACGAAATGACGATGCAACTGCTTGCCACGCGCGCGCAATCCGAAAGCTCGATTGAACATTTCGGCGATGCCATCAAAGACGACCTCATGCTCTACAATCTGGCGCTCGGCAAACAGGGGCCGGCCTCGTTCTTCGCCATTGCCTCCCTATCCGATGCCGCTACGGCCCAATGCCGCTCGGGACACATAGCGGACGGACTTCGCAATGTGCAGCGCGCCTACACCGTTTCTCAGAAGGCCTTTGGCGACAATGCCGCGCTGACACAAGGCACAGCTTTTACCTGGGCCGACTGCCTGATTCATGCGGCGCGCTATGATGAGGCGGAGAAGCACCTCGCAGGTATCGATCCGCATAAGGTCGCCCGGCTTGCCGCGGATGCTTATTGGGGCGCCAATCTGAACCTCGCACGCGCGCAGATCGCTTATACGCAGAAAGATTACGTACGAATGCGTAAGGAGCTGGCACAGGCCGCGCCCGCATTCGCGCGCCCCGCCGCCGAAAACTATCAGAAACGGATTTACGCCAGGCTTGTCGCAGAGGCTGGCACCATGAGTGCCGCGCGTTAAGTCTGTTGACGTCGGTGGGCTGTCCGGGCAATCGCTTTGTCTTCACCGTGAAGCAGGGCGGGCAGTTGCGTGCCGTTCAACTCCGGCTCGCGAGGCAGGTCTGGGTTCGGGGTTGAATTCCAACGGTGTTGTGGTGGCTGCGTGATTTCGGCTCTGCCTCTTAAAGTTCTGCCACCTTCCTGCCGCAGGCCCGTGCTTCCCTGCGGGGCTGGTTTTCTGGAATCGTGATGCGCAGAATAGGCGGCCCCCCCATGGGCCTCAAAACAGCGGAAGCAGGTTCGCGTCACGCTGGTGCGGCAGGTCAGGCACCGAGCGGGCTGCGCGTCCGTTTTTTAAGCGGGTCGATTGCTGTTGCTGTGCACCTGATGCTGTTCGCCATACTGTTCTGGCAGCCGCATGTTGCCCCACGCCCGCGCGTTGAGTCTGCGGCGATAATGGTCAGTCTGATAGAAACGCCCAGGCCGCCAGGTTCGCGCAATGCGATGGAACCGGAGAACATCGGTGGCTTCAGCGCGGCCCGGTTGACCGCGCCGCATTTGGCCCCGCCTGTATTCACGGTGGCCGCTGATACCCCCGACACTTCGGACCTTTTGAACGAATCCCAACTCGCAGGGGCCGCCAGCGCGGGCGAGGGTAGGGCAGGTGGAAGCGGTTGCGACACCGCACGGCTTATACAGCAGGCCCTACGGCGTGACAGGTTGGTGCACACGGCGGTGGCGGATGCCAACCGCGTGGGCAAGGCCATCCTGCTGTGGAATGGCGACTGGGTGCAGTCAGGTGGGCAGGAGGGCAGGGGCTTGTCGGCAGTGCGCGAGGCGATCATGTGGGAAGTGGCCTTTGCGCCGGAGGCCTGCCGCAACAAGCGGGAGCATGGATTGATATTGTTGTCCCTTGCGGATGGCCGCACGCGCTTCGCACTTGGTGCGGCTGACTGGCGCTGGTCGGATCTTTTGGGTGTTTCTAAGTCTTCGTCAGCCCGCTAAATCGCAACCGGCGGAGCGGTGGCGCAACGGTCGAGGGGCCGGCCCGGTGATCGGGCGCGGCCCCAATTCCTCACGCCATCACAACCAATACGACGCGGCGGTTCTGCGCGCGCCCGGAACGTGTTTTGTTGCTGGCCATCGGATCCTTCTCCCCGTAGGAGATGGTCGACATGCGATTCAACGCAACGCCATGCTGGTTCAGGAACAGGCGTACGGCCTCGGCCCGTTCTTCGCCCAGCCGTCGGTTGAGTGAATCCGGTCCGGCTGAATCGGTATGGCCCTGAATTTCCAGATAGACGTTGCGATTGTCGTTCTTCAGCTTCTCCACGAAGGCCAACAGACGCTGTTGGGCTTCCCGCGAAAGCTTGGAGCTGTCCACCGGAAATTTTACGGAATCATCCGAGAGGACCATGGAGTAAAGAAACTTGCCTTCGGCCAGCTTGCCGGCGGCCTTGGCACGATTGAGCGCATCCTGAGTTGTCTGATCGAGTTGGGTAAGATGGGCCTGTTGCTGTTCGACCTTGGCATCCACACTCCCCACGCGTTCGTTTACATAATCTTTGGTGGCGCAGCCGCCCAGACTGATGGCGGCAATGGCCGTGGCTGCGAGGATCGCAGGTTTTATTCTCCGCATTAATATTTTCTCCTGTCGCCCCCCTACGGCAACAATGACTAGCCTGCGCACACAGTGTGGCGGAAATGGGATGGCCCTCTACCTTCGGCCGGGGTCTCGATTGCGGCACAGCCGCGTGCAATGACCACGATGTGCCCTGCCGCTCTCCCTTAATCACAAGAAAAACCTGAAAACTTCCCGCCTGGAACCTGTCGTTCAGGCTCGGTCTCCACTTCCGATGGCGATAGATGATCCGGCTGGTTCAGGCTTCGAGCACATGCACGTAGCAAACAGCGCCGACACCAACCATATGCGCCAGGCCGATCTTCGCGTTCGGCTGTTGGCGTGGGCCTGCTTCTCCGCGCAGCTGGCGTACAATCTCCGCGATCTGCCCGACACCGGTTGGCCCGATGGGATGGCCCATCGCGATCAGACCGCCTGACGGACTCACCGCGCATCGCCCGCCAATATCGAAAGCGCCCTCTTTCAGTTCGTGAATCGCGCGGCCGTCCGGGCAGAGCCCCATGGCTTCCACATACTCCACTTCTTCGACAGTGAACGCATCATGCAGCTCCACAATGTCGAGATCGGCAGGCGCGCGCCCTGCTTCGGCCAGCGCCAGCTTCGTTGTCTCCTCGGTCAGCATCGCGTCATAGCGGGTTGCGTTGTCATAGACGCGTTGGCTGCGGCCAACGGAGGCCGTCACACGCACCGCGCGTGCAGCGTCGATGCCAAGCGCGCGGACACCGTCTTCCGAAGCCACGATAACGGCCGCCGCGCCTTCACCAACCGGTGTGCATTGGAGAGATGTCAGCGTACCGGATATGCGCTTTCCACCAAGGATTTCGTCGAGCGTGCGCTCCTTCTGGTGCTGTGCGAAAGGATTTTTCGAACCGTTGCGATGATTTTTCACGGCAACCAGCGCAAAATCTTCCGCCTTCACACCGTATCGCGATGCGTATTGATCGCCGAGCAGCGCGAAATGCGTGAATGGTGCGATGGCATCGTCCGCCAGATTGCCGATCCCCGTCAGGGATTCCGCGCGCGCGATCGGCATGGGCTTGTCGACGCCCAATACCAGCGACACGTCGTTCAGGCCCGAGGCAATTTCGATGCAGGCGTGGCGGAAGGCCGTCGAACCGGAGGCTGAGGCGTTCTCGACATGCACGATGGGAATACCGCTTGCGCCGAGATGGCGCAGAATCGGCCGCCCGCATGCCATGGGCAACAAGGCGCGTCCGATATAGGCAGACTGGACCGTGGGCCATTCGATTTTCGCATCGGCCAGTGCAGCCCGTACGGCCGCAAGCCCGAGGTCGATATAGGTGGTGTCGCTCATAAATTGATAGCGATGCATCCCGATGCCAACGACATAGACGGGACGAAGCTCTTTCAACGTGCTGGTCATGATCACGCCTCCCGCTGAAAACGCAGATCGCGTCGAAGGTTCCCGTCCGCGTCGTGCACGTCGACAAGGGTTGCTGTGAGGGCATCGCCGGCCTGAAACGGCACACCGTCATCGACCAGAATGGTGCGCACGATCGGCCCGTCCTCCAGCGCAATCGAACCAACCGTGAAAGGGGCGTGCCGATGTTTGCCGGCATGCAGGTGCACGCGCGCCGATGCAAGCAGGCGGCCGCGCCCGGTCAATGCCCGCGGCGAGAGATCGGTGCGCCCGCATCGTTCGCAGCCAAAGTTCTGCATGGGAAAGAAAACGTGGCCGCAACCGCACGCCCCGCCAAGCAAGGCAGGATGCGCGGGATCGGCATCGCTGCCCGCCTCCCGATACAGTGCGGGTTTCAGAAGTCCGGTGGTCATTTTTGCAGTGTCCTTCCACGCAAGGCCTTGACGATGAGCCAAACATGTTATTTGCTTAGTGACAAGCAAATAATTGAGGGTGAATTTCACGGTGTGCGACGATTCCCCGGTTCTTGCCCGGCGACGGTCCCAGGCCGAACGGCGTAGCGAAGCCGAAGCGGCCCTTCTGAAGGCGGCGGTGCGCATCGTCGCGGAACGGGGACTCGAACGGCTTACCCTGGCCGATGTCGGTGAGGCGGCGGGCTATAGCCGTGGTCTGCCGGCACATTATTTCGGCAGCAAGGATGGGCTGACCGGCGCACTCGCGATGCACATTGTGCGCAATTTCGGCCGTGGCGTGAATCGGGCTGACAAGCACGCCCCCGGCTTCGAACGCCTTCTGGCAATGATGACTCTCTACTTCGACAGTGCCTGGAAAGATCCGCTGACAACGCGCGCGCTCCACGCCGTTCTGGGCGAGGCCATCACCAACGCCGCCCTTCGCGAGACCATTGCCGACCTGAACGCCCGTTCGGCTGCCGCTATCGAAGACAGTATCCGGGCCGGAATAGCCGCCGGCGAGGTCCGCAGCGATGTCAACGCGCACGTCACGGCTATCCTGATCCTGTCCGCCATCCGTGGCGCGGTCGCGCAATGGTTGACCGACGAACGCGGAATCGATCTCAGCATGCTGCGCGACGAATTTCTCGATGGGTTGAAACGGAGGCTTCGCGCATGAGCAAGCCGGCTCCCGGCATGGTCGAGTATTGGGCGAAGGAAAAGCCTGACGCGATCGCGATTGTCGATGGCGGTGCCACGCTGACATGGAAGCAGTGGAACGATGAGGCTGACCGTCTTGCGCACGGTCTGGCGGTGCGGGGGATCGTACCCGGCGATATCGTCGTGACCCGTCTGCAGATTCGCAAGGAATGGCCGGTCATCAGTGCCGCGTTGGGCAAGCTCGGGTGCCGTATCCTCGGGCTCAACTGGCGGCTGACGCCATCCGAAACCCAATATGTTCTGTCCAACAGCGGTGCGCATGCGATCGTCTGTGACGATCCGGACCCGGCGGTGCTGGCACCGGCATTCCAGGGACTACCGATCAAGCTGGTTGTTTCCATTGACGCAGATGCCGAGGGGTTCGTTTCATATGCCGATCTGATTTCGGAAGCCGGTGAACCGCGCTTCGCACAAGGGACGCCGCCGCTCATCATTTATACATCGGGCACCACAGGTCTGCCGAAAGGTGTCGTGATGGGTATGCCGGCTGCCGACACGGGCGAAGCTGCGATGCGTGAAATGCTGGAATATATGCGCAGCGTCGGGGACAGCCGGCCTCAAGTCAGCGGCGATGTCATTCTTGTCACGCTGCCCATGCATCACGGGGCCGGACCGGGAACGGTTTGGGCAGCCATGCGCAAGGGCAATCTCATGGTCCTGTTGCGCCGCTTCGATCCTGAGCAAACATTAAGGCTCATCGATCAGCACAAGGTAACCTTCTGGACCGGCGTTCCCACCATGTACAAGCGCCTTGCCAGCCTCCCGGAAGAAACCATCGCAAACTATGATCTGTCGTCGGTCCGTGCGCTGGGTGTCGGTGCTGCGCCGGTGCCGTATTCCCTGAAGGAATGGATCATCGCCCATTTCGGCGAAGTGTTGTCAGAAGGTTATGGCGCCACCGAGACCGGCATGATGACGGCCCTTTCGCCGGAGATGCAGAAGAAAAAACCGGGGTCGAGCGGTCTGCCGCACACCCATGTCCACATCAGCATCCGTGACGGCGATGGCCATGAACTGCCCGCGGGTGAGGAAGGCGAAATCTGGGTCAAGACGCCTGTCGTCATCCGCCAATATCTGAACGGTAAGCCGCTGGGTAACGATACACTGGATGAAAAGGGTTTTTTCCGCACGGGCGATGTCGGAAAACTCGACAAAGACGGTTATCTGTTCATCACCGATCGTGCGAAAGACATGATTGTGTCTGGTGGCGTGAATATCTATCCGGCCGAGATTGAGGCGGCAATCCTGACTCACCCGGCGGTGCAGGATGTTGCCGTGATCGGCATACCGGATGATGAGTTCGGCGAGCAGGTGAAGGCGTTTTGCGAATTGAAACCGGGGCGGGGTGCCGGCGCATCGGAATTGCTCGCCCATTGCCGCGATACACTTGCCTCTTACAAACGGCCGCGGACAATCGACATTGTGAACGAATTGCCGCGCAATACGATGGGGAAACTGCTTAAGCGCGAGTTGCGCGATCCTTACTGGAAAAACAGGGAGAGAAAAGTATGACGGATATTCTTGATCTTGGTGGCCGTGTGGCGCTGGTGACCGGTGCCGGGCAGGGTGTCGGGCGGCAGATCGCGTTGCATCTGGCGGCGCACAATGCCGGCGGTGTGGCGGTCAATGATTATGTGCTGGACCGTGCCGAGGCCGTAGCGGCCGAAATCAAGGCGGCCGGTGGCAAAGCCCTTCCGGTGCAGGCCGATGTCAGCAACCTCGACAGTGTAAAGGCGATGGTTGCAAAGGCCGAAAAGGAATTCGGCCAGCAGGTCGGCGTGCTGGTGAACAATGCCGGCAATGCGGGTGCCAATCCGAGCCCGGAATTGCGCAAGCCGTTCTGGGAAACCGGGCCTGAAACCTGGAACAGCTTCATCGGCGTCAATCTCTATGGTGTGATGAACTGTGCGGCGGCAGTTATCCCCGGCATGATCGCGCGCAAGGCGCCGGGCCGTATCATCACGATTATTTCCGATGCGGGGCGCTGGGGCGATTCCGGGCTTGAGATTTATGCCGGTGCCAAGGCTGGTGCGGCCGGTTTCACGCGCGCGGTGGCGCGCACGCTGGGCCGCTATGGCATCACGGCAAATGCGGTTGCGATCGCCCTCACGGCAACACCTGCTGTCGAGGCGCGGCTGAAGGGCGATCCGGAGGTTCTGAAGCGGACGCTGGAAAAATATGTCATCCGCCGCCCTGGCCGGCCTGACGACATCGCCAATATGGTGCTGTTCCTGGCGTCCGATGCCAGCTCGTGGATTACCGGCCAGACTTATCCCGTCAATGGCGGCTTTACCTTCGCACTGTGAGGGCACATGAGCGATCGCATCCTCACGGAACGCCGCGGCCATGTCTTCGTCATCACCATCAACCGGCCGGAGGCAAAAAACGCGTTCGATGCGGAGAGTGCGCGGGCGCTTGAGGCCGCGGCCGATACGCTCGATGCCGAAGATTCTCTGTTCATCGGTGTAATCACCGGTGCGGGTGGAACATTCTCGGCCGGTGCGGATTTGAAAGCGGCGGCGCGTGGTGAACGCGGTGCCACGTCCAAGCGCGGTGGTTTCGGCTTCTTCGCCCAGCCGCCGCGCAAGCCCGTGATCGCAGCTGTTGAGGGTTTTGCCGTTGGCGGCGGGTTTGAGCTGGCATTGTCCTGCGATCTGATCGTGGCAGCGAAAACGGCCAAGTTCGGCTTGCCCGAAGTGCGTCACAATGTGGTGGCGCTTGGCGGCGGCCTGTTCCGGCTGCCAAAGCGCATCCCCTATCATATTGCGATGGAGCTGGCACTTTCCGGTGCCTTTCACGACGCCGAATATTTCCATCGTCTCGGCGTCGTCAACCGTCTGGCGGACGAGGGCAAGGCGCTCGACGATGCAATCGCCTGGGCCGATGCCTTGCTGGTCAACGGGCCTACGGCACTCGCAGCCTCGAAGGAAATCATCTTCCATTCCTCGGAATGGAGCGACAAGGACGCCTGGCGCGAACAAATGACTTATGCCGCCCGCGCCCTGAATTCCGAAGACAGGTCCGAAGGTCTCAAGGCCTTTGCCGAAAAGCGCAAGCCTGTGTGGAAGGGGCGGTAACGCGGGATGATTTCGCGTCGCATTCCGTCCGCGATTGCAGAAAGGCTCGCACTGCCGGTAATCGCGGCGCCCATGCTGCGGGTCTCGGGGCCTGATCTTGTCGTGGCAGCCTGCAATGAAGGCGTGATTGGCGCTTTTCCAACGAAGAATGCGCGCAGCACGGAGGAACTCGATGCCTGGCTGACCGGCATCAGGGGACGTATGGTGCCAAACGCCGCACCGTTTTGCCCCAATCTCATCATGCGCGATGCGCGGCTGGATGCGGATCTGGCCTGCCTTGTACGGCATCGCTGCGAGGTGGTGATCACCAGTGTGGGTTCGCCCGTGCGCGCCGTAGAAGCGTTGCACGATATCGGCTGTCTGGTCTTCGCTGATATCGCGAGCCTTCATCATGCCGTGCGTGCGCTGGAAGCAAATGTCGACGGTTTGATCCTGCTCACGGCGGGTGCCGGGGGGCAAACCGGCTGGCTCAATCCTTTCGCCTTTGTGCGGGCCGTACGCGCGATGACGGACAGGATCATCGTTCTGGCCGGTGGAATCTCGGACGGCCACGCCTTGCGCGCCGCCATGACCCTGGGCTGCGATCTGGCCTATATGGGCACCAAGTTCATCGCCACGAAGGAGAGCATGGCGTCTGACGCCTACCGGACCATGCTCGCTGCCAGCACGATGGATGATGTGATGCTGACCTCGGCCTTCACGGGGCTGCCGGCCAATATGCTGACACCGTCAATCAGGGCGGCGGGCCTCGATCCCGAGCGGCTCGATGAAACGATCAGTGCGGAACGCGCGCGCGGCGCCTTCGGCGGTGGCGCCTCCGGCCCCCGGCGTTGGGCGGACATCTGGAGTGCCGGCCACAGCGTGTCGGGTGTGACCGAAGCACTCAGCGTGGCATCGCTCGTCGCACGCACAAAAGACGAGTTCTCGTATCAGGACTGACGGGCTCCGGTTCGAGGATTTTCACACGATCGATGGGCGCGGATGTGCGCAATTCAGCAAAGTTGGCCGCCATTGCCGGGGTTAGGGGCGAATAGCCGGGATCGCTTCTGATTGTTGTCGACAGATCGTCATCCCAGGCTCTATGGTTAATAAAAAAGGTGGGGTGTCTTCATTTCCGCTTCGCTGCGCGATTAGGGCCTTCTGTTTGCGCCCCGATGGCGGGTGTTGACGTCCAAAGACCAGATAAGGCGTGGCTCTGCGCGCGGTCCTTCCCTTGGGAAGGGTATCGCTCGCAAGGCTGGTCGTGGCATGGGCGCTGCCATGCAGCACGCTCAAATGCGTGGCTGGTATGACATTTGCTCTTTGATGATGGATTCACGGAGTTAGTGCCATTTTTGAACCGGTTTTCCAGACATGACACGATCTTCCCGCCATCGCGGCAGGTCGGGCCGGTTCCGCCATGTGCCTGTCAGGCACGGGATAAACTGGAGGCGTGCCCTCCTGCTGGTGCCTGTATTGCTTGGCCTGCTTGTTGTCTCATTGGTCGAACATGGCGATCTGGCCTATGGCAAGGTCGGCCCGGCCGCGATTGTCGCCGCCCTGAAGGATCCGCTTAGCCTCTTTGCAGAGCGGTCTCCCGGCGTGCGCGGTGCGGGTACTCTGCTTTCCACAAAGGGGCCGCATGAGCGCGTTCTCTCCACCGTTCGCGATCGCGAGCCATTCTACGATATTCCGTCGGCTGTGGAGGGCCCCGCCGCCCCGGTTCTCAGCGCGCTTCCACAAGATGGCATTCTGCCCGCCGATCAGCTCCTGGGCTCGTTTCCATGGCCGCCGCCTTATTATGGTGGCCCATGGCCGGGTGGCCCCGGCACGGGGCCACTGCCTCCGCCTCCTGTAACGCCGCCAGTCACCCCGCCGCCCGTAACGCCTCCGCCAGTGACTCCGCCTCCGGTGACGCCTCCTGTTACAACCGGTGTTCCTGAACCGGCGACATGGCTCATGATGATATTCGGCCTGTTTGCTGTCATGGCTATGGGATGCCGCCGTGTGAATGCGCAGCCAGGCTCGCACATAAAATCTGCGTAGACCGGATGCTCAACACCATAAGATCCTTCGTGCTGATTGCTGCGGGATGTGCGGCCTTCATTTTTCTCCGGCCGATGTTGCAGGGGCATACCGGGCACCCCCCAGCACCGGAACCGGCTGCGATGGCTACGATGCTGCCGCCGCCTGTCGTAACAAAGCCGGCGATCCCCGCGCATCCGTCCGGGCCGCGGATCTGGTATCACGCGGGTAGCTATCCCCACCTTTCGCTGCCCGATGGCCGGCAGGAAGTTGTGCGCAGCGTCCTCAACATCACGAAGCCGATGCAGTTTGGCGATTTTGTCTGGAATGATGATGGCATTCCCGACGGCCCGGTTTGGGTGCGGATCGATCTGGCGCGGCAACTTCTTTCCGTCTTCCGCGATGGCAGCGAAATCGGCTCCGCTGTCATTCTTTATGGCGATCACACCAAACAGACTCCGCTCGGGACTTTCTCCATTCTGGAAAAAAGAAAAGATTATCATTCGCGCACCTATGACGCGCCCATGCCCTATATGCTTCGCCTGACGAATGACGGTGTGGCAATCCATGGCAGCGATGTGCGCGAAGGCTGGGCGACCCATGGCTGCATTGGCGTTCCGCTGGAATTTGCGCGCTTGCTCTTCGCGATTGCGCACAAAGGCGATCTGGTCGTCATCCTTCCCGCAGAACGTGGCGCAGGAAAGGCTTAGTGCCTGAAATAGAAAAATTGAATCAAGTTGTGAATCATATTTTGAAAACTCATTAACCAGGTCTGTCCACGCAGCTGAAACCTTGGTGCGGAGAAACTTCTACCGACGTGTAGGAGTTTCTGGCCATGGCAAAGAGCCGATGGGTTGCGCAGATCATGGCGTGTGCGCTCGTCGTTATCAGTCCCTCTCTCATGGGCACGGCCAAACTGCCTTGGACATTCGATCAGCGTGTTCTTGCGGCGCAGAATCGCGAACGCATGCGTCTTGGTCTTGAGCCGTTTGAATGGAACCCTGCACTTGCCGAGGCCGCTCAGGCGTGGGCAGATCATCTGGCGTCGACTGGCGAGTTCGAGCATGCGCCGGAGAATTATCGTGCACCGGAGGGCGAAAATCTTTGGGCCGGCACAAAGGGCTATTACTCACCTGAAGCAATGGTCGATGCGTGGGTTCGTGAGAAGAAGTATTTTCAACACGGTGTGTTTCCGAACAACAGCACCACCGGCCGCGTGGAAGATGTCGGTCACTACACACAACTGATCTGGCGTGCGACCACCGATGTCGGTTGCGCAAAAGCCACCAGCGCGAGCACGCAAGAAGACATTCTGGTCTGCCGCTATACCGAAGCCGGAAATTACAGAGGCGAACGGCCCCTCTAGATTCGGACATCATCGAATGATGGGCCGCCATCACCGCTGCCGTTTCAGCCGTCGGGCAACAGGACGACCTTGATGCAGTCGCCTTTGTGCTGATCGGCAATGGCCCGATTGATTTCGGACAATGGATAGGTCCGGATCAGCCTGTCGAACGGGAAGCGCCCCGCTTGATATAGCTGGATCAGTTCAGGAATGAATTTGTCGGGTTCGCTGTCGCCTTCGATGATGCCCTTCACGGTGTGGCCAAAGGTGATGACGCTCAGAAGATCGCCGGGCACCGGCGTTCCCGGTGGCGGCACCCCGACAATTCCCAATGTGCCGTGCGGGCCAAGACAGGCCATTGCGGCTTGCAGAATGGCGGGAATGCCTGTGGTGTCGAAAGCATAGTCCACGCCGATGGGGACAATTTCACGGATGGCTGCCGCCAGGTCAGGCGCCTGCGCCGGATCGATCGCATGGGTCGCACCAAGCTCGCGCGCGATTTTGCGTCGGACCGCATGCGGCTCCAACACGATGATCATGCTGCACCCCCGCACCACTGCCGCCATCACAGCACTGAGGCCTACGGCACCGCCACCCAGAACCAGCAGGGTCGAACCCTTCTCGCAGGCCAGGGATCGCATCACACCGCCGGCGCCCGTTTGCACGCCGCAGCCGAGCGGACCCATCAGTTCAACCGGTATGCCATCCGGCAATTTCACCACATTGCGCTCATAAGCCAGCGCATAATTGGCAAAAGAGGACTGACCGAAGAAATTGCTCGCGACCGCCGTGCCATCTTCACGCAGTGCGCGGGAGCCGTCCGGCCGCATGCCGGCATAGTTGAGCTGCGGCATGGTGTGGCAATAGGCGGGCTCACCCATCCGGCAACGTGCGCACACGCCGCAGGAACGGAACGTGATGCCGACTGCATCACCCGGTTTCACCTTGCGCACTGCATTACCCACGCGTTCGACAATGCCTGAGCCTTCGTGACCCAGCACGGCCGGTGGGCCAAACGGCATGAAACCGTCCCGCGCCACGAGATCGGTGTGGCAAAGACCCACGCCTTTGATGCGTATGAGAATCTCGTCGTCCCGTGGATCGTCGAGTTCGAGGTCCGCCATTGCAAAATCGCCGCCGGTTTCGCGAACGACCGCCGCCTTCACTTTCATGTGCCTGTCCTCCCGCTTGCAGTCATCTTGCAGATGCTGATATTGATACTATAGTTGCATAAAGATACTACGGTAGCAAAATTCAAAATAATGGGCGTAAATCAATGGGCTGGCGCAATCGTACGCCTTTCCGGCGCCCCATGGGAGAGGGACGAGGTGCCGCTTATCATTTCGCTTTGGGAAGCCGATCCGTCGCAGTCGGCTATCATTGGCAACAAGGCGGCGGGTCTCGCCGAACTGCATCGTGCCGGTTTGCGCGTGCCAAAGGGGTTCTGCGTCACCACGGATGTGCACGCGTTCTGGCGCACACAGGACGCGCTTTCCGACGATATCCACACGCAATTGCGCAATGCTTATGCGGCGTTGACGCCGCCGCTGGCTGTGCGGTCTTCGTCGCCTGTGGAAGACCGCGCGGATGCGTCCTTCGCCGGGCAATACCAAACCATCCTTGGGGTTCGCACAGAGGAAGAGTTCTTTGCCGCGCTGGAATCCTGCTGGCGCTCAGCCGCATCGGATGCCGCGCGGGCCTATCGCAAAGATCAGACCGGGGATCAGCAGGCTGACGCCGGTGTGGAAATGGCGGTCCTGGTGCAGGAACTGGTGCCGGCAACGGCCGCAGGCGTTCTGTTCACCCTCCATCCGGTTACGGAGCGTGTGGACCAGCTTGTCGTCAATGCGAATTACGGCCTTGGGGAATCGGTCGTATCCGGGCGAGCGGAGCCCGATACCTTTGTTCTCGAGAAGAAGACGGGCAAGGCCGTTGAGAAGCGGCTTGGTGCCAAGCGTACGATCTGCCGTCTCGCAGATCGTGGCGTTGAGGAGGTACCGCTTGCTGCCGAATGTCAGAACAGTTTCAGCTTGAATGAACATCAGCTGGCGGCACTGGCCGACGCCGCGCGCGCATTGGAAGCCCACTTCGACATGCCGATGGATGTGGAATGGGCCTTTGTCGACAGCACCCTGCATATGCTCCAGGCACGTCCCGTTACAACAGGGGCGGAAGCTTATTACACCGATCTTCTTGATGACTGGGCGCGGGCACGCGGGTTGGAATTTGATCCCGAGGCGGTCTGGGCGCGCGGTTCGCCGCTTTCGGGCCTGCCGCTTTCACCGCTTTATTATTCGGAGATGGCCGCGTTTTTCTCGGACATGTTTCCCCGTGTTGCGGCCTTGCATGGCGCTCAACCGGGAAAGCGCAAGAGCTTCCGTTATTTCCGGGGTTTCAGCTATTCGGACGTCACCTTCACCAGCGCGGCCGATCCATCCGGCACCATCAAGCCGGCGGGTTTCTTTTCGCCCAGTTGGCGTGCCAATATCCGGCTCGGGTTGCGCTATCCTGCAACGCTCGCCTTCTGGTGCAACATCGATGCTTATTACCGCAAGTGGAATACCGAATGGTATCCCGGTATCGAGACCAATCGCCCCGATTATGCAACGGCGGATGCTGCCGTCATTCAACGCTTCATCGAATACATTGAAGCGCAGAGGCGGGAACGCAGCATCTTCGCAGCACTTGGCGTGGCCTATGCCAGCGACTATCTCGCGCTGCTTGCGCATCTTCTGGAGAGATGGGCACCCGGCCTTCCGGACGATACGCTTGGGGTTTTGACCAGCGGCGTTTCAGACTCCCTCACCCATGATGAGAATGTGGAGATGACGGCCCTGGCGGATGCGGCAGGTGCGCTCCTGTCCGTGCGGCAGGCGATTCTGGCGCAGCGCTACCACGCCTTGGAAGAGAGTGCGGATGGCAGGGCGTTTCTCGCCCGCCTCGATGCGTTTCGCGAACGCCGGCCGCATCGCGGCTGCCCGGACCGCGATACGCTTCATCCCCGTTGGGGTGACAGCCGGGACATTCTGCTCAATCAGGTGCACGCGATGCTGAGCCTGGGGCAGAAAGCCGACCCACAGGCTGCCCATGTCCGCACCGCTGCAAGGCGCCGCGTTCGGGAAGAAGAGGTGTTGCGCGCCGTGCGCCGGGGGCCCTTCGGCTTTCTTCGTGCCGCGATCATGCGCCGGGTGATGCGGCAGGCGCAGCGCTACTGGATTCAGCGTGACAATCAACGCCACTCCTTTGACCGCTATTTCTTCGAATTGCGGCAAGCCTACCGCGCGTTGGGTGCGCGTCTGGCGGCGCGCGGCGCACTTGCAGTGGAAGACCATGTTTTCTTTGCCGCCAAGACAGAGCTTTACGATTGTCTCGCAGGCCAACTGCCCGACATGCGCCTGCGTGCCCGTGCGCAATGGCGCCATGACTGGTGGCATCGGATGAAGGCGTTGGAACCGCCGCCGTTCCTGAAAGGCAATCAGCCTTATCAGCCGGGAGAGGCATCGGGCGCTGCAGGCGCAGGGGATCTGGGTGGCGTTGGCGGTGCCCCCGGCATCGCAAAAGGTCCGGTCCGGCTTATCCGCTCGATGAGCGAACTCGGATCAGTGGAGCAAGGCGATATTCTCGTGACCCATGCCATCGATCCCGCCTGGACGCCGGTGTTCGGCATCATCGGCGGGGTGATTTCCGAAGAAGGTGGCATCCTTTCACACGCGACGGTGCTCGGCCGTGAGTATGGGTTGCCGGTTGTGATCGGCGCATCCGGCGCGGCAAGCAAGCTCAAAAATGGCGATTGGGTCGAAGTCAACGGAACCGGCGGAACGGTTCGCCGCGTGACGGAAGAAAGCCTGCCGGCCGTTGATGCCGCGCGAGGCTAGGCGCGGGGCTTGGGAGCGTTGTGCGTCAGGCCGATGATATGAAGCTCGACAAGATTGTGCACCGAACGATGGAAGGCTTCGTGGTCGCGCCGGTCCACCCAGGCCACGAATGCAAACGTCCAGGCCGAGACAATCAACGGGGCAACCAGGGCAGCATCGAATTGCGGATCGAATTCGCCACGCCGCTGCCCTTCGGCGATGACGTCCACCAGAGTGGCAATCAATCCACGCGCCATCGGATCGCCAAGGTTCTCCGTTATGTGCGTGCCCGCCCGCACAAACTCACGCGCCAGCACGCGAATCTGCGGCGCGCTGTTCAGCCATTCCTGGTAGAGCGTTTCGGTCGCACCGCGGATGCATTCGGTGGCACTCATGGTTTCGATGTCGATCACCGCATCGATCTTGGCGGCGATGCGTTGATTGAACTCATCCACCAGGCCGAATTTGCTGTCGAAATAGCGGAAGAAGGTCGCCTTGCTGACGCCGGCGGCCTCACAGATGTCATCGACCGTGACTTCGGCGTAGCCGCGGGTATCGAACAGTGACAGGGCTGCCTGATAGATGTCGTCGTGCATGCGCAGCCGGTTGCGTTCGCGTGCACTCAGGCGGGGTTTGGGCGCCTGTATCGGCTCTGCCGTCTTTGCGGGTACTGCGGATGCCGATCTGGAAGTTCGGGGTTGTTTTGAGTTTTTCACAGGAAGGAAGTCCCGGGCGCGCGATCCCGCCCTCAATCTTTGCTCGAAAGCTGAGCCATGCCGCTCCTACCACCTGAGATCGTGGTACGCCAGCCTGTAGTTTAATCTTCATACTCGTTGACAAAAAGAAACTGTAGTCTCAATATATAACTATAGTATTGATTTGTGAGTTCCGGCAGCAGATCGGAACGGCGAGGGCGGAGGAAACAATGAACAGGCCAGGTGCCACGTGCGGGCGTGCGAATGGGCGGGCATTGCGTACAGCAATGATGGGCGCGGCGGCGCTGATTTCGGTGGGCGGATATCCGCATGCCGCGATTGCGCAGGACAATCAAATCGAAACGATCATCGTAACGGCAGAAAAGCGGGCTGCCGACATCAACAAGGTGCCGGTCACGGTTCAGGCGATCTCGGGCGATGATCTTGCCCGCCAGGGTATCCGGGATGTGAAATCGGCGCTCCCCTTCATCCCCGGTGCATCGCTTGCAGGCGAAACATCGCAAGGCACGCAGGTCTATCAGCTTCGCGGTGTCTCCACCGGTGATACGACTGGCGATCCAACGGTCGCGTCCTATCTCGACGATTTCCCATTCTCGATTCCGGGCGTCCCCTTTGCTGCGCCGTCCGATCTTTTCGATCTGCAGCGACTTGAGGTACTGAAAGGTCCACAAGGCACGCTTTACGGTTCCAGCTCTCTCGGTGGCGTCATCAAGGTTGTCACCAACGATCCCGATACCAGTGCGTTCGATGTACGTGCGGCGGCGTCCTTCGGTGCGGTAAGTGAGCACGGCTATGATTATTCCGCCGATCTGATGGTCAACCTGCCGCTTGACGACACGTTCGCCATACGCGGGGTGATGAGCGGCAAACACCTGAGCGGTTACAGTTTCGTTCCCGCGCTGGGAATCCGGAACGGCAACAATGATGATACGGTAACAGGCCGGATCAAGGCGCTGTGGCAACCGACGGAGCGGTTGAGCTTCCTCGTCTCCTACTGGCGCTTTGACGATCAACAGGACTTCACAAACCGCATGGATGGGTATGATCCACCCATGATCAACGATGTCGGATTCGGGAAATCGCCGACATCATTCTCTCTCTACACCGGAAAAATCACTTACGATTTCGATTTCGCAACGCTGACGTCAACGTCGGGTTATATCAGTCGCCACAACGGGCTGACGGCGAATGGCTGCCAGATCGATACCTGTTTTGTGGCCGAAATTCCGGGCACCTCCAATTCTTTTGTGCAGGAAGTCCGGCTCTCATCCAATGGCGACGGCCCACTGCACTGGATTGGCGGCGTTTATTATCAATACGGCGAATCGTCCTCGAATACGCTCTTCCATCTCACTGGTATTTCCAACCCGGATATCTTCATTGACGGTTTGTCTGCCGTCCATTCCATAGAATGGGCCGGATTCGGCGAAGTGTCCTATGATCTCTGGGGTGGTCTCATCCGTCCTCTCGTGGGCATCCGCTATTCTTCGGTCAAGCGGAATCTGATCCAGAATTCGACGACGACGGTTACAAGCGTTCCGCCGGTCGTGGTTGGCTCGTCCGACACACAGGCCGGCAAGAACTATCACCTCAATCCGCGTTTCAATGTTGCCATTCATCCGAATGACAACGGCATGGTGTATTTCAACGCGGCACAGGGCTTTCGTCCTGGCGCCTTGCAAACAGCGGCCAATGTCGCGGCTCTGCAGGCCGTAACTGGTGTGGTCACGGACATCCAGCTGAAGACCGATTCCTTGTGGAGTTATGAAATCGGAACGAAGTGGTCGCTGTTCGACAACGCGCTGAACGTCAACGGCGCCGTCTACATGATCAAATGGGACGAGGCGCAGTATCAAACCGGCCTTTCGGGTATCGCCGGTATCGTCAACCTCGGCGATGTCAGTGGCCACGGTATCGATCTGCAGATCGCCTATGCGACGCCCATACCCGGTCTGATCCTACAGGCGTCCGGCGGCTGGAATAGCACCACGATTGAAAGCATCAACCCCATGATCACGGCCGGTCTTCCCTTCCTGCACAATGGCGTACAGGTCCCCAATGTGCCGAAAGGGAATTTCTCGCTCGGGTTCAATTATGCGCGGCCGCTCGGTTATCGCGATCTGATCCTGATTGCAGATGCCACGTATCAATATCGCGCCAAGGAATCCGATCTCGCGACGGGTCTGCGGTCGGGTGATCTCAACATCATCTCGTTCGAAATCGGTGTCGAGAAGGATGCCTATCAGATCCAGTTTTTTGCCGACAACATCACGGACGAGCGCGGGCCGTCGCTGTGGGAGCAAGGGCGTATGATTGTGCCCCGTCCCCGCACGCTCGGTATGCGTCTGTCTTTCAGCCCTGAACTCTAACCGCGAAAGGATACGTCATGGTGTTACGAGCGGATGACGAACTGCGACACCCCAGTACCGATCTGCCGGAATGGCGTGAAAGCATGTGGTATTGCTTTCAGATGCCGGAATACGAGATGGGCGGCGCCATCTACTACAGCTATATGCCGAATGCGCCGAAACCCAGTGCAAGCTATAGCGTCTACCTGACCAAGGGCTGGCAGCGCGAACCGAACAAGCTGCTCTACCAGTTCGTCAAGGAAGTTCCGATCCCCGATGCGGAGTGGAGCGATCTCAAGGTTGACGGAAAGCTGCACTACAAGCGTATCGATCCGCTCAAGCGCTGGAACATCACGTTCGATGACGGGGATCGCCTGGCGCTTGATTTCGATATCGATATCTTCGGCGGCAACTGGCACTATATCGACAATACCTATGAAACGCCGAAATATCTTGCGGGCGACCGATATCATCGTCCCTACGCCGCCAAAGGGGAACTTCGGCTCGACGGTAAGACCTATAAAATCGACATGACGGGCGACTCCGATCACTCTTGGGGTCCGCGCCGGTGGGAGCCGCTATACAAAAGCAAGTATATCGCCGGCCAATGCGGCCGCGACTGGGCTTTCCACGCGTTCGAAGGTGTGGCGCTGGATGGTGGCGTGTTTCCTTATGGCTTTGTCTATGACGGAAAGCGCATGACCCCGATTACCAATCTGGAGATTTGCCCCGACTATGATCGTGACGGCATTCAACGCGGCATTGTCATGAACATCGTGGACGCGAATGCCCGTCTGTCGCGGGTCGAAGGCAAATGCTTTACCTCTGCACCGACAGAGCGTGAAACGGTCTGGAACAATGATTGTTATTTCAATTTCGAAGTTGATGGCGGCGCTCACAAGGGTTCCGGAATCCTCTCCTTCTTCTGGAATCGGGATTACTATCGGAAGATACTGAAGCGGTCGTGATTGCAGGGCCCGCGGCCATGCAGGATCGCTATTCGTGAAATGTGGGAGGGAGAAATGGATCCATCGGTTCAGGTGCCTGCGGACGTTGCGGAAACACTGGTGGATCCGCGCTGTTATGCTGATGCGCGAATCCATGATGCCTATACCTGGCTCAGGAATAACAATCCGCTTGGCGTCGCGGCGGCGAAAGGTTTCGATCCGTTCTGGGTGGTTACCAAGCACGCCGATATCCTTGCCGTCAGCAAGCAGAACGATGTGTTTCACAATGGCGATCGCCAGGCAACGCTGACGGATCAGGAAAGCGATCGGCGGGTGCGCGCGATCACAGGCGGAAGCCCGCATCTGATCAAAAGCTTGGTGCAGATGGATGCGCCGGAACATCCGAAATATCGCGCTTTGGCGCAGCCGTGGTTTCTGCAGGGCAATCTGAAGAAACTGGAAGGGCGCATCCGTACAATCGCGCGCACGACTGTGGATCGGATGGCGGCCATGGGCGGACGGTGCGATTTCGTCAATGACGTCGCGCTCCGCTATCCCCTGCATGTGATCATGGAAATCCTCGGCGTGCCGGAAGAGGACGAGCCCCGCATGCTGCGCCTGACACAGGAATTGTTCGGGCCGCAGGATCCCGATACCGCTCGCGCGCAGCCCACCGATATCGATCCGGGCGAATATGCCAAGGCACTGACGGCCGTGGTGGACGATTTCGAGGCTTACTTCGCCAAAATCTCCGAAGAGCGTAAGGCCAACCCCCGTGATGATTTCGCCACGGTTATCGCCACGGCAAAGATCAATGGCGAGCCGCTGCCGCGGTTGGAACAGATGGGCTATTACATGATCATCGCCACGGCCGGGCACGATACCACGTCGTCCTCGACGGCTGGTGCCATCTGGCAGTTTTGCGATCGCCCGGATCAATTCGCCAAAGTGAAAGAAGATCCTTCGCTGATTCCGACGATGATAGAGGAATCGGTGCGCTGGATGACACCGGTGAAACACTTCATGCGCTCGGCGACACGCGATACGGAATTGCGCGGGCGAAAGATCGCGGCAGGCGACTGGCTGATGCTGTGTTACGCCTCCGGCAACCGCGATGAAGATGTGTTCGAGCAGCCCTTTGTTTTCCAGGTTGATCGAAAGCCCAACAAGCAGCTCGCCTTCGGCTATGGCGGCCATGTCTGCCTGGGGCAGCATCTGGCGCGTATGGAAATGCGTATTCTGTTTGAGGAGTTGCTGCCGCGCCTCAAATCCGTTGAGCACGATGGCGAAGCGATGATGACTCAGGCCTTCTTCGTCAATGGGCCCAAGAAACTGCCGATCCGCTACGAAATGGCGTGACCGGAATAGCCTGCATGGAGGAATGCGCCGATGGTTTTAAAGGCTGCCGATGAACTGCGCCATCCGGCGTTTCTGAATGACGATTACCACTGGCGCGAAAGCCTTTATTTCAATTTCAACGATACGGCCAATCAGATTGGTGGCTGGCTCTATCTTTGGGTCGTGCCCAATCAGCCGATGCCATCCGGCATGCTCGTCAGCTTCTACCATGGCGGTTGGCCTGACCTCACGGTGAATGACAAAGCCATGGCCGCACCTGGACACCGCTTGGTGGATGGCAAACGCTGGGTTTATTGCTTCAAGAAAGACGCGGATTATCTCATCGATGCCGATTTCGATAATGTCGAATTGTCCGGCTTGCGCTTTCGCCGGTTGGAGCCGTTAAAGCGTCAGCATCTCTCTTTTGACGATGGTGCTGGCAATGGCTTTGATTTCGATGCCCGCTTCATGATGCCGCCCTATGACTATGCCGATGGTATTCATCCCACCCCATCCTGGATGGCGGCCAACCGCTATCACCGCGCGTGGAAGGTTGACGGCAATATTCGTATCGCCGGCAAGGAGTATCGCGTTGCGGCCACGGGCGATTCCGACCATTCCTGGGGTCAACGGCATAGCATCGAGTTCTGCAAGAATCTGTTCAAGATGTGGTCGTTTCAGACCGCGGATGGTGCATTGGCCGTTTCGGTGCTGAAACAGGGCATCGATGAAAACGATAACCAGATCGCGCTTGGCTATGTCACACGCAACGGCAAGGTATCTGCCGCTGCAGAGATTGAAACCACGGCGCATTATGATGAAAACGGTGTACAACGCGACGTGACGCTGATCATTACCGATGAGACCGGGCATGTTATCCGCGCGCGCATGTCGGAAATGCATTCCTATATCGGGTCGGGGTCCTGGAATACTTTCTGGGGCTACGAAGGTGTTGGCGACTATGTGGTGGAGGGCGTGGGCACTGTCCCGGGTCTGATCTCCTATTTCTGGCCGCCGCGCGTCACGCCACAGGCGCTGGCAGCCGGCAAGTGGAAATGATTTCCTCACTTGCGTCTCCCACCACCACGCGGGTCGAGGATGTTGGCGGGAAGGCGGCATCGCTTTTCCGTCTTCATGCCATGGGCTGTGTCGTGCCGGACTTTTTTGTCCTCACGGCCGGTGCCACGCGTCAGGGGTTGACACCTGAGGTTCGTGCCGCCGTTTTTGAGGCGCTGGCCGCGCTGGGCGGTGACAACCACGCTTACGCCGTACGGTCTTCCAGTATCGCGGAGGATTCGGCCGGCCACTCCTTTGCCGGGGTTTTCGACACCATTCTGGATGTGCGCGGCGGCGAAGCAGTTGTGGCCGCCGTTGCACGTTGTCTGGCTTCGCATCACAGCGCTGCCTCGGCGGCCTATCGCGATAGCCGCTCTGTCGTTTCCGACGATGCCATGGCGGTCATCGTCCAGCGGATGGTGGATGCAAGCTGGGCCGGCGTTAGCTTCAGCGCCGATCCGGCGTCACAGGCGCTTTCGCATGTCGTGATCAATGCCGTCCGTGGTGTGGGCGAGAGTCTTGTTTCCGGTCACGTCAATCCGGAAGAAATCCTGCTCGACCGGGGAACGGGCGTTGTTATTGCGCGCCGCACACCCGCGGGGCAGGGGCCGTTTCCGGATTTTCTATTGCACAAAGTTTTCGCGGAGACCGTCCGGATCGCCGATGTCTGCGGCTACCCGCAGGATATCGAATGGGCGTTCGATGGTGAAACACTGAAAGTGCTGCAAAGCCGCCCGGTTACGACCATTGCCAATGTCTGGCTGAATCGCCCGCTGGAACCCTGGGCGGCTTCTGCCGATGCCGATCCGGATGGCGCAGATCGCATCTGGACCCGCGCCTATGCGGATGAGATCTGGGCCCCCCCGGTCAGCCCGCTCTTCTATGATGTGCAGAATCTGACCGGTCAGATTCCCATGCAACTTGGCATGTATGGCGATCGCCGGCCCGGCCCACCCGATGCCTTCAAATATTATCGGGCGGCACCCTATCTCGATATCAGCCTGCTGGAACGGCTCTATGTCTTTCTGCCGCGTATGGCGCGGCTTCCCAGCCTGCTCAACCAGCTTCCGCCCGAACGGCGTGTGGCGGTGCAATGTGCGCCGTGGAAATGGTGGGGGCTTGTGCGGCGGACCTGGATTTTCGAGGTCTTGTATGGCCGCCGCCGCGGCTTCACCCGAAATCACAAATTCCTGACCGGCGCCTGGGCTCCGTTTCTCGCCGCCACCGTTCCGCTCGCCGGCGTCGCGGTGCAAGAACTGGATGATCGTGCACTTGATGCGCATCTTGGTTCGATCTGGTCGCTGGCCAATACGATCGGCTTCGAATGCGGCATCACGGTCTTTTATTATGCGCAGGATCTGAAGTTGCTGCTGACGGCGTTGCTGGCGCGCTGGTGCGGTGACGGCGAGGGGCTTTACGCCGTCGTCTCGGCCGGCCTTGCGGGAAGCCATACGGTGCGCGAAGCCGATCATCTTTGGCAGATCGCGCAGCATTTGCGTGAGGCCGGCCCGGATGCAGCGAAATCGGCCATCCCATTGCGCTGGAACGAATTCAAGGAATCCGCCAATAGCGCATCCGCCCAACGCGTTGTGTCCGAGATCGAAGCCTTTCTCACATCGCACGGCCATCGCGGTGCCAATTACAAGGACCTTGTTTACCCCCGCTGGGGTGATGATCCCGATCTTCTCTGGCAACAGGTGAAGGCATTTCTTGGTGATGACGGACTACGCCCGGCCGAAAGCAATGCCCGCAGCGCGGCAACACGTCTTGCCACGCAAAAGGCATGCCTTGAAAATATTTCCGGCCTCCTGGCGCCTTTCAAGCGTGCGGCCTTGCGTGTTCTGTTCCGCTACAACGAAATTTATATGAGCCTGCGGGACAACCACCGTTTTTATTACGATCGTATCTGGTGGCTGTTGCGGCGTGTCTATGCCGAGAAGGGGCGCCGCCTTCATGCAAACGGCTTACTCAAAAATGCGGATGATGTTTTTTTTCTGGTGCGTGCGGAAATCGCCGCGCTAATGGACAGAACGCTTCCCGCAAGCGAAGCGGATGCGCGCGTTGTGGCGCGGCGGGCAGAATGGGAAGAGACACGGAAAATTCAGCCGCCGAAATATCTGCGCCGCGGTTATGTGCCGGACGATGAAATACCGGCGGCTGGTGAAAACGCGCTGAGGCTTTCCGGCCTTGCGGCCAGCGCGGGCCAGGTTATGGGCAGGGCGCGCGTTATCTACGATGTTTCGGAGCTTGGCCGGGTCGGCAAGGGGGATATTCTCGTCACCCGCCAAACGGATCCGAGTTGGACGCCGGTTTTTGCGCGGTTGTGCGGTCTCGTGCTGGAAACGGGTGGCGTGCTCGCGCATGGCGCATCGCTCTGCCGCGAATTCAATGTTCCTTGTGTAACCGCGGTCGAACGTGCCACCGAACGGATCGCGGACGGCGATCTGATCGCCATCAATGGCGGCCTTGGTACGGTCGATATTGTCGAGAAAGGCCATGCGTCCGCAACGCGTTCACGGCGTGCGGGCTGATGATCGTCGCGTGATCGTGGCGGCGGCATATATGGCTTTTATATAATTTCCCTTAGGTTCCCGACCTCGAATTCCTATGTCCTGAACGCACATCCTGCCCTCCCGGTAAGGAGTGTGATGTGTTCGACCTTCTGTTCATTGCTGCGGGCATTGCCTTCTTTGTGCTGTGCGCAGGCTATGCGCGTCTCTGCACCCGGTTATGAGGGGAGTGCGATGACACTTGACTATGTGCTTGGCGCTGCCGCCGTCCTCTTCATTTTTGTCTATCTCGTCTACGCGCTGGTGCGGCCGGAGAGATTTTAGGAACGTCCATGACGGTCAACGGCTGGGTTCAGATTGCACTGTTCTGTGTCATCGTCGCCGGGCTTACACGGCCGTTGGGCGGTTACCTGACGCGCGTGTTCAACGGCGAACGCACATTGCTTTCGCTATTGCTTGGCCCGGTTGAGCGTTTGCTTTATCGCCTTTCGGGTGTGACGGCGGATGAAGAACAGCACTGGCTTACCTATGCCGTTGCCATGCTGGCGTTTAACCTTGCGGGCTTCGTGACACTCTACGCAATCCTGCGCCTGCAGGTCCTGCTGCCGTTCAACCCGCAACATCTGGGCGCTGTTGCGCCCGATCTGGCGTTCAACACGGCCGTCAGCTTTGTCACCAACACCAATTGGCAATCCTATGTCCCAGAGATAACGATGAGCTATCTGACCCAGATGGCGGGGCTGACGGTCCATAACTTTGTCTCCGCGGCTACGGGTATCGCGCTGGCTGCCGCGCTGGTGCGTGGCTTTGTGCGGCGTTCGGCGAAAACTGTGGGAAATTTCTGGGTCGATCTGGTTCGCTGCACACTCTATGTGCTGCTGCCCATCGCCATCCTCGCCTGCCTGTTTTTTGTGTGGCAGGGCGTACCGCAGAATCTGAACGCCTATGTGGGCGTGACGACGCTGGAAGGGGTACACCAGACAATTGCGCAAGGGCCTGTGGCATCGCAGGAGGCGATCAAGCTTCTGGGCACGAATGGCGGCGGCTTTTTCAACGCCAACTCGGCACATCCTTATGAAAATCCTACGGCCATCACCGATCTGGTGCAGATGGTCCTGATCTTCGCGATCGGCGCGGGCCTGACCAATATGTTTGGACGCATGGCGGGCGATGAACGTCAGGGCTGGGCGATTTTTGCCGTGATGGGTGTGCTGTTCCTGGCCGGTGTGGCCATTACGTATGCCGTGGAGAGCGGCGGAAATCCCGCTTTTGCAACCGATCATGTGGATCAGACAGCCGGCCCCCTCCAGGCTGGCGGCAATATGGAAGGCAAGGAGGTTCGCTTCGGAATCGCGAATTCGGCGTTGTTCGCGACTGTCACGACGGATGCTTCCTGTGGTGCCGTAAATGCCATGCATGACAGTCTGATGCCGATCGCCGGCATGATCCCGATGGCCAATATGATGCTGGGGGAAGTCATCTTCGGTGGTGTCGGCTCAGGTCTTTACGGCATGCTGCTGTTCGCGGTGGTGGCCGTGTTCATCGCGGGTCTGATGGTGGGCCGCACGCCGGAATATCTGGGCAAGAAGATTGAGGGCAGGGAGGTGAAGATGGCGATACTGGCCATCCTTGTCCTGCCGCTTTCCATTCTGGGTTTCACCGCATTGGCGGTCTTGTTGCCGCAAGGGCTTTCGGGGTTGTTGAATGCCGGCCCTCATGGCTATGGCGAAATTCTCTACGCCTACACCTCTGCCACCGCAAATAACGGCAGCGCGTTCGCAGGCCTGAGTGCCAACACGCCATTTTATAATTCCACATTGGCGGCTGCCATGCTTATCGGCCAGTTTCTGGTGATCATGCCGATGCTGGCGGCGGCTGGGTCGCTGGCGGGGAAAAAGATCGCTCCGCTGTCAGAGGGCACTTTTCCCACGCATGGCGTGCTGTTTGCCGGTCTCCTGCTTGGTGTGATCGTGATTGTTGGTGGCCTGACTTACGTCCCGGCGCTTTCACTTGGCCCGATTGCGGAACACTTCGCGATGAATGCCGGTCTTCTATACGGTGGTTCGCCATGAGCGCGGCCGGTACGGAACCTGGTCGCAGCGCCGGAAGGCGGCCCGTCATGGCCGGAATCGATTCGGACTTGATTCTTCCGGCCCTTTGGCAAGCCATCCGCAAGCTCAATCCCCGGGCCATGGTGCGAAATCCGGTGATGTTTGTGGTTGAGGTTGTCACCGTGCTGACGACCATTCTGTTTCTTCGTGATCTGGCGATGGGCCGCGGTGGCCAACTCTTTTCATTCCAGATCAATCTGTGGCTCTGGTTCACGTTGTTGTTCGCCAATTTCGCAGAGGCGATTGCCGAAGGCCGCGGCAAAGCGCAGGCCGACACATTGCGCCGGATGAAGATCGACCTTGAAGCGAAGCTGATGCCCGGCCCCGAACTGAAGGTTTGGCGCAAAGTGCCCGCTGCGCAGTTGGAGCGCGGTGATTTCGTGCTGGTTGAAGCCGGCGATCTGATCCCTTCCGACGGGGAGGTTGTTGAAGGCGTCGCCTCGGTTAACGAGGCTGCGATTACCGGCGAAAGTGCACCGGTCATCCGTGAATCCGGGGGCGACCGCTCTGCCGTCACGGGCGGAACGCGTGTCTTGTCGGACTGGATTGTGGTGAAGATCACCGCGTCCAAAGGAAACACCTTTCTCGATCGCATGATTGCATTGGTCGAAGGGGCGGAGCGTCAGAAAACACCCAACGAAATTGCGCTGAACATCCTGCTTGCCGGCATGACGCTGATCTTCGTTTTTGCCGTGGCGGCGATTCCCGGGTTTGTGCATTACGCAGGCGGCACGATCTCCATCCTGGTTCTGGTGGCGCTTTTCGTGACCCTGATTCCGACCACGATCGGGGCGCTGCTCTCCGCAATCGGTATTGCGGGCATGGATCGCCTGGTCCGCTTTAATGTGCTTGCCGTGTCAGGGCGGGCGGTGGAAGCGGCGGGCGATGTCGATATTCTATTGCTCGACAAGACCGGAACCATCACACTCGGCAATCGCCAGGCATCGGCCTTTCTGCCACTTCCCGGTGTGGAAGAACGCGATCTGGCGGAAGCAGCCCAGTTGGCATCGCTTTCGGATGAAACGCCGGAGGGCCGTTCCATCGTCGTGCTGGCGAAGGACAAATATGGCCTGCGTGGGCAGGAGTTCGCGTCTCACGAAACGCACTTCGTGCCCTTCACGGCCGCAACGCGAATCAGCGGCATTGATCTCAATGGCACAATTATTCGCAAAGGTGCCGCCGATGCGGTTCTGGGCCATGTTCGTACGCTGAAAGGGTTTCCAGAGTCGAAAAACCCTGTCGCCGCCGCTGCCGAAACGCTTGGTCCGGAGACCGCGCGCAGCTTTCTCGCCCTTGTGGAACGTATTGCGAAATCTGGTGGCACACCGCTCGCGGTGGCGCGAAATGACAGGGTGCTCGGCCTGATCCATTTGAAGGACGTCGTGAAGGGCGGAATCCGTGAACGTTTCGCGGCACTGCGGAAGATGGGAATCCGGACGGTCATGGTCACCGGCGATAATCCGCTTACGGCCGCGGCCATTGCCGCCGAATCCGGTGTCGATTCTTTCCTCGCCCAGGCAACACCGGAGGCCAAGCTCGCCCTCATCCGTGAAGAACAGGCGAAGGGGAAGCTCGTTGCGATGTGCGGCGACGGCACCAACGATGCACCGGCATTGGCTCAGGCTGATGTCGGCGTGGCGATGAACACGGGCACCATGGCCGCGCGCGAGGCCGGAAACATGGTCGATCTCGACAGTGATCCAACAAAACTGATTGAGGTGGTGGAGATCGGTAAACAATTGCTGATGACGCGTGGCGCGCTGACGACTTTCTCCATCGCCAATGATGTCGCCAAATATTTCGCCATTCTTCCGGCGATGTTCGTTGCTTTTTATCCGGCGCTAGGCGCGCTCAACATCATGGCCCTTCACTCGCCGCGAAGCGCCATCCTGTCCGCAATCATTTTCAATGCGCTGATTATCGTGGCGCTGATCCCGCTTGCGTTGAAGGGGGTACGATACCGGCCTGTCGGGGCAGCCAGCATCCTGCGCCGCAATCTGCTTGTCTATGGCCTCGGCGGCATTCTTATTCCCTTCGCGGGCATCAAATTAATCGACATTCTTGTGATGGCCATGGGCCTCGCCTAGGAGGCGCGCATGTTACGGCAACTTCGCCCGGCATTCCTGATGATCGTGCTTCTCACGGTTCTGACCGGTATCGCCTATCCGCTCGGGATGACGGGCCTTGCACAGATACTGTTTCCTGATCAGGCCAATGGCAGTCTGATCAGAAAGGATGGGCATGTGATTGGCTCCATCCTGATCGGGCAGGGCTTCTCCGAACCCGGCTACTTCCATGGCCGTCCCTCGGCTGCCGGCAAAGGTTATGATGCTGCCAATTCATCAGGTAGCAATCTGGGTCCAACCTCCCGGTTGCTGGTCGATCGCGTGAAGGCCGATGCGAAGGCGCTGCACAAGGAAAATCCTGATATGCCGGTGCCGGTCGATCTCGTCACAACATCGGCCAGCGGTCTTGATCCGGACATCACCCCGGCGGCCGCCTATTTCCAGGTACGGCGGGTGGCGAAGGCGCGCGGGCTCCCCGAAGCGGCCGTGCGCCAGCTCGTCCTCCGCAACACCACACAGCGTGTTCTGGGCCTGCTTGGCGAGCCGCATGTGAATGTGCTGCAGCTGAATCTGGCACTGGATGCGATGCAGGCGGCCAGGCATGCGCTATAATTGAAGCATGACCGATGAGGCCACCCGTCCGTCGCCCGACGCTCTGCTGAAACAGGCGGCCGGGAAAAAGCGCGGCCGGCTCAAGGTATTTCTGGGTGCCGCACCGGGTGTCGGCAAAACCTATGAAATGCTGAGCGAGGCGCGCCAGCGCCGCGTGGATGCGGGTGATGTTGTCATTGGCGTGGTGGAAACCCACGGCCGTATCGAAACCGATATGCTGACCAGGGGTTTCGAGGTCATTCCGAAGAAGCGCATGCTCTACAAGGGGCGCGTGCTGGCGGAAATGGATCTCGATGCCATCTTGCAGCGTAAGCCGGCACTGGCCCTGATCGATGAGCTGGCCCACACCAATGTGCCGGGCAGCCGCCATGCGAAGCGCTATCTCGATGTGGAGGAGCTGCTTGATAACGGTATTGATGTCTACACGACGCTGAATGTTCAGCATCTGGAAAGCCTGAACGATGTCGTTGCGCAGATTACCCATGTGCGCGTGCGGGAGACTGTACCGGATGCCATTCTGGATCATGCCGACGATGTGGAGCTTGTCGACATCACGCCGGATGATCTTTTGCAGCGGCTGAAGGAAGGCAAGATCTATCTCCCTGATACCGCCCGGCGTGCTGCACATAATTTTTTCGCGCCCGGCAATCTGACGGCACTGCGTGAAATGGCACTGCGCCGTACGGCGCAGCGTGTCGATGCGCAGATGGTCGATTACATGCGCGCGCATGCCATATCTGGCCCTTGGGAGGCGGGGGAGCGTCTTCTCACCTTTGTTGATGCGCAGCCGGGCAGCGCGATGCTGCTTCGTTATACGCGCCGGCTGGCCGACAAATTGCAGGCCCCCTGGGCGGCAATTCATGTGGAGACAGCGCAGGCTTCGGGCTTGAGCGAGACGGACCGTGACAAGGTTGCGGAAGTCCTGCGCATGGCCGAACGGCTGGGGGGTGAAGCCATAACCGTGCCGGCGGTCAGCATTGCCGAAGGCGTTCTTGATTACGCACGGTCCAACAATTTTACGCAGATCGTCGTTCCCGGCGCACGGCGATCGGCTTTTTTCGGATGGTGGCGCCCGCCGCTTGCATTTGAAATCATACGTGGTGCCGGTGGCATGGGGGTCCATGTCGTGCCGGATGCGGCGGGCGATGTGCCGGGTGGCCCGGTGCCGCCATCTTTCGCGTTGCTTCGCCCCACGCTCGATACCCGTGCTTATGCCGGCGGCCTTCTCTACACACTTGGCGCCTTGGCCGTGGGGCTGGCATTAAGACAGTTTCTGGGCATCACCAGCGTGGCGCTCGTGTTCCTGACTGCCGTTCTTGCCAGTGCTATTGCCTATGGTTTGTGGCCTGCTCTTTTTGCCAGCCTTGTCAGCGTTCTGGCCTACAACTTCTTCTTTCTTCCGCCGCTGCACACGTTTCAGATTGCCGATCCTGAGAATGTCAACGCCCTGTTCTTTTTCGCTGTTGTGGCGTTCATTGCCAGCGATCTGACATCGCGGGTTCGCGCGCAGGCGCAGGCGGCCCGGGAACGTGCGAAAGCGACGGAAGATCTTTATCTCTTTAGCCGTAAGCTCGCTGCCGTGTATACGCTGGATGATCTTCTATGGGCCGCGGCGTTTCAGTTTGCGCAGATGCTGAAGGTGCATGTGGTAATCCTGCTTCCCGAAGGCGGGCATGTTGCGGTGCGCGCAGGCTACCCCCCGGAAGATACGCTGGATGAGGGCGATATCGCGGCCGCCAAATGGGTGTGGGAACGCGGCGCACCCGCCGGGCGTGGCGCGGATACGCTCCCGGGTGGGAAGTGGTTGTTCCTGCCAATGCGCACCGGGCGGGGAACAGTCGGTGTGGTGGGACTGAGCAGTGAAAAGCAAGGTCAGCTCCTCACCCCCGATCAGCGCCGGTTGTTTGATGCCCTCGCAGATCAGGCGGCGCTTGCCATCGAACGGGTCAATCTCGCACAGGATAGCGATCATATCCGGCTGATTGCAGAAACGGAAAAATTGCGCTCCGCCCTTCTGACATCGATCAGCCACGACCTGCGTACACCGCTTGCTTCCATTCTGGGTGCGGCCAGCAGCCTGAAATCTTATGGCGGGACACTCGCGGATGCGGAAAAGCAGGAATTGCTGTCTTCGATCCTGGAAGAAGCGGAGCGTCTGAATCGCTTCATTGCCAATTTGCTCGATATGACACGGCTGGAATCAGGGGCCATCATCCCCAAGCTGGAATTGGTTGATGCGGGTGATGTTGTTGGCAGTGCGCTTCGCCGTGCATCGAAAGTGCTGGCGCAACACGATGTCGTTCTGGCACTGGCCACGGGCCTGCCGATGCTGAAGCTCGATCCGGTGTTGTTTGAACAGGCCTTTTTCAATCTTCTGGATAATGCTGCCAAATATGCCCCGGCCGGAACGAAGGTCCTGGTGGCGGGGGAGCGTGTTGGTATGCATGTGCGGCTTTCCGTGGCCGATAGCGGTAACGGTATCCCCGCCGGCGATATTGAACGCATTTTCGATAAATTCTATCGCGTTCAGGTGGCGGACCGCGCGCGCGCCGGAACGGGGTTGGGGCTTGCGATCAGCCGTGGATTTGTTGAGGCCATGGGCGGCACCCTGACCGCCGCCAATCGCGGCGATGGCCATGGCGCCGTCTTCACGATCACGCTTCCTGTACCTGAAACAGATGAAAGGGAAGGGCGCGCAGCATGACGGCTCCTTTGCGTGTGCTTGTGATTGATGATGAGCCGGCAATCCGCCGCTTTCTGCGGGTAAGTCTTGCCGCGCAAGGTTATCTGGTGCTGGAAGCGGATAGTGGGGAGAGTGGATACGCCCTGCTTCAGCGCAATACGGTCGACGTCGTGATCCTGGATCTCGGGCTTCCGGGCGTCAGTGGCCTGGATATCCTGAAGAGGCTGCGGGAAGGTGGTTCATCGGTGCCTGTGATTGTGCTCTCCAGCCGGAGTGACGAGGGCGGAAAGGTCACGGCCCTCGATATGGGTGCCGATGATTATGTTACCAAACCCTTCGGTATGGATGAGTTGCTGGCGCGCATCCGTGCTGCGGTCCGCCACCGGCTGCAGCAGGAGGGCGAGCGGCCGATATTCAAAAGCGGCGATCTCGCCGTCGACCTCGTGCATCGTGTCGTGACTGTCGGCGGGGCAGAGGTGAAATTGACGCCGCGCGAATATGATCTCTTGCGTCTTCTGGTCATGCACGCAGGTAAAGTCCTGACGCACAAATTCCTCCTGCGCGAGGTCTGGGGCAGCGAGACGGATGTTCAATATCTGCGAATCTATATCCGCACCCTGCGGCAGAAGATCGAGGCCGATCCCGTGCAACCGGCATTGATCCAAACAGAGCAAGGCGTGGGCTACAGGTTGAAAATATTTGAATAGCGGTTCTGCCGCACGTCAGTGGAATTTCAGCTTTCGTAGCTGCGGGTAATCAGCACTCTTCGCAGAATCGTTGCTTCCGAACCCCAGCATTTCGCGCAAGCGCGGGCTTGATTCCTGCAACACTTCGTCAGGAACGGTGGCAAACCAATTGAATTGCGGGCGAATGAAAGACCGCGTGTAATAGGCGAAAAGCCCAGTGCGTGTCTGGTCTTTTGACGTGTTCGGACCGGTTTGGTGCCACACCCGGCCATCCATCACGAAAACAGAGCCTGCCTTGCACTGTATCGGGCGTGTCTCCCGGACGATGGGAATAGCATCGCTGCCGGCATAATCCGGCCCGTGCTGCATGTGGTATGAACCTGGAACATAGCGCGTTGCACCATTGTCTGCCCGGAAATCGTCGATAGCCCACGCGATGTTGAGCGCGATGGGGTAAGGTGGCCATGGCACCGGCATATAGCCTGCATCGGCGTGCATGTTCATGGCACCGGACCCGGGTGCCGTGATATTCCCCGAGAAATTCGACAGCAGGAAATTATCGCCCAGCCAGAAGCTTGCAAGGTCGACGGCGATCGGGTGCTCGACCAGGTCGCGGAATGTGCGGTCCTTACTGACAAGATCGAACAGGCGAATGTTGCGGTCATCGGGGTCGAAGGCAAAGCCCTGAAGCTGGATATCCGCCTTACGGTCGGATTCAACGCCGCGCTTCACCGCATCGCGGACGCGCGCAAGGCCGACCTGGTCCAGTACGCTCTCGATGATGACGAGGCCATGCTGTTTCAGATACGCCTTCGCGGCTGCAAGTTCTTCAACGGGGAATGTGGAAATCGTGTTCAATGTCAACCTCCCGATTTTAATGGCTCTGCCGCCGCAAGCGGAATGTTCTCGTAATAGGGAATGGAGATCTGATCTTCGGCGGAAACATCACCCACCATTGCCACGGTGATGGGGTGCACAATATCCGCATCGACGATCAGATTGATGCAGGCTGGTTTTCCGGAGGCGAGCGCCCGCTTGACCGCGGGTACCACGTCTTCATAGCGGTCCACCCGCTCGCCATAGCCGCCAAACGCCGCCGCAACGGCGTCATAATTCGTATCCGACAGGGCCACGGCTGCGCGCCTGTTGGCGCCGAAGACCAGGTCCTGTCCGTTCTGCGACATGCCCCAGCAGGCATTATTCAACACAATGGTCAGGATTGGCATTGCGTGCCGTACCATGGTGTCGAATTCCTGAATGTTGAATCCGGCTCCGCCATCGCCGGTAAAGCACACGATCGGCGTATCGGGGCATGCGCGGGCGGCGCCAATGGCAAAACCCGGTGCCACGCCAAGACAGCCAAGATAGCCACAGGTCATGAAGTGGCCCGGCCCGGCCGATTTCAACTGGTCCTGCACCCAACACCCTGCCTCGCCGCCATCGGAAATCACCAGCGTGTCGGGGCGCAGCGCTTCGAACACCGCAGCAACCGCATGAAAGGGATGCATGGCGTGGGGCTTGGGTTGTTTTGGCGCCTTCAGGAACGCCGCACCACGCAGGCGCCGGAAGTCCTGCAACATCGCGGACCATTTATCCCGTCTAGGCCAGGTGTGGTGGTCCGCGGCATCGGCGAAGGCGCGCATTGTCTCGGAGCAATCCGCCACGATCCCGATATCGGCGGGCCGAAGCCGGCCGATTTCCGCACCATTAATGTCGATCTGAATCACTTTTGCCGTGTGCGGAATCACACCTCCGCTGCGTCCGCCGGTGAACATGCCCATTCGCGCACCCAGCAGGATGACAACATCCGGCCCGTGGCCTGCGAAGTTCGCCGCCCCAATGGTGCTGGTTAGCCCGGCATAGCAGGGGTGGTCATGTGGCAACACACCCGTGGCTTTGGAATTGGCGGCAACCGGTATGCCCGTCCGTTCGGCAAACCGCAGCAGCGGTTCGCTTGCCGGTGACAGAACGCTTCCGGCTCCGGCAATCATCACCGGCCGCTCCGCGGTCAGCAGAAGGGCCATTGCCGCATCGATTGCATCTGCGGCAGGCGCAGGCCGTGCCGGCAATTGCAGCGGTTTCACCTGCCGCCAGCCCGCTTCTGCCGGAGCGAACATGACGTCGATCGGTATTTCGAGGAACACCGGCCCCGGCCGTCCGGTCAGCGCGATTTGAACCGCGTGCGAGACCAGATCGGCGATTCGCTCGGCATTGGTGATGCGATGCGCCAATTTGGTCACCGGTGCCGCCATGGCAACCTGATCGAACCCGCCCTGCAGCGGATTGGTTTGCGCTTCCCGCAATGGTGGGGAGCCCGAGATGAAAAGAACCGGCACACCATCGAGATAGGCGTTGGCGATGGCCGTCAGGCTGTTGGTGAAGCCGGGACCCGCGGTGGTAACGCAAACCCCGATCCGCCCGCCGCTCGCGCGGGCATAGCCGTCGGCGGCATGGCCCGCACTTGCCTCATGCCGCGCGTCGGTCAACCGGATTCCAGCATCGGCACAGGCCGTCAGAAAGGAATCCAGGTGGCCGCCATGCAGGGTGAAAACCTCCGCCACCTCGCATGCCGCAAGCGCGCGCGCCAGAAGATCGCCACCTGAGATTTTCGCTTTCATATCCGGCACTCCTGCTCTGCCAGTGCGGTCTTGCAATCCTAGATCGGGTCGTAACCGTTGACATGGCCGAAAAAGGTGTCGAGCCGATAGCCCAGCATCCACAAAAGATCTTCCGACGCGCCCTGCCGCACCAGCGGGTTGAGCGAGAGGAACCAGTTTTCCTGCGTGCGGTAGATCTTCCGCACATTCCACGCGAAAATACCGGCGCGGCGCTCATTGGCGGTGACGTTACAGCCGGTGCGATGCCAGATGCGGCCTTCCATCACGCACATGGTTCCAGCCGACGCTTCGAGAGGCACGAAATATGATTCCGCCTCTGCGTCGTCCTTGGGCATCCGGTTCAGGCGATGGCTACCAACCGCGACGTGGGTGGCGCCATTGTCGGCGGTGAAATCGTCTACCAGCCAGAAGCAATTGGCGCCTTGCGGCCGTGCGGGCCAGGGTTCTGGAACGAAGAGCTGATCGGCATGGATCACCATGCCGTCGTGGCCAGGCCCCGCAATGTTGGCGGAGATGCTGGAGAGCAGAAACGGCCATTCCAGCAGGTATTTCAGAAGTTCGATGCTTCTTGGATCTTCAACCAGATCGACAAATTCCTGCCCCCGGTTCAGCAGGCCCCAGATACGCTGGTTGTTGCTGTCATGATCGCCGCCGCTCGAACTGCTTGGCCGCTTCAGGCGCACATCGTCATCGGCGGCTGCATAAAGGCGATTCCGCAGCCGCGTCAGTTGCTCCGTACCCAATGCGCGGTCAAT
This sequence comes from Alphaproteobacteria bacterium, assembly GCA_017308375.1. GTDB lineage: Bacteria > Pseudomonadota > Alphaproteobacteria > Micropepsales > Micropepsaceae > Rhizomicrobium. Next base: position 84,623 of record JAFKEW010000041.1, read on the forward strand.
CAGGCATATGCCGAATTCGTCCAGGTCGCGCTTCGCCTTTTCAAGATCCTGGGTCGGCTTCGGTGGTTTGATCCGGTTGGGTACGATGTTCATATGCCTGTTCCTCCTCTTGCGGCGGCGCCTTAGAATCGCTGCTCAAAGGTAACGCCGATCTGGCGCGGGAATGGCGTTACAAAGCGGCCGGAGTCGACGGCGGCAGGTCCACGCTCGTTGGTCGCGTTCTCAACGAAGAACATCAGCGATTTGGTGTCGTCACTGATGCCGGCCCGGAAGCCCAGAAGGTTGAGGTTCGCCGCGTCCATACCGGTCACGATGTCCTTCTGCTTGGAATTGTAAGTATAACGCCCGATCAGGTTCAGCATGTAGGGGGAATTACCCAGCGGCGTGATGTAATCCACGTTCAGGCTGCCGGTGAACCGCGGCGTTCCGGGAAGCTGCTTCCCATCCGCAAGCCAGGGCAGAAGCGCCGTTATCGCGGGTTGCACGTCCTGCAGTTCGGTGCTGTTGATGTTTGCAACGGCGCTCAGGCGCAATCCTTCGATCGGCGTCAGATACACCAGGGTCAGGTCGGCGCCGCGGCCCTGTACGTCGCCGGCGCTGATGATGCCGTTGATACCGGCCGGCGAGAATTGAAGCTGGGCCTTCTTCCAGTTGAAATTGTAGAGTGCGGCTTCAAATTGCAATGTGTTGTTCAGGAACTGCCACTTTGTGCCCACTTCATAGTTCCACAGCGTATCGGGCCCAAGCGCAGTGCTGGCCGATATGCCGAGCAGGCCGAGTGCCTGAACCGATGCGTTGCTCTGCACCGCGCCGCTACGGAAGCCCTTGGCGATCTCGGCGTAGAACATGCCGTTATCGGTCATGTGATAGGCAAGGTTGAAGCGTGGCGTGAAGGCCGCGTTGTTGCCGTCTCTCGTATCGCCGGAAACCGTTGTGCTTGGCGGTGTGAACACGGTGAAGATCGAGGTGCCGTCGAGCGTTCTGTGCTCGTGAAAATAGCGGCCGCCGATGGTGGGGATCAGCCGCCCGCCAAGCAGGTTTGCAGACACTTCACCATAAACGGCCCAGCTGACGGAGGATGTCTTGTTGTTGGTTGTCGCAAGGAAACCTGGAATAGTGACTGAGAAATCCTGGTTCGATGCGTAATCCGAATGGCGGTAGAACGCACCGGCAACGTAGTTGATCAGGCCATCGGTTTTGGACGTCAGCCGCACTTCCTGTGAAAAGGCGTGCGCCCGTCCGAGTGTGGCAATGTTATAGGTGCCGAAGGTGGGCTGGCTGCCGATCGCAATCAGGTTTGTGCCCTGATTAAGATATCCGGTCGCGCTCAAAAGGTCCGCGAAACCCAGATCGTATTCAATGTTACCGGTGAAGAGCTTGTAGTTGACCGGCGATTGCCCAAGGCCTGTATCATTCGCAAAATAGGGATCGATGCCATCCATCCGGTTGGTGAAGCCGGTCTTGGTGTTATTGCCCCAGAACGCGAGTGAGATACGGAGTTTTTCCGTCGCCTGATAAAGCACTTTCAGGCGACCCGAAATGCTGTCGACGCTGTTGCCGTCCTTCAGGTTCATATTCGGAATGTCGACATAGCCGCCAATGCGCTCAAAACTCAGCACACCACGAACGGCGAGCGTATCTTCGATGATCGGAATGTTGATCATCGCATCGGCCGAATAGCTGGGTGAGCCATCCTGCGTGGACGATGCGCTGGCGCGCATGCTGCCCTCGATCAGGTTGAGATCGGGGTCATTGGTCAGAACCTTGATCGTCCCGCCGAGGGAGCCCTGCCCGTAAAGTGTGCCGGAAGGTCCGCGCAGAACTTCCACGCGCTTCAGATCGTAAAGATTGGTCGATGGCGCAAAGGGAAGGCCGGGAATGCTGAAGGCGAATTCGTCCAGATAGAATCCGGTTGTGCTGTCGCCGATTGTCTGGCTGGCGGATACGCCGCGGATCTGAAAGACCTCAGTTCCGGCCGACATTTCAGCTGGCATCGATGCACTCGGCACAAGCGCCAGGCTGGATTTAAGATCGGTGACGCCGTTCCGGCTGAGTTGCTCTGCCGTCAGGGCTTGAACCGCCTGCGGCACATCGATAAGCGCCTGCTCGCGGCGGGATGCCGTGACCGTCACGGTTTCGATCCCGGCTGAAGCCTGTTCGGCGCCGGATGTTTGAGAAATGGCCGGTCCCGCTGACAAGCCATATCCCGCCATCGCGATGGCGGCCGTGCTATGGAGAAATACTTTCTTGCTAATCATACCTGTTTGCCCCGTTTGTGTTTTGGTTGGCTACGCAAAGAGATCGTGATGCTGCTGTGTTATGCCGCCACCGTCCGTGCGACGATCCGGTCGTGCAATTCCTGCAGTGGGATCGGGCACGCGGCGGATGTTCCCGTGACTTTGAATTTTCCGGCGCGCGTGAAGTGCTCTGAGGCCCTGGAAAGCTCCGGCCCGTTTTTCATACTCGCGAGTTGGATGCCAGCCTGCCAGTCGATGTGGACGATGAGATCGGCTGTTTCCTCGGCTGTGACGCTGGTCCGGAACGTGATCGTGCCGTCGCGGAAATCCATGCGATAACCGGGGAGGCCCGCTCGCGGCCGGACCTCAATTGGTGCGTCGAGAAATATTTCGACGAGGCTGAATGCGGCATGCGTTTTGGGCGCGGCCCGCAACAGCGCGCGCGCTTCCTCGCGAAGGATCGCAAGCCACGCTGGGCTGCCGTAAAGCGTTTGGCCGCCTACGCCTGCGCGATCCGCTTCGGGCACACGCCCGCATGCCGGAGCATCGCTGTGCGTGCTCATGGCATCTCCCTGCATTCCTTCCCGATAGCCGCTCTGCCTGCGGTATTTTCAGATTGTTATAGTGGACTCTAATGGAGTCAAGACTTTTTAGAGTGTACACTAATTTCAGTATGGTGCATGACGGCATCCGCTGGGCCGCACAACCCTGGAATTCCATCAGGCCGCGCTCAGATGGTATATCGGCGGTCAAGTCATCCCGGGGGGTGTCAGGGTGGGATTATACATCTTAATACGACATGAACGAACATATGCGATTGAAGCTGATGCTGATTGACGGCGAACGAAAAACGGATGCTGGGGCCAAAGAGCTGTCACGCCGCGACCTCGGGAAGAAGGAGCGGCGCACGCGTATCGTGAATGCTGCGTATGATCTGCTGCGCGAGGCGGGCGTTGATGCGTTATCCGTGATAAAGGTTGCGGAGCGTGCGCGTGTCAGTCCTGCAACCGTTTACAATCTTTTCGGTACCAAGGGCGCCATTCTCGCCCAGGTGTTCGATCAGGACCTGAAGGCTTTTACAACGGTTGTCGGCCGTGCGCGGGCTGCCGATGCGCTCGATCATATCTTCAAGGCGATTTCCATTGCGGCGGGTTTGTACAAGGAGGATCCCGGCTTTTACCGCGCCATCATGCATATGCGGCCAAATCAGGCGGATCCGGATCTTTATGCGGCCATGCGTGCGCCCAGGATCGAGTTTTGGCGCGGCATGATTCACAAGGCCGGTGAAGAAGGCCTTCTGAGACGGGACGCGAATAGCGGTATTCTTTCCGTCCTCGCGACACAGATCGCGAGTGGTGTTCTTGCTGAATGGGTTTCAGGCGTCATCTCCGCTGATCAGCTCGAACGGGAAACGAGCTACGGCTTTGCAGTCATCTTGATGCAATACGCAACGCCAAAGGGTGCGAAGAAACTGGCACCGCGCATCGCGGCCCTGGAAAAGGCCCTTGCGCAATATAGCCGCCGCCGCGCTTAGGTCGCCCGTCCGTCGGGCGGGACAATGCCTTTGGCCGTCATTCAGAACATATCTATTACATGTCAATGGCTTAATTTGTGTTTGACTTTTGATGGGTTCGATGGAATGTTGGAACAAACAGAGAACAAAAAGATGAATGCGTCCTTCAAACCGAACTTGAAAACCCTGCCGGGGGGTGTACCCGGACTGGCGCTGGCCCGCGCTCCCCTCGGCCATGTGGCGGCCGACGCCTGCCTTTGCGGCGGCCTGCTGCCGGGCGCAGTGCATGAAGTGTTTGCCGCCATGGCGGGTGCGGGGGCTGCGGCTTCCGGTTTCGCGCTGGCGCTCGCGCTGCGCGCACTTGCGAAGCCCAAATGGCTTCTCTGGGTGCGTCAGGACTTTTCGGCGCTGGAACTGGGTGAGATCCATGCCGATGGATTGCACGATTTCGGGGCCGATCCATCCCGAGTGCTGCTTCTGCGCGCGCCCGATGCCAATGCGGTGTTGCGCGGCGGGGCGGATGGGTTGGGCTGCAAGGGGCTTGGCGCCGTGATTGTTGAACCCTGGGGGTCTGCGCCCATGTTCAATCTCACTGCCAGCCGCAGACTGCTTCTCGCTGCCAGGCAGCACGGCATCACCGTGATTGTTTTGCGGCATGGCTGCGCACCGGCACCCAGTGCAGCGGAGACACGCTGGCTGATCCGGCCTGCGCCGTTGGCACCCGATGATGAGGATCGGGGGATACCGCGCTTTGATGCGGCGCTGCTGCGCAACCGGCATGGGCCTGCGGGGCGTTGGATGATGGACTGGGATTGCAACAATGGAATCTTCCGAACGGCGCATTCTCGCGCTTCTGTTCCCCCGTTTACCGGTCGATCGGTTGAAGCGCCGCTGGAAGATCTCCGGCAGGCTGGATAAGCGTCCGCTTGTCGTTGCGGGGAAAAGTGGCAACGTCCTGCAATTGACATCTGTCGATATGCCCGCGGCAAAGCTCGGGCTTTATCCGGGCAAGGCGCTGGCCGATGCCCGCGCCATGGTGCCGGATCTCGCGGTTATTCGTGCAAACGAACCTGCGGATCGCAAATTGTTGGAGGCGATTGCCGATTGGTGCGTGCGCTACACGCCGCTGGTGGCGCTCGATCCGCCCCACGGCCTGTTTCTCGATGTCACGGGGGTTGCGCATCTTTTCGGCGGTGAAGCCGGGCTGCTGCAAGATGCCGTTCGGAAATGCACCGCACAGGGTTTCCTGGTTCATGCCGCGCTGGCCACAACGGCGGAAGCGGCGCGCGCGCTCGCCCAATCCAAACCGGGCACCGTTGTGCCGCCGGGTGGGGAGGCCGAAGCGGTTGCGCCACTCCCGACCGACGCCCTGAACACGAAGCCTCACATCATCTATGCGTTAAAGCGTGCGGGGCTGAAAACCATCGGTGAGGTAGTAGGCCGCACACGCCAGGAATTGGCGTCGCGTTTCGGCGGCAGTTTTGTATTGCTGCTTGAGCGCACGCGCGGCCGTAATGGCGGGCCGATCACACCGCGCATACCAGTCCCCTTGCTGATGGCGGAGCGGCGCTTTGCCGAACCGGTTACGGCCGGAACTGCCATTGCGGAAACCCTGCTGTCGCTCAGCAAAGACATTGCCGTCATTCTGGAGCCGCAGGGACAGGGCGTACGTATTCTGGAAGCTTGTTTCTTCCGCGCCGATGGCCAGGTACGTCATGTGACGATCGAAACCGGGCATGCGATCCGTGAACCCACGCTTATCGTGCGCCTGTTTCAGGAGAAACTGGACGCGCTGATCGATCCGCTGGACCCGGGCTTTGGCTTCGACGTGATCCGGCTGTCGGTCCTGTCGGTTCAGGTCATACCGGTGGAAAACATCGGCTTCGATACCCGGTCTTGCGAGCAGGATGTGGCCTTCCTGGTCGACAGGCTGGCAGCGCGGTTCGGTGCACAACGCATATTGCGGTTCCTCCCTCAGAACACTCATATTCCAGAGGCTGCTTCCATTGCTGCTCCCGCACAATATACCGAACCCGTTGCGGGGCCGTGGCGGGTGGAGCGGGACTCTGATGGGACGCCTTCCCGTCCGCTTCGGCTATTCGCCAAGGCTGAGCCCATCATCGTTCCGGAGGAAGATCTTGCCGGCATGCCGGTGCGGTTTTACTGGCGGCACGCCTTGCACAGGCTGGCACACGCCGAAGGGCCGGAGCGTATCGCCACGGAATGGTGGCACTACCAAAACCCGGGCCACACGCGGGATTATTTCCGTGTCAAAGATGAGGAAGGGCAGCATTTCTGGATCTATCGCGAAGGTTTGCCGGATCGTGAAACGTTGCAGCCACGCTGGTTCATGCACGGGTTGCTCGCATGACGGGCTATACCGAAATCGCGGTCACGACGAATTATTCGTTTCTGCGCGGTGCGTCGCATCCAAAAGAATTGGTGGTCATGGCCGCGCGATTGGGGCTCGATGCCATCGGCATTGCGGATCGCAATTCACTCGCCGGCGTGGTACGCGCCTGGGATGCACTGAATCAGATGCGCGAACAGGGGACGGAGAAACTTCCCAAATTGCTGGTGGGAGCGCGGCTGGCCTTTGTCGATGGCACGCCGGATATACTTGCCTATCCTGTCGATCGTGAAGCCTATGGCCGCCTTTGCCAGTTAATCAGCGAAGGGAAACTTCGTACAAAGAAAGGTGATTGTATCCTCACTCTGTACGATCTGCTGGGACATCAGGAAGGGCTGCTGCTGGCGGTGGTGCCGCCGCCACACCCCGGTAATGAAACCGAAAAGGTGCTTACCCATCTCTTGCCGAAGCTGGGTGACCGGCTGTGGCTTGCGGCGTCCATGCTCCATCGCGGGCGCGACCGCAGACGATTGTTCTTTCTCCGCCGTCTCGCGGAAGCTGTTGGTGTGCCACTGATTGCGATCAATGATGTGCTCTATCACGCGCCTGAACGGCGCCCGTTGCAGGATATCGTGACCGGCATCCGCGAGCATGTGACCCTGGAACGGGCAGGGCGTCTTTTGGAGGTGAATGCCGAACGCCACTTAAAATCTCCGGAGGAAATGGCGCGTCTGTTTCGGGATATGCCGGAAGCGCTGGCCGAAACTCTGCACTTCGCCAAACAGATCGAATTTTCGCTTGGTCAAATCCGCTATAATTATCCTGATGAGCCGGTGCCGGGCGGCAAAACACCGGACGAACATCTGGCCGATCTCACCTGGAACGGGGCTGCCCGGCGCTATCCCCATGGTGTACCGGAGCAGGTGCGCACAACGCTTGCGAAGGAATTGGCGCTGATCACCAAATTGGCGATCGCGCCTTATTTTCTCACTGTGCATGACATTGTGCGCATTGCCGAAGAAAAGAAAATTCTATGCCAGGGTCGTGGTTCGGCCGCCAATTCTGCCGTTTGCTATGTGCTTGGCATTACCTCCGTTAATCCTGCGGAGGTCGATCTCCTGTTCGAACGCTTCATCTCGCAGGAGCGTAAAGAACCACCCGATATCGACGTCGATTTTGAGCATGAGCGGCGGGAGGAGGTGATACAGGCCGTATACAAACGCTATGGCCATGAGCGCGCGGCCTTGACGGCCACGGTCATCACCTATCGCCCGCGCAGTGCCATCCGGGATGTCGGGAAAGTGTTCGGCCTGACGGAAGACGTCACCTCTGCGCTGGTCAGCGGGCTTTGGGGCAGCGGGGACAAGGAGAGTTTGGGAGAAAAAAAGGACAAACGAATACGTCAGGCAGGTTTCACGCCGGGCAACCCGGTGGTGGAACAAGCTGTCTTTTTTGCCAGGCAGTTATGCGGCTTTCCTCGCCACCTGTCGCAGCATGTGGGCGGTTTTGTGCTCACGCAGGATCGGCTGGACACGATCGTGCCGATTGGTCCCGCCGCGATGAAGGATCGGTATTTTATCGAGTGGGACAAGGACGATATCGACGCGCTGGGCATCATGAAGGTTGATGTTCTGGCACTCGGGATGTTGACCTGTATCCGCAAGGCCTTTGATCTGATCGGCCTTTATGACCGAAAGCCGGATTTGGCCATGCCGCGTGACGATCCGGCGGTCTATGACATGTTGTGTGATGGTGATGCGATCGGCGTGTTTCAGGTCGAAAGCCGTGCCCAGATCAACATGCTGCCGCGGCTGAAACCGCGCGATATTTATGATCTTGTGATTGAAGTGGCGATTGTGCGGCCCGGCCCGATCCAGGGCAATATGGTGCACCCTTACCTCAAGCGCCGTAAGGATAGAAATTTAATTGTCATTCCAAAGCCGGCGCCCGAACACGGGCCGGCTGATGAGCTTGAGCATATTCTGGGGAAAACCTGCGGCGTACCGCTGTTTCAGGAACAGGCGATGCGTCTTGCCATTACCGCCGCGCGTTTCACGCCAGAGGAAGCCAATCGGTTGCGCCGGTCCATGGCGACATTCCGCAATGTCGGTACGGTCGGGCAGTTTGAAAAGAAACTGGTAGAAGGAATGGTTGCGCGGGGCTATGAACGTGCTTTCGCACAGAACTGCTTCAATCAGATCAAGGGTTTTGGTTCTTACGGTTTTCCCGAAAGCCATGCGGCAAGTTTTGCTTCGCTTGTTTATGTCTCCGCCTGGATTAAGCGCTATCATCCGGCGGCGTTTGCCTGTGCATTACTCAATTCGCAGCCCATGGGGTTTTATGCACCTGCCGAGATCGTGCGCGATGCGCGCGATCATGGCGTAGAGGTTCGTCACCCTGATGTAAACGCCAGTGAGTGGGACAATATATTGGAGTTTGGCACAGACGGTTCGCGGGCCCTGCGTCTTGGCTTCCGCCAGATTGAAGGTTTCAAGCAGGACTGGGCGTTTGCGATTCTGGAATACCGTGACAACGGGCTTTCCAGTTTTGAATCCTTTGTGCGCCGCACGGGGTTGTCCAAACGGGCATTGATCATTCTGGCTGAGGCGGATTGTTTCGGTTCGCTCGGTCTGGACCGGCGTGAAAGCCTCTGGATGGTGCGCCGTCTTCCTGATGATGAAGCCCTCCCTCTGTTTGCGGCGCAGTTCACGGAGGATATCGCTGAAGAAATTACCGCGCCGCTGCCCATCATGCCGCGCAGTGAGCATACGATTACGGATTATGAGATGATGCGGCTATCGCTGCGCGCCCATCTGATGGAATTCTTGCGTGACTCTTTTCATGCGGAAGGTGTTATGAGTTGTGCCGGCGTTCAAGCCGCGGCCGATGGCACGCTGGCGTGTTGTGCCGGAATTGTTCTGACCCGGCAGCGGCCGGGCGATTCCGGCGTTGTTTTTGTCACGCTCAGCGATGAAACGGGTATCTGTAATGCGGTGGTGTGGCCATCGGTCTTTTCGCACTACAGGAAAGAGGTGATGGGCGCCCGCCTTTTATTGATCAAGGGTAAGGTTCAGCGCAGCAACGAAGATATCGTGCATTTGATTGCCGAATCTTTTGAAGACCGTACAACGGCCCTTGACCGGCTTTCAGAAAATGCCATCTGGCAGGCTCCCGGCTCATCGGAAAGCGTTGGCCACCCATCTACCAATATACAGGCCTCTCTCCATCGCCATCCACACAATGTGCGCGTGCTGCCGAAGTCACGAGACTTTCATTGATGGATCGCGACGTCACTCTGCCCTATCAGGCTGGCAACTGCCGCACCAGCCGGTGCAGCAGGGCGTTGAATCGCTTCCAGTTGGCCATATCGCGTTCCCGCAGCACGGCACATGCCCTGCCGGCCTGTTGGCAGGCAAGATCGGCTTTGCCTGCTTTGGCGAGCGCCTCCAGACTTTCAAGCAACACCGTGGAAAGTCCGGTGGTGATCGGAGCTGTGGCGGTATCGTGCGGCGCCGTGAATGTCACGGATCGTCGTCCACGATCCCGAAATGCTCCTTGGCTTCCGGGCTCATCATGTGCGGTGTCCACGGCGGTTCATAGGTCAGATTGACATCGACACTCGCAATTCCCTGGACGCTGCCGGCCGCCTCCTCCGCCCCCTCGCGCAGATAATTCGTGGCAGGGCAGCCGCGTGTGGTCGTAGTCATGTCCACATGGGCAATGCCGTCCGGCTCGACCGTCACGTCATAGACGAGGCCGAGATCGACGATATTGTAGCCAAGCTCAGGATCGATCACGAAACGAAGGGCTGTTTTGATTTGGGCGATCGTGTCTTCCGCTGGTTCGGGACTCATGCTGCCGCCCCCGTTGGTTTTCCAACGCGCACCAGAACTTTGTATGTTTTCCCGTCGGCCTCAAAACCGCCGCGCCAGCTATGACCGCGCTTGGCCAGTTCCGGAAACAGGAAAAGCGGCTCACGGCAGAGATAGGCGGAAAGAACCTCTCCCGGCGCCATGGCCTCGGTTGTCGCGAGGATTTTCACCATGGGTTCGGGCGGGTCGAGGTCGCGATTGTCGAGATGCTGTACCGGCTCCGGCCATGCCGCGTTGTCTTTGGCGTTCGCATCCGCGCCTACCGTTGCGGCGTTGCTGGCTGGCGCCCCCGACGGGGTGAACAACACTTCCCAATCCCCGCCACCCAGTTCCTTCTCCTGATGCGTATAGCCCTTGGAGCCAAGGACATGAAACAAGGGTACGGGTTTGAAGGTGGCGAGAAGCCGTAAACCCTGATCCGGCTTCAGCGTATTGATTGTCTGCATGATCTTTTCAAACGGTTCGCCGCCGGCACGCAAAATGGGGCGAACATCCAGTTCAACAAAACCCGGCATTGGTATCTCCTTTCAAGCCTTTTTGACCTGTGCATAAAGCAAGTGGGCGCTGCTTGCGCCTTTCGGCATGCGAATCTCGGCCTTCACATCCAAAAGCCTGCGGGCCCGTAGCAGTTCGTTGATAATGGCGATCGTCGCGATCAGCATGATCGCGGACGTTATGCGAAAGCCGAGCGGAATTTCTGCAATCAGAAAAATCGTTCCGCACCACACCGTGGCGAAGTAAAGCCAGAACCACTTGATCGCGCGCGGTTCCGTAACCAGATCCTGCACACGGGGAGTTGGTCCTTTGCCCAAGGCTGGCCCATAGCATTCGAGCCAGGTGAGGAACGCCGTGATCTTGTAGAGTTTCGCCAGGCCGAGCCCTGACAGCCAGCCGAATGCGAACAGGAAAACCACAGCTCCGATATAGCGGTCTACGTTATCGGAAATAAGAAGTGCGATTAGAAGTACAATGGCGGCTGCGAGGTTACCCACTGCAATTGCGGCCATGCGACTGTTCAATTCGATCTTGCGCCGTCTGCGCGTGCGATAGAGATAAAGGATGTCGCGTGCGTAAAAGCCGAGCGCCAACAGGCCAATGGCGAAGCCCATCAGCAGCGGGATTGTGGGGCCGATACCGGCCATGCTGGCCGGCACACCGCCCAGGATGGCGACGCCAAGTGCGGCCGCGCCAAGATAGAGTGCGCTGCGCGTGGTCGGGCCATCAAGCTCGGGTGCCAGCATGAACATGGCCAACAGGCGATAGCTGACGCCCATGGCGATAAAGGTCAGCCAGCCAACGAGGCCGGCAACGGCGTGAACCGGGACACCGGATTGCAGCAGGTTGATGAAATGACCGTGCTCGGTCAGGCCACCCAGAACAAGCGTAAAGATCACGCCGATCAGGACTGTGGCTGCAATCGAGAGAAGTCCCACCGTAACAAAGCGGGCAGGCAATGTCAGTGGCCGTGCGGCCCAGAGCGTTTTCCCCAGATTCCACAGGACCAGTGCGAAGCCGATGGAAAGCAGAAAGCCTGCAACGGGGAAGCATAGCGCGTGTGGTGCGATGAACCCCGCCAATTGCAAGAAGCCGGCGATCAATGCGCCAAGCCCGGCAATCAAAAAAGCCAGAGCGGGCAATGGAAGCGTCTGGCTATGGATCGGGTGCGCGATCAGCACGGGTACAAATTGATACAATGCGCCGCACAGCAGCAAGCTCAACCAGCCGATGGCTGTGACATGAACCAGGATCAGTGTTTCGGGCGCGGCAATTGCTGTGGCGGGATAGCCATAGCCCGCTACCATGAGAAGCTCTGCGATCAAAAGAAAGATCAGGGCCGCCGCGAAGTAGGACATGGTCCAGCGCGAAAGTGTTACACCCGGCAAGGCTGAATTCCTTTGACTGCGATTCCTGATTGCCATTCTCGCCTGGCGACGGCCAGGCTGCTGAACACAGCCCGTGCCGCCGCAAGCCGGGTTCAGGCAGCTTTCTGCAATTTACCGATTTCCACGCGCCAGACTTGTGGCCCCTGTTCCAGGTAAGTCCAGGAGAACTGCTTCGGATGTTCAGCCTCAAGCTGGTAATAAAGTGGTTTTGGATCGTGATCGTTGACCAGAACGAAAGAGGCGCCCGGCGCCAACTGATCCACGAGCTGGAAAATTTTTGCGTGACGCTGTGCTGGAATAAGCATGCGGACGTCGACCTCCTGCGCGGACGATGTCTTGCTCTCGGCCATTGATTGCTCCTCCGATCGCTGTGCATTGACATCTTGGCGGAACGGCGATCGGCGGTCCGGAGAAGATGCGACCGGCACATGCCCGATCATCAGTTTAAGATTCCGGTCTAAAAGAGGTATTGTCAATACATCTTTTAGCACAAGGATGCGGCAGTGCGTCCGGCCGGTATCCTGCGTCGAGGCATGTGGCCGGTTGTGCTTGCAAATGATGAAGGCAGCGCCCATCTTTAATGGCCTGCAATGATGCGGGCCGCGAGCAGCCGGAAACGACGATGCGACTGACCAACTTCTCAGATTATGCGTTGCGTGTGCTGATGTATGCCGCAACACAGAACGACCGGTTGATCACGATTGAAGAAACGGCGCAGATCTATGGGATTTCGCGCGCGCATCTAATGAAGGTGGTGAATCAATTGACGCGCGCCGGCTATCTGAAGGCGGTGCGCGGCCGTTCCGGTGGTCTGATGCTCGCCAGGCGGCCGAACAAGATCCGGCTTGGGGATGTGATGCGCGCCACCGAACCGGATTTCGCCATTGTCGAGTGTTTCAGCGATGCCGATTCTTGCCGTATCAGCCCGGCCTGCCGCCTGCGCGGAGTACTGCATGATGCGCTCGGTGCATTTCTGAAAACGCTGGATCGTTACACTCTGGCGGATCTGATTTTGCGGCCACAGGATTTTGGCCTGCGCTCTGCCGCCTGATCCGGTCCGGCTGCAATTTCCGTGAACACTCCGGATTTCTTCTAACATCTTATTCTGGCAGCAATTTTGCCAAATCAGCCGAAATCGAACGCGCGGTTAACCACAGCGGGCGTCCGTGGTGATTACAACCATAAGGAAATGTCTCTTCCACGTGCCCGTTTGCGGGATTTCAGGCTTCGGCACAACTTTTGCGATCATTGATCTCGCCGGGTACAATCATCGGAGGAGATTATGTTTAAACAGAAGACAGCCGGTCTTGCGGCCATCCTGTGCGCAGCAGGCGTCATGGCTTTGGCGGGAACTGCACAGGCGAATGTGATAACCGGCGCCAGTTCGGCTTACGCAGAATCCGTCGCGGTTACGATTACGCCGCTGATCGGTGTAAGTGGTGCGTTGGAGAGCGGGCCTGGCCCGGTTGCGGCAGGCACTGCACCGGCTGCCTATAACGAGATGCATTCGGCCCTGTCGCTGACCATCGGCAATATCCTGAGCACCGGTGTTTTGAACGCCGGTGCGGCCTCGAATGTCGACGGCAGCAGCGGCGCGAAGTTCGCATCCGCCAGTGCGTCCGTCGACCAGCTGGGCCTTCGGATTCTGAACGTCCTCGGAATCGGGGCGACAGCAATCGGGTCATCGGCGCAGGTCGATGGTGATTACGGTGCTTTCACCACTTCGGGCTTGACCACCCTGGCGGGGCTTTCTGTCGGTGGAATCGGAATTTTGACTGTTGCGCCCACGGTCAATGATGTCCTGCTTGATCTGGCAGGCCTTCGGATTGTTCTGAACGAACAGATCGCGAGCGGCAATGGTGTCAGCACAGCCGGGCTCGGTGTCAATGCGATCCACATTTCCCTGACCGATGTGCCTTACCTCTGGGGCATCGTGCCAAGCGTTCTGAATGGCGATATTGTTATTGGCCATTCCGAAGCCTTCCTGACGGCGGCGCCCTCTACCGGTGCGAACCCGGTGCCGGAACCGGCTACGCTTTCTCTGGCAGGGGCGGCGCTGATGGGACTTTTCGGGCTCCGGCGGAAGCGGGTCACTGCCTGAAGCCGCCATTGATTTATCGTTTTGCCGCATGATTTGCGGCAGGTGTGGGGTGGCGCGAGGGGCGTCGCCCCACTTTTTCTGTCTGTCTCGCCTCGTGGTATCGGCTGGCGCTTGCGCCTGCGTGGCGCGGGCGCAAGAATACGCCCGTTCCGATTTCGCTAAAGCTCTAAGGATTCTCCAATGGGTACGCTTGACGCCTTTCGTCTGGAAACTCGCGCCTGGCTGCAGGAGAATTGCCCGCCTTCGATGCGCGGGCCCGATGCTGGCGGTGCCGATGACGGTGACTCGCCGGTTTGGGGCGGCAGGCGCGCGAAATGGACAAATCCGGAAGCAAAACTCTGGCTGGATCGGATGGCGGAACGCGGCTGGACCGCGCCGGGCTGGCCCCGGGAATATGGTGGTGGCGGGCTTTCCCCTGACGAAACTCGCGTGTTGCACCAGGAACTTGCCAGGATAGAGGCCCGTCCGGCGCTGATGTCTTTCGGGGTCTGGATGCTGGGGCCGGTCCTGATGGAATACGGTAATGAAGAGCAGAAGAAGGAACATCTGCCGAAAATCGTGCGCGGGGAAATCCGCTGGTGCCAGGGTTATTCCGAGCCCGGCTCCGGCTCCGATCTGGCCAGCCTGCGGACACGCAGTGAGGACAAGGGCGATCATTATCTGATCAATGGCCAGAAGATCTGGACCTCCTATGCCAACAAGGCGGATTGGATTTTCTGTCTGGTGCGCACCGATACCAGCAAAAAGCATGAAGGCATTTCCTTCGTCCTGTTTGACATGACGACACCCGGTGTGGAGGCGCGGCCGATCCAGTTGATCTCCGGCAATTCGCCTTTCTGCGAGACGTTTTTTACCGATGTGAAGGTGCCGAAGCAGAATCTGGTTGGCCGGATCAATGGTGGCTGGGAGATTGCCAAGCGCCTGCTGCAATATGAGCGGCAGAATATTTCCGCAGGCGGGTTTGGCGGCGGGAGTGCCTACGATCTCCAGGATGCGGCAAAGGACTATGTGGGTCTGGAAAATGGCAAGCTTGCCGATGCCGATCTCAGGGCGCGCATTACGGCACATAAGATGGAGGCGCGGGCCTTCACGCTGACCGTGCGCCGGTTGGAGCAGGAAGCGAAGGCGGCGAAGGGGCCGAGTGCCGCCACATCCATCATCAAATATGCGGCGGCGAAGATCAATCAGGACCGCACTGAACTGCTTGTTGAAACATTGGGTCATCAGGGGTTGGGCTGGGAAGGTGACGGTTATCAGCCGGATGAGATTGCGGCGATGCGCGCGATGTTGCGTGCCAAGGGCAATTCGATCGAAGGCGGTACCTCGGAAGTCAATCTGAATGTGGTTGCCAAACGGGTTTTGGGCTTACTCGACCATCAATAAGGTCGGGACGCGAAACAGGCTGGGGATTCCAGCAGGGTGGAAACGATGACACAGGATGCAAGCGCAGATGGCTTTCGCAGTGTGGCGCGGCAATGGCTGGCGGAGAATTTTCCGCCGTCGTTGAAAGGTGTGGACGTCCTGATGATGACGGCCACGGGGGGAACGCCGCCGCCGGATGCCCAGCGCTGGATCGTGGCGATAGGCAATAAGGGGTGGGGAACGCCGACCTGGCCCACGCAATATGGCGGTGGCGGCCTGTCGCGCGAAGACGCGCGCATCCTGCAGCAGGAGATGCAGCGGGCGGGTGCACGGAATCCGATTGGCGGTATGGGGGTTGTGATGCTTGGCCCCACGCTGCTGGAATATGGCAATGCAGATCAGAAACAGCGCCATATCCCCCCGATTGTGAAGGGGCAGTTGCGCTGGTGCCAAGGCTATTCCGAACCGGGTGCCGGCTCCGATCTTGCGTCGCTGCGCACGCAAGCCGTCGACATGGGCGATCATTATCTGGTCAACGGGCAGAAAATATGGACCTCCGGCGCGCAATATGCGGATTGGTGTTTCTGTCTGGTGCGCACCGACAATTCGCGCAAGCACGAAGGCATCAGTTTCCTTCTGATTGACATGCACACACCGGGGATCGAAGTCCGGCCGATCAAATTGATCTCCGGAAATTCTCCCTTCTGCGAGACCTTTTTCACCGATGTGAAGGTGCCCAAGGAAAATCTGGTCGGGCCACTGAATGGCGGTTGGACAATTGCAAAACGGCTCCTTCAGTTCGAGCGCCAGAGCCTGGGCAATGGGGGTGGTGGTGGCGCGGCCCATGGCGGCGATATGCGCGCGCTGGACGTGATCGCCAAATCCTATCTCGGGGCTGATGGCGCAGGGCGCATTGCGAACGCGGACTTGCGTGCCCGTATCGCGCAACATCAGATGGATGCAAAGGCTTTCGGGTTGACGGTGCAGCGAGCCGTGAGCGAAGCGAAATCCAATCAAGGGCCGAGCGCGACAACCTCGATCATGAAAAATGCGGGCGCGCGCGTGGCCCAGGATCGTGCCGAATTATTACTCGAAATCATGGGGTATCAGGGCCTGGGTTGGTCCGGTGAAGGCTATGCCGATCTTGAAATCGAAAGCACGCGAACCTGGCTCTCCGGCAAAGCCGTCACCATTTACGGTGGATCGAACGAAATCCAGAACAATATCATCGCGAAACGGATATTGGGTCTGCTGGATCATCAATGAGGCAACCGGCAACGTGCGGTGCATATCGCAGCGATAAATCTCGACTTGCTGTGTGATTGCCCGAACGCTGCATTTATCAGGCGGAACAAACGAAATGGCAGTCCTTTCCGAAGAACAGATCATGCTGCGCGACGCCGCGAAATCCTGGATCAGGGAGAAGGCGCCGGTTACGGCGTTCCGCAAGTTGCGCGACAGCGGCAATCCGGATGGCTTTGACCGCGCGGTCTGGAAAGAGATGTGCGAGATGGGATGGTCCGCAATCCTGATCCCGGAAGAATTCGGCGGCACGGATCTTGGGTATCTGACGCTCGGCCTGGTGCTGGAAGAGGCTGGACGAACGCTGACGGCTTCTCCCCTTATTTCCACGGCGCTTACGGCGGTGACAGCACTTCTGCTGGCGGGAAACGATACGCAAAAGAAGACATGGTTGCCCAGGATTGCGGAAGGTAATGCCATCGCTGCCTTGGCGGCGGATGAAGGGGCCCATCACGATCCGGCCAGGATTGCGATGCAGGCCGTGAAATCCGGCGCGGGCTGGACATTGTTCGGCGCCAAGACGTTTGTGCTTGATGGTGCGGCGGCCGATCTTCTGATCGTGGCGGCCCGCACCAGCGGCAAATCGGGCGATCATTCCGGCATCACGTTATTCCTGGTGGATGGCAGTGCCGGCGGGCTGACGCGCAAGCGGCTGAAGACGGTGGACAGCCGCGGTGTTGCCAATCTGTCCTTCAACAATGTGGCTGTGGGGGCCGATGCCGTTTTGGGCGGCGTAGACCAGGGTTACGCCGTGCTGGAAGCGACGCTGGATCGTGCCAGGGCCGGTCTGGCCGCTGAAATGCTGGGCGGCGCCACACAGGCCTTCGAAACCACGCTCGATTATCTGAAGACCCGGGTGCAGTTTGGGCAGGTGATCGGTACGTTTCAGGCCCTGCAGCATCGGGCGGCCAAGATGTTCACCGACCTCGAATTAACCCGCTCCTGCGTCGAATCTGCTCTCAGCGCGATTGATTCCGGTGCGAATGATGTGCCGCAATTGGCTTCTCTGGCCAAGGCGAAGGCGTGCGAACTGTTTCATCTCGTTTCCAATGAAATGGTCCAGATGCATGGCGGTATCGGCATGACCGATGCCCATGATGCGGGCCTGTATTTGAAACGGGCGCGGACGGCTGAAGCGACATTTGGCGGCGCTTCCTATCATCGCGACCGCTATGCGACGCTGTTGGGCTATTAGTCCGGCGTAACGCTAAAATATATGTCAGGATAAGTTCGCCCGCATGCCGGTGTATGCGGGGAACTTTGCTTGCACGCGTGCGTTCCACACGGGTATGGCCGTGCAGCAATGCAATAAGAGGCTTCTGATGACGTCGCCCACCGCGAATCCGTTGCAGCAATTGAAAAATCTCGGTCAGTCGGTCTGGCTGGACAATTTGAGCCGGGCGCTTCTAACGAGCGGAGGGCTACGAAAACTGATTGAGGAGGACGGCTTATCCGGCGTCACCTCAAATCCTTCGATCTTCGAGAAAGCGATGGGGCACTCCGAAGATTATGACAAACAATTCATCGAGTTGATGAAAATGTCGCCTTCCGATCCGGGTACGGTATTCACGAAAATGGCCGTACAGGATATTCAGAATGCAGCCGACCTCTTGCACGGCACCTACCGTGCCACGCGTGGCGCGGACGGCTTCGTCAGTATTGAGGTATCGCCCTATCTGGCACGAGATACGCAAGGTACCATTGGTGAAGCGCGGCGCCTGTGGCAGGCCGTTGCCCGTGACAATGTGATGATCAAAGTGCCGGCTACCCAGGAAGGGTTGCCTGCGATTGCGGCTCTGATCGGCGAAGGTATTAACGTCAATATCACGCTGCTCTTCTCACGTGACGTCTATCAGCAGGTGGCGGAGGCCTATCTGGACGGGCTGAAGGTCCTTGGAAAAAAGCGCGATCTGGAAAAGATCGCAAGTGTCGCCAGCTTTTTCGTCAGCAGAATCGATACCAAGGCCGATGCGGCGATTGAGGCCAAAGCCAAAGCGTCCAATGGTGCCGCGCGCGATCAGCTCCTGGCTATGCGCGGCAAGATTGCCATTGCCAATGCCAAGCTGGCCTACCGGCAATACAAGGCAATATTCCAGGGTGCACAATGGGACGCGCTCGCTGCGCGCGGTGCGCGGCCGCAGCGGTTGTTATGGGCATCCACAAGCACCAAGAATCCTGCCTATCCCGATCTGTTATACGTCGAAAGCCTTGCAGGACCGAGCACGGTAGATACCGTGCCGCCTGAGACGCTGGATGCTTTCCGGGACCATGGCCTGGCAACGCCCATGCTTGAGCAGGATGTGGGGGAGGCAGAGGCGGTCCTGAAGCAATTTGCCGAGGCTGGTCTCTCGCTCGATGGCATTACGCGCGAATTGGTGGATGAAGGCGTGGAGAAATTCGCGCAAGCCGCAGACACTTTGCTGGCCGCCATAGCGAAAAAACGATCGAAGATGCTTGATACTCGCCAGTTTGCGCTCACTCTTTCTACGGGGTCCGCAGAAAAAGATATCGCGAAAGCAGCTGAAGAGTGGACGGCGAAAGGCAGTGTCCGAAAGATCTGGAGCCGCGACAGCACGCTGTGGACCAACGCGGATGAGGGCAAGTGGCTCGGCTGGCTCGATATTGTTGCGCGCGAACGCACCTCCGTCCAGGCACTTGAGACCTTCGCCCGGGCCATGAAGGCGCAGGGCTGGCGGGATGTTGTACTGTTGGGTATGGGCGGATCCAGCCTTGGTGCGGATGTTCTGGGTCAGGTCTTTGGCTCACAGAATGACTATCCGAAATTGCACGTTCTGGATTCGACAGAGCCCGATCAGATCGGCGCTCTCGAAGCCCGGCTGACGCTTGAGCAAACGCTGTTCATCGTTTCATCGAAGTCCGGCACGACACTCGAACCCAATATCCTCAAAGACTATTTTTATCAGCGTCTCAATGGTGCAATCGGCAGCGAGAAGACGGCGCGTCACTTCATTGCGATTACCGATCCGGGATCATCGCTGGAGAAGGTGGCGCGGGAGCAGGAATTTGCGCGGTTGTTTCATGGCGATCCGCAGATTGGCGGCCGCTACTCCGTTCTTTCTCCGTTTGGCTTGGTTCCCGCGGCCAGCATGGGGCTTGACGTGCGCCGCCTGCTTGATGCCGCGCAGATCATGGTCGAAAGCTGTAACGGCAATGTGCCGCCGGCTGAAAACCCTGGTGTGCAATTGGGGTTGGCGCTTGGCGTGCTCGCTACGCATCATGGCCGCGACAAGGTGACGATTACCGCAACACCCGCGCTGTTATCTGTAGGATTGTGGCTCGAACAATTGATTGCCGAATCCACCGGTAAAATCGGGAAGGGGCTTGTTCCCGTGGATAGGGAGCGGGTAGGGACGCCAGCGGTCTACGGGCAGGATCGTGTCTTTCTCAGTTTGCGTTTTGCCAATGAAGTGGAGGACGGAGCACTTTCCCGTTTGGAGGAAGCAGGCCATCCGGTACTGCGGATTGTACTTCACGAACGCTACCAGATCGGACAATTGTTCTTTCTGGCGGAATTCGCCACAGCGGTTGCCGGCGCGGTGATCGGTATCAACCCGTTCGATCAGCCGGATGTGGAAGCGAGCAAGGTTGCCGCGCGGCAATTGACGGACGCGGTGGAAAAAACAGGATCTCTTCCAGTTGCCAAGCCTGTCTGCCGCTTCGATGGTGCTGAGCTTTATGCGCCGGAAAATCAGTGCTCTTTGTTTGAAGGGCAGAAAATACTCGTGGATGCGCTCCGCACTCATTTCTCTCGTGCGTCGATCGGTGACTATGCGGCCCTTCTGGCCTTTATTGAGCCTGATGCGGGCAATACCGAGGGTATGCAAGCCATGCGGATGCTGCTTCGCGACCGCCTGCACATCGCGAGTTGCGCAGAATTCGGTCCACGCTTTTTGCACTCAACCGGTCAGGTCTACAAAGGTGGTCCGAATACGGGCATATTCCTGACCATTACGGCAACGCCGAAGCATGATCTGGATGTGCCGGGCCGCAAATTCAGCTTCGGTACCGTGGCGCTTGCACAGGCGCGTGGCGATTTCGCCGTCCTGGGGGAACGGGGACGGCGCGCTTTGCACATTCATTTGCACGATGTTCGGTCCGGCATGTCGATGTTGCTGGCCGCGCTGAGGGATGCTCTGAAATAAGGTGATCTGATGCAATTGGGAATCGTCGGTCTTGGCCGTATGGGTGGAAATATCGCGCGACGCTTGATGAAGGCGAGGCATGAGATTGTTGCTTATGATCGTGATGAACATGCCATTGCAGCCCTGGCCAAGGATGGCGCCAAGGCTGCATCATCTCTCGACGCCTTTATATCTCTGCTTTCGCCACCCCGTGCCGTGTGGGTAATGGTACCGGCAGGCGCGGCAACGGAAGAAAGTGTCGCTGCGCTAAGCAATATTTTGCAGAAGGGCGACACCATTATTGATGGTGGCAACAGCTTCTACAAAGACGATATCCGCCGGGCGAAAATCGTAAGCGCGCGCGGTATCCACTATGTCGATGTCGGCACCTCAGGCGGGGTATGGGGCCTGGAGCGGGGCTATTGCATGATGATAGGCGGGGAACGCGCTGTGGTTGACCGGTTTGATCCCATTTTCGCGGCGCTTGCACCGGGCGTGGGTCAAATCACGCGCACCCCAAACCGTGAAAGCCGCGACCCCCGGGTTGAAAAGGGTTACATGTATGTGGGGGCGAACGGTGCCGGTCACTTTGTCAAGATGGTGCACAATGGCATCGAGTATGGATTGATGCAGGCCTATGCGGAAGGGTTCGATATTCTGAGAAACAAGATGTCGGAAGCCTTGCCGGAAGAAGAACGCTATTCGATTGATGTGGCCGATGTTGCGGAGGTGTGGCGGCGGGGCAGCGTTATTTCTTCATGGCTGCTCGATCTAACGGCGATCGCGTTGGCGAAGGACGCTGAGCTGGATGGGTTCTCCGGGTTTGTGCAGGATTCCGGTGAAGGCCGGTGGACGGTTGATGCCGCGATAGAAGAAGCCGTTCCGGCCAATGTCCTGTCGGCGGCCCTCTATGCCCGTTTCCGCTCCCGCATTCAGCATGGTTTCGCCGACAAGATGCTCTCGGCCATGCGCAAGGAGTTTGGGGGGCACATCGAAGGCGGGCCGGTGAAGGGCGGTTCGCCGGAAGGTGGAAACCAATGAGTGCGACGGACCGCCGCGAAGCGGCACAGCCCGCGCCACCTTGTGCGATGGTCATCTTTGGCGCCAACGGCGACCTGACAAAGCGGCTGGTCGTACCCGCGCTCTATAATCTTTCGCGCTCGAATTTATTGCCGGAGCGGTTTGCTCTGATCGGCGTGGATCACGGCGACCGGAGTACGGAAACGTGGAAGGCCGCACTCCATGATTTCCTGGAGCAGAGTGTCAAATCTCCGGATAGCGAATTCGAGGGGAAGGCCATCGACGCTGATGCGTGGGGGCGTGTCGCGAATGCGATGCGCTACGTGAAGGGCGATTTCCTCGATCCGAAACTGTACGCGGCTCTTGGTGACGTGCTGCAAAAGTTGGATGCGCAGGAGAAACTGGGCGGCGCGGTACTTTTTTACCTTGCGGTTGCGGATCGTTTCTTTGAACCGGTTGCCGAACAGTTGGGTAAAGCGGGGCTTGTACGCGCGGAAGGGGCAGGTTGGCGCCGTCTGATCGTGGAAAAGCCGTTTGGCCACAGCCTGCAGTCGGCAAAGGCGCTGAATGCACATCTGCTGCAGTGGTTGCATGAAGATCAAATCTATCGGATCGACCATTTTCTGGGCAAGGAAACGGTCCAGAACATCATGGCGTTTCGCTTCGCCAGCGGCCTGTTCGAACCGGTATGGAATCGGGACCGGATCGATCATGTTCAGATCACAGTGGCCGAATCCATTGGTGTGGAAAAGCGTGGTTCGTTTTATGAAGCGACCGGCGCGCTTCGCGATATGGTGCCAAATCACCTGTTTCAGCTTGTGGCCATGACCGCGATGGAGCCGCCTGTGTCGTTCGACGCCGATGCGGTGCGTTCGCAGAAGGTCGATGTTTTCAAGGCAACCCGCGCGGTTGGTGCCCATGATGCCGTGCGCGGTCAGTATGGCGGTGGGCATATCGCCGGTACGGCCGTCAACCCATACCGCGAGGAGTTCAGGGTTGCTCCCGATTCCGATACCGAGACGTTTGTTGCCATGCGCTTGAATATCGACAACTGGCGCTGGGCCGGAGTGCCGTTCTATCTGCGCACCGGCAAGCGCATGGCAAAACGGACCACCGAAATTGCTATCCGGTTCAAGCCGGCACCCATTGCGCTATTTCGCGGCACGGGTGTGGACCAGATGAATGCGGATTGGCTGATTCTGCAGATTCAGCCGGATGAGGGTATTCGTTTGCGGCTGAATGCGAAGCGGCCCGGCCCGGTTGTTGCTCTGGAGAGTGTGGCGATGGATTTTAAATATGCAGACTGGTTTCATCGCCAGCCCGCTGTTGGGTATGAGACATTGCTTTACGACTGCTTTATGGGTGATGCCACCTTGTTCCAGCGGGCGGATCAGGTGGAGGCCGCATGGGCTGTGGTACAGCCATTGCTGGATGCCTGGAACAGCACGGTACCGTCGGGATTTCCGAACTACAACGCGGGGAGCGATGGGCCGCGGAGCGCGGATGAGCTGTTGGCGCGTGATGGGCGAACATGGCGGCAGATTCGTTGATGCGGGTGCCCGATAGCACTGTTTTCGTTGCCGAAACTGCCGTTTTGGTGTGTGAGAAGCTTGCGCAGTTCATTGCGCGCCAGATTGCGGAAAGGGACGGGCCGTTCCGGCTGGCTCTTTCCGGTGGCAAGACACCTCAACTGCTTTATCAAACCCTGGCAGGGCTGCCGATCACATGGACGCATGTGGAATTCTTTTGGGGGGACGAACGCTTCGTCCCGCATGATGATCCCGACAGCAATTACCGAATGGCAGATGAAAATCTTTTGTCGCGGATTTCCGTTCCTTCCACGCAGATCCATCCGATCCCGACTGGTGCTTCGCCGGAGGTCGCTGCTGCGCAATATGAAGGCCTGCTAAAGCAGCACTATGGCGGAGATGTGCTGAAGCCGGGACGTCCATTGTTCGATCTGAATTTGCTCGGGATTGGGCAAGACGGGCACACGGCGTCCCTATTGCCTGATCAACCTGTATTGAAGGAAAGAAAGAAATGGGTCGCGGCCGTGCCCCATGGACGGAATGAGCCGCGTATTACGCTGACTTATCCGACGCTGCAGTCGAGTGCCGTAACCGTATTTCTTGCCGTTGGTAGGGATAAGGCCAATGCTGTGCATCAGGCACGTGCGGGAAATGAAGCCATACCGGCCGGCCGGCTACGGCCGGAAGGGTCCGTCTTATGGTTTTTGGATGATGCAGCGGCGAGGGGATGAAGACAAAAAGTACCGATAAATTAAATTTCGCCGGGGCACCGATTGAAGATTACGCGATGATCGGGGATGGCCGGACGGCGGCGCTCGTCAGCCGCGGCGGTTCGATCGACTGGCTTTGTATGCCCCGTTTTGATTCAGAGGCATGTTTCGCGGCGCTTCTGGGAACTGTGGATCATGGTCATTGGCGTATAGCACCCAAAGGCAAGGCGAAGGTCACGCGTTGCTACCGCGACGAGACCCTCATCCTCGAGACCACGTTCGAAACCAGGACAGGCCGGGTCATGCTCACCGATTTCATGCCGGCAAACAGCGATCGTTCCTGCATCGTTCGAAGGCTTACGGGGGTTTCCGGTACCGTATCGCTGGAAACTGAACTTGTTATCCGTTTCGATTACGGCGTCACGGTGCCATGGGTCAATCGTATCGATGATCACGTCCTGACGGCGGTTGCCGGGCCGAACATGCTTGTAATGCACACGGCTGCTGCTCTCCACGGCGAAGACATGCGTACGGTCGGAGATTTCAAGATCAAGAAGGGTGACGCGCTGGACTTCGTGCTGACACATGCGTCTTCGTTTGGACCGTTGCCGCCATCCCTGGATGTGAACACCGCGCTGACGCATACGGATGCGTACTGGCGGCGCTGGTCTGCGCAATACAAGCAGGGCGATAAATGGGGCAAAGAGGTCAAACGATCTCTGATAACCTTGAAGGGGCTGAACTACCGCCCGACCGGCGGCATTGTCGCAGCACCGACCACGTCTTTGCCGGAGCAGTGGGGCGGCGCGCGCAACTGGGATTACCGCTATTGCTGGCTTCGTGATGCCACGTTCACGCTGCTCGCCTTCCTGAACGCCGGTTATCGTGAGGAGGCCGACGATTGGCAGAACTGGTTGCTGCGGGCCGTAGCTGGTAGTCCGGAACAAGTTCAAATCATGTACGGCGTGGCCGGTGAACGGCGATTGGATGAATGGGAAGTGCCGTGGCTGCCTGGTTATCACGGTGCTTCGCCTGTGCGGATCGGCAACGCCGCCAGCGGCCAGATGCAGCTCGATATTTATGGTGAGTTGGCAGACGCCATTGCACAGGCCATGCGCGGTGGTCTGCCGAGGCCACCACGGCAGCGCGCGCTGCGCGAGGCGATGCTGCAACATCTGGAGAGGATGTGGCGGCAGCCGGATAGCGGCATCTGGGAGATTCGTGGCCCCCCGCAGCATTTTACCCATTCCAAGGTGATGGCTTGGGTCGCTTTCGATCGCGCTTGGCGTGTAACGGAGAAGGAAGCGGGAAATAAGCGGCTATGCGCGCATTGGAAAAATGTCGCGCGGGAAATTCATGCGGATGTTTGCAAGAATGGTGTCGATAAGGATCGGGGCTGCTTCGTACAGGCTTATGGCTCTGACCATATGGATGCCAGCCTGCTTCTCCTGGCGGATGTCGGATTCCTTCCCGCCTCGGATGTGCGTATTCGAAAGACGGTGAAAGAGATCGAGCGTTGCCTGATGCGCGGCGGGCTTGTCCGCCGCTATCAAAACGACAGCGGTGTTGATGGGCTTGAGGGGGATGAAGGTGTCTTTCTCGCTTGCAGCTTCTGGCTGGTGGATAATTATGTCCTCGAGGGGCGTCTTAAAGATGCCAACAGACTTTTTCGCCGGCTTTTGCGGCTCTGCAATGATGTTGGCCTTCTTTCAGAAGAGTATGATCCAAAGCGCAAATGCATGATGGGCAACTTTCCACAAGCCTTCAGTCATGTTGCCCTGGTCAACTCCGCAATCAATCTGATGCAGGCTGAAAAGGCGCAAAAGGTACGGCCGAAAGGCAAGCGTGAAGAGAAGCCGGTGCGGCGGCATGAAAAACAGGGGCGTTAGAAACGCCTGCGTTGTGCCACATATAATCCGCAATCTAGCGATTGCAGCGACCCTTTATTGGTGACAGATGCCGTTACTCCCGAAAGGGTCTGCATTTCGGGCTTGAGTGGTGGAAATCAGCGGTGGAAACCGGCAAAATGGGAAGATGCCGTTCGAAAAGCCACCTTACTTTGATCCAGCCCGGATCGCACTGTTTCTTGATGTTGACGGCACATTGCTGGACATTGCGTTGCGGCCAGATGCCGTGCATGTGCCGGATGGCCTGATCGATACGCTACTTCGCATACAGGCGTTGGCGTCCGGTGCATTGGCGCTGGTTAGCGGGCGCAGCGTTGCCCAGCTCGATCAAATTTTCGGTGCATCGCACTTTGCAGCGGCGGGTTGTCATGGCGCGGAAACTAGGTTCTTGCCGGATGGAAAGATCACGCGTGGTGAATCTGTTTCCACCGCATGCAAGGCGCGTTTTGCTGCTTTGGCGGAAAATTTTCCGGGCGTCCTCTTGGAAGACAAGGGCTGTTCTCTGGCATTGCACTATCGCGCGGTGCGGGAATTGGCCCCGAAAGTTTTGGCCGCTGCCGCGGACTGCATAAGGCATTTCCCGCACATGGAACTTCTGCCTGGCAAGGACGTCATTGAACTCAAACCAGCCGGCATCGATAAGGGATCTGCTTGTGTGGAGTTTCTTCGCCGACCGCCGTTCGCCGGCCGCACACCGGTTTATGTAGGCGATGATGTGACGGACGAGCGGGCGCTTGTTCGAGTGCACGCCCTTGGTGGCATCGGAATTTCGGTTGGCGGTTTGCGGCGCGGTGCGCGCTATAATCTGAAAACACCCGCGGAGGTGCGAGGCTGGCTCCTCATGCTATGTAAAGAAGCGGTGGGAGGGATTTGATGCCAGCACAACCTCTCGATCTTGCCGTTATCGGCAACGGGCGTACAGCCGCTCTTCTCAATACACAGGCCCGGCTGGTCTGGTGGTGTTATCCCCGTTTCGATGGTGACCCGGTATTCTGCCGGCTGATTTCGGGTGATGAGGAGAAAGGTTTCTCCGACGTCGTTCTGGATGGGTTTTCGCATTCGGAATCGGAATATGAGCGCAACACCGCCATTGTCAGAACCACGCTGACATCCTCTGATGGCTCCGCATTGCGGATCACGGATTTTGCGCCCCGTTATCATAATTTTGAGCGCATCTCGCGCCCGCCACAGCTGGTGCGCATGCTGGAACCGTTATCCGGCCTTCCGCGCATCACCCTGCGATTCCGTCCGGCGCAGGATTATGGCGCTCTGAGCCCCCGTGGCGTGATGGGTAGCAATCATATCCGCTATTGCGGCCCCGAAGACGTCATCCGGCTCACCACCGATGCACCTCTGTCTTATATCGCTCATGAAGCACCCTTTGTGCTGAACCGGCCCATGCACATGGTGTTCGGCGCCGATGAACCATTTCCAACCGATCTGCCCACTGCCTGTCGCGAACTCTACGAGCGCACACGGGACTATTGGATGCAGTGGGTGCGTCGCCTTTCTTTATCCTACGACTGGCAGGATGTGATGATCCGCGCCGCCATCACGCTCAAGCTCAGCAATTTCGAAGAGACGGGTGCAATCGTCGCGGCGCACACAACATCTATTCCGGAATCACCGGGTTCCGGGCGCACCTGGGATTATCGCTTCTGCTGGCTACGTGACGCTTATTTCGTGGTCAAGGCGCTGAACAGGATCGGCGCCACGCGGACGATGGAGGATTTCATTTCCTTCATTCTCAGTATCGCATCTCATGACAAAGCCGACCTGAAACCAGTCTATGGCGTGGTGCCAAACGTCGATCTTCTGGAAAAGGAGGCGCGCCATCTGAAAGGGTTTGATGGTCATGGGCCGGTGCGTATCGGCAATGCGGCGTCCGATCAGTTGCAGCATGATGCCTATGGCAGCGTCATTCTAGCGGCGATGCCGATGTTTTATGACAGGCGGCTACCGCGCATGGCCGACGCGCCGATCTTTCATCTTCTGGAACGGCTCGGCCAAAAGGCAGCAGAGTTGGCCCTGGTCCCGGATGCAGGCATCTGGGAATATCGTGGGCGTAAGCGTGTTCATACGCATTCCGCAACGATGTGCTGGGCGGGGATCAGCCGCATTGGCGCGATTGCCGAGCATTTGGGTTTCGCAGACCGTGCCTCCTATTGGAATGAATTGGCCGACGGAATACAGCGCACCATTCTGACGCGAAGCTGGAATGCACAGCGGCAGGCTTTTACCGCTGCGTTTGATACGGATGATCTGGATGCGAGCGTGCTGCTTCTGCCGGAACTTGGTCTGATCGATGCCAAAGACCCCCGATTTGTAGCAAGTGTCGATGCAATGCAGAGGGAACTCATGCGCGGCCGGCACGTTATGCGTTACGCGCGGGAAGATGATTTTGGTTTGCCCGAAACCGCTTTTCTCGTCTGCCGGTTCTGGCTGATCGATGCTCTCTGGCTCATCGGCCGGCGGGAGGAGGCGCGCGACCTTTTCCGTGATGCATTACAATATCGTAACCACTATGGCCTCCTGTCCGAAGACGTTCATCCCGAAACCGGCACACTGTGGGGAAATTTCCCGCAGACATATTCCATGGCAGGGCTCATACTGACCGCCATGCGATTGTCGCGAAGTTGGGAGGATCGGTATTGGCACGCCTCTTCATAGTTTCGAATCGCGTCAATGTTCCAAAGGCCGGAAGTCCGAAGCGGGCCGGTGGATTGGAAGTGGCGCTGAGCGCGACGCTCAAACGCTATCCGTGCGTCTGGCTGGGTTGGAGCGGTGCGGTAAAGCCGGATGAGGGGGCCGTTGAAACCCGGACAGTCGTGCGTGGAAAGGTGACCTATGTCGTTACCGACCTGACCAAGGAAGACTACCAGGAATACTATGCCGGCTATGCCAACAGTGTGCTGTGGCCCGTGCTGCACTATCGCTTGAATTTGACGGAATTCTCCAAACGCGATTTGACGGGATACCTCCGGGTCAATGAACATTTCGCCGATGAGTTGCACAAGATTCTGGAGCCGGACGATGTCGTCTGGGTGCACGACTATCATTTGATTCCGTTTGCACGGGCGTTGCGCCAGCGCGGGCATTTCAACCGGATCGGTTTTTTTCTGCACATTCCAATGCCGCCGCCGGAAATCCTGACGGCCCTTCCAGGGCACGAAAAACTTATCCCCGCCTTGCGCGATTATGATCTGGTGGGCTTTCAGACGGAAAACGACGCTGCCAATTTCGCCCGCTATCTGGCGGGTGAGTTGAATATTTCGGCACACATTGCGCGGCCGTTTAGTACGGGCGAACGGTCCATGCGGATTGGAACATTTCCTGTGGGTGTCGAAACAGAGGCGTTCAACCGCAGGGCTCGCCACGCCGCGCGGTCCACCTTTGTGAAAAAAGTGATTGGCAGCATGCCTGGCAGCATGGTGATCGGTGTTGATCGCCTGGATTATTCTAAGGGACTCCCGCACCGGCTTGAAGCTTTTGAAAAATTCCTGGCGGCCAGTCCTGCTTGGCATGGACGGGTGAATTATCTCCAGATTACGCCGAAGAGCCGTTCGGAAATCCAAGAATATGCCGACATCCGGCGTGTTATCGATGCCGCCGCGGGCCGCATCAATGCCACTTATGGCGATCCATCCTGGATTCCTGTTCGCTATATTAATCGCACATATGGCCGCACGGCGCTGGCCGGCCTTTATCGTTCCGCGCGTGTCGGGCTCGTCACGTCCCTGCGCGATGGGATGAATCTCGTTTCAAAGGAATATGTCGCCGCGCAGGATGGAGATGACCCGGGTGTTCTGGTGCTGTCCCGTTTCGCAGGCGCCTCGGCCGAACTCAGGGCCGCACTTCTGGTCAACCCTTACGATCCCGAAGCCGTGGGCGCGGCCATCGCGCGGGCGCTGGAGATGTCACGCGATGAACGGATTGCGCGCCACGCCGAACTTTATACAACCCTTCTGCAAAACGATATCGCCAGTTGGGGTGAACGCTTCCTGCTGGCTTTGGGGGCGGAAGCGCTGGAGCCCGACCCCAAAGCTGTTACGCCGCTTCTCACGCCGCGATCGCGCAGGACCGAGCCGCGTACGACAAGCCCGCGAAACGGAAAATCGCTTCATTCCAATCGGCTGAGTGGTGCGGCCACATCCTCAAGGGATTTTCGTTCTGCCGCAACACCCAGAAGCGATTCCGTAATCGCGGCGAAAACCATCAATCCGCCGCCCAAGGCATAGCCCCAGAAAATCTCCGACCGTGCACCGCTATCGATGAGTGCGCCAAAAAACACCGGCCCGGCAATGCCGCCAATGCCCGTCCCAAAAGCATAAAATAGTGCGATGGTCAGCGCACGCGCTTCAAGCGGAAAGCTCTCGCCCACGGTCAGATAGGCCGCGCTCGCGCCTGCGGACGCGAAAAAGAATATACCGCACCAGGCAATGGTTTGTGCTTCGGCGCCCAGTACCCCGTGTGCGAACAGATAACCCACAACAATCATGGCAATGCCCGCAACGGCATAGGTCGTTGCGATCATGGCTTTGCGCCCCACGGTGTCGAACAATGGGCCGAGAATCAAAGGGCCCAGGAAATTGCCGGCCGCAAAGGGCAGCATGAACCAGCCGACATCGCGGCTTTCCAGGGCATAGAACTGCGTCAGGATCAGTGCATAAGTGAAAAAGATCGCATTGTAACAGAATGCTTGCGTGGCCATCAGCACGACCCCGAGAATTACGCGCCGTGGATAGTTCTTCAATAGAGTGTGCGCCAACGCGTGAAACGTCAGGCGGTAGTGGCGTGACAGGCGGATCTTCGGAAGTGGAGTTCTTGGGGGCGGTACCCCCATATTGGCTTCGATCCGGCGGACAGTATCCTCGGCTTCACGCAGACGGCCATGGGTCATCAACCAGCGTGGGCTTTCGGGAAGAAAGCGCCGCAAGGCAATGATGCATATCGCCAGAATGGCGCCAAGAACGAACGCGACACGCCATCCAAGCCAGACTGGAAACAGGTCAGGATCAAGAACGGCGATGGACCCCATTGCACCGAAAGCCGCGCCAAGCCACCAGCTTCCGTTGATTGCGAGATCGGTGCGGCCCCGATAGCGGGCGGGGATGAATTCCTGAATTGCGGAATTGATGGCGGCATACTCGCCGCCGATCCCGGCGCCGGCCATGAACCGGAACAGCGCAAAAGACCAGAAGTCCCACGCGAGGCCAGTGAGAAGCGTGGCAATCAAATAGACGCCAACCGTAACGGTGAACAGCTTCCTCCGCCCCAGCCGATCGGTCAGATGCCCGAAGAAGAGTGCGCCGAGCACCGCCCCGCTTAGGTAGGCACTGGCCGTAAGGCCGATCCGGGTTGCGGAAAGATCGAGAGATGAAGGCGCTGCGATGGCACCGGACAGTGAGCCGACCAGTGTTACTTCAAGCCCGTCGAGCACCCAGGTGATGCCCAACGCGATGACGACCAACCAATGGAACCGGCCCCATTCAAGCCGGTCCAACCGTGCCGGCACATCCGTTTCAACGCTGTCTGCACCGATCATCTGGTCTGTGCGTATCACCGGCGGCCATCACTCCGTCTTCAACGCAGGAGAATTTCCGCGAAAGCGTGATCCTGGCTCTGCCAGACCTTCTGCATTTTCCATCCTGCGCGTTTGGCGAGATCCAGAAATCCGGCGACGGAATATTTGTGAGAATTTTCGGTATGGATCGTCTCGTCTTGCTCGAACCTGAATTGGTGGTTTCCCATTCTGACGATTTGTTCGCATGTGCTGCGCAGGTGCATTTCGATGCGCGATTTTTCTGCATTCCAGATTGCCTGATGGGTAAATCGTTCAGGGACGAAAGTGCCCGCCAATTCGTGATTGATCCGTACCAGAATGTTCTTGTTGAAGGCTGCGGTAACACCCTCGCCATCATTGTAAGCGCGAAGAAGTGTTTCGATCGGCTTGATAAGGTCGATGCCGACAAGCAGTTGCGCATTTGTCCCAAGTCCGAGGCGTATGCGCTGCAGAAAGGCTTCCGCTTCACTGGTTGTGAAATTTCCGATCGTCGATCCCGGAAAAAATCCCAGCCGCGGCAGGCCGGCCAGACCGGCTGGAATATGAAGCGTGTCTTCCAGATCGGTCACGATTCCTTCGATACGGAGATCGGGAAATCGTTCGGCCAGTTTTGCGATAGTATTTTCCAGATGTGCCCCACTGATATCGGCAGGGATGTACGCTGAGAGCGTATCGATCCGTTCCAGAAGTTGCAGGCCTTTCGTCGCCGATCCGGCCCCCAGTTCGATCAGTGCGGCGCCCTTCGGTATCTCCGCCTTCAACTCGGGTGCCATGGTTTGCAGCAGTGCGATTTCAGTTCGCGTCGGGTAATATTCTTCGAGTTCGCAAATACGGTCGAACAGGCGTGAGCCTTCCTCGTCATAGAAATATTTGCTATCCAGCCGCTTTTGCGGTTGGCTGAGGCCGCTTACAACATCCTGCAGAAAACCGTTTTGCGCGGTGGTGTGTGTTTTGCTCCGCTGCGATGATGAAATATCACTGGCAAGGCGCAGGCCGGAAAATTGCCAGCGCTGATGAGGATGGAAAAAATTGCGGTAGGTGGCACGAATATGGGCCTCAGGTGTCACACAGGAGCCGCCACGCAGGACCATCTGGTTGATCATGAATTTTCCATTGTACTCGCCAACGGCACCACTTGCGGCCTGGAATCCGGGATATGGAGAATAGGGGCTTTGCGTCCATTCCCAGACATCGCCGAACATCTGGCGCATATGGCCTTGCCCGCAATCTGCTGCAGGGCGCAGAAGACCGCGCTCGCGGAAATTGCCGTTGCGATGTGTGATGGTCTGCGCTGCACGTTCCCACTCGGCTTCGCGTGGAAGGCGCTTTCCTGCCCAGCGGGCGAAAGCGTCGGCTTCGTAAAAGCTGATATGTGAAACCGGGCTGGCCGGGTCCACTGGGCGTAATCCTGACAGGCTCATGGTCAGCCATTTGCCGTTTTCCTTGCGCCAATAGAGTGGCGCGGCCCATCCCTCGCTGCGGACACGGCTCCAGCCGTCGTCCAGCCAAAGAAGAGGATTTGCGTAACCGCCGTCGTCGATGAAATCCTGCCACTCACCGTTTGTGACCAGCCGGTCTGCAATGGCGTAAGGGGGCAGCATGACGTCGTGTGCAGGCCCTTCATTGTCGAACGCGAATCCGGTTCCTTCATGTCCGATCCGCGCGAGGCCTGCGCCAAACTCTACATATTGAAGGGGTTGAGGTGTTTGCGTTGGTGCAGCGCGAAAGGGGCGATACACCGGCGCCAGCACATTTTGCGAGAATGCGTGCAGGATATCGGTCAAAATCAATTCCTGATGCTGTTCCTCGTGATTGAGGCCGAGCACGGTCAGCGCCATTGTCTTGTCCGGCGCATCGGTTTCCAGCACACGCAGCATCGCCTCATCGACGTGATCGCGGTAACGCTTGATGTCTTCGCATGACGGCCTGCTTATGAGGCCGCGGGCCGGCCGCGGGTGCCTTGGGCCGACAGCCTCGTAGTAGGAGTTGAAAAGATAGCCGTAGTCCGGGTTGAACAGCCGGTATCCGGGCACATTGGCGAGAATAAACGTCTCAAAGAACCATGTGGTATGCGCGCGGTGCCATTTGACCGGGCTCGTGTCCGGCATGGATTGCAGCATCTGGTCTTCGTTTGTCAGTGGGGCAGCCAAATCCTCTGTTGCGCCGCGTACGGCCTGGTAACGGCGGATGATGGCGCTTTCCGCCAGCGGCTCTGGTGAGGCGCGGCGTGGTTGCGATGCCGGCGGAATGTTCATGACCCGATTATTCCTTGTGCGAAAGGTATAGTTCCTGGGAATCCCCATTGTTGTCAGAAACGGAGATAATCAAAAAGATCGGCAGTGCAATAAAGTTCCGTATTGCCGCCGGAACTGGGTGGATCATTTGTGCGTTACCGGTAGGAAATCTTTCAACGAGATCCACACAATGCTGAAATGGGCATTGATATTCTTGATTGTTGGTCTGATTGCCGGTGTGTTGGGATTTACCACCATTGCCGGTGCCTCCATCGCGATTGCCAAGCTCTTGTTCTTCGTCTTCCTGGCGTTGTTCGTGATCTTTCTCGTTCTTGGTATGTCGGCCGCCAGAAAGCTCACAAACGGATAGGGGCTGTCGGATAGAGGCCGTCTATCGCAATCGATAGAGATTGGATACGCGGGCATCCGGTTTCTGATTGTGGCCGGGATCTGCCTTCACTAAAGGGGGCCGCGAAGGAGGGCAGGCGGCCATGCCACGCCCGGCACAGCCCGTGGCTCGTTCGGCACTCCGTATAGACATAACTGTCTATAATCTGCGCCATCTCGGCGCAAGCCTCATTCCTTGAGGCCGCGGTGGCTTGCCCAGACGGGCGGCGCGCGCAACCATGGCACAAAGTCATTCCAGAAAATCACCGGAGAGGACAATGCCAGGTCATTATGAAACGCTGTCGATTGAAAAAAAGGGCGAAGTGGATTGGGTGACGTTGAACCGTCCGGAGCGGCTGAACGCCCTGAACCCCCAACTGGTCAACGATCTCCTGGATTATTTTCAAAGCCTTTATATGGACCACTCCGTTCGTGTCGTGGTGGTCCGGGGTGCGGGGCGTGCCTTTTGCGCCGGGTTGGATCTGAAAGAATCGTCTGCCGCCGGTTCGCGGGGTGAGCGTCACGGCCCGGTTGCGGGCCTGATGAGTCAGCGCCGGATTAGCGAGATCGTCATGCGGATGCGCCGCGCGCCACAACCGATCATTAGTCTGGTGCATGGGCCGGCCTGTGGGGGCGGGTTTGCCATCGCGCTGGCCTCCGACGTTCGTATCGCCGGGCAAAGCGCGCGGATGAACGCGGCCTTTATCCGGATCGGGCTGTCGGCCTGCGATATCGGGGTATCCTATTTCCTGCCGCGTCTGGTGGGTGTGTCCGTCGCATCTGAACTGATGCTGACCGGCCGCTTCATTCAGGCGGAGCGTGCGTTGCGCGTTGGCCTGGTGTCCGAAGTGGTGGCTGATGATGCGCTGGCCGCCGCCGCACAGCCTTATATCGACGAAATGCTGGCAACTTCACCTATCGGCCTCAGGCTGACCAAGGAATGCCTGAATATGAGCGTTGATGCCGGAAGCCTCGAAGCCGCCGTGGCGATGGAAGACCGCAATCAGATCCTCGCCAGCCAGAGTGATGATTTCCGCGAAGGCATTTCGGCATTTCTGGAAAAACGCCCGCCCTCATATCACAATCGCTGAAAATACGATCACCAAATCACGGGCGGAGACAACGGAAATGGAAATGAGTGTCAAAGGGCGCGTCGCGCTGGTCACGGGTGCGGGGCGCGGAATCGGGCGGGCCATCGCGCTCGCGCTGGCGGCGAACGGCGCCGATGTCGCTGTCAACTATCGGCGCGATGAGGCAGCGGCAAAAGATACTGTGCAGGAGGTTGAGAAACTGGGCCGCAAGGCGCGCGCCTACGCCGCCTCTGTTGAGAACTGGGACGAAGATGTGGCGATGGTCGCCGATGTGGTGCGGGATTTCGGCCGCATCGATATCCTCGTCAACAATGCCGGCATCGCCAGCCGGGGCCAAGCGGTGGCCGATACCGATCCGGCTGAACTGGAGCGCGTATTGCGGGTGCATGCGATGGCACCGCATTATCTTGCCAAACTGGTTCTGCCGGTCATGCGGCAGCAGGCGCGTGGCGACATCATCATGATTTCCAGTGTGGCCACCGATCACGACGCGGCCAACGGCGCGCCCTACAATATGGGTAAAGCGGCAATGGAGGCGCTGGCGCGCACCCTTGCCAAGGAAGAACGTGCCCATGGCATCCGCACCAATATAGTCGCGCCCAGCCTGACAGTCACGGAGATGGGCAAACGGTTGATGAAGGCATCCGCAGGCGTGGAAAACATCCATGATCTTGATGCCAAATGGCCGTTCGGCCATGTCAGCACGCCGGAAGACGTTGCCGCTGTCGTTGCCTTCCTGGTGTCGAGCGCCAATACCTATGTGAACGGGCAGCGTGTTGCCGTGGATGGCGGCGGTTGAGGAGCAGTGCTATGGGCTGGAATTACGGCGATATTCTCGATGCAATCGAGACGGTGCTGCCGGGGGATTCTCCGGCGCTGATTCATGGCGATCGCACGATTACGTGGGCCGAAAAGGGCCGGCGAACCAACAATCTGGCACGGGCGCTGATCGCCAATGGTGCCAAACCGGGTGACAAGGTTGCGTTTTATATGCGCAACCGGCCGGAATATGTTGAGACCATGGCCGCCTGTTTCAAGGCGCGGCTGACGCATGTCAACGTCAACTATCGTTACAAGCCGGACGAAGTTTTCTACATCTTCGACAATTCCGATGCGCAGACGGTGGTCTATGGTGCGGAGTTTCGCGATACGATCGCGCAAATTCGTGACCGGTTGAGCAAAGTCCGCATATTTGTCGAAGTCAGCGATGATACGGTGGCGGACTTTGCGCTCCGCTATGAAGATTTGGCGACCACCGGCGATGGTACGCCGCTGGATATTGCGCGCTCACCGGACGATCAGTTCTTCATCTATACCGGCGGTACGACCGGCATGCCGAAAGGCGTGATCTGGACCCAGCACGACCTGCGGGAAACCCAACTGACGGCGTTGCGCAAGCTCGGGCCCGTACCGGAAACGCTGCGGGAACTGGTGGAAGCCATCAGGCTGCAAGGGCCAGGCCCGCGAACCATTCCGTGTTGCCCGTTGATGCATGGCACCGGCATGCTGATGGCGCTTTCCACTATGCTGAGTGGCGGCTGTGTGGTCACGCTGGAAAAGCCTTCTTTCGACGCTGAAGAACTCTGGCAGGTGGCGGACCGGACCAAGGCGCAGGCGCTGGTGATCGTGGGCGATGCTTTCGCCAAGCCGATGCTGCAGGTGCTGGATGCCGCGCCCGGAAAATATGATCTTTCCAACATCGTCAATATCGTCTCCTCCGGCGTGATGTGGAGCGTGGAGGTCAAGCGCGGCCTGATCCGGCACATGCCGCAGGTGATTTTGATGGACAGTTTCGGTTCGTCCGAGGGTGTTGGCTTCGGCTCCTCCATGATGACGAAGGATGGTGAAGTTCAGACCGCGAAATTCCAGATCGGCGAACGTTGCCGGGTGTTCGATGAAAACGATCAGCCGGTTGAACCGGGATCGGGAAAGCCGGGAATTATCGCACAGGGGCCGCCCATCCCGCTCGGCTACTACAAGGACCCGGAAAAGACCGCCCGTACCTTCAAAACCATTGGTGGCGTCCGCTATTCCATTCCGGGCGACTGGTGTGTGGTGGAAGCGGATGGTTCCTTGACGCTTCTCGGCCGTGGCAGTGTCTGCATCAACACGGCGGGCGAGAAGGTTTACCCCGAAGAAGTGGAAGAGGTTTTGAAGACCCATCCGGCCGTTGATGACGCTCTGGTGGTTGGTGTGCCGGATGATAAATGGGGCCAGGCTGTTACGGCTGTCGTCACCCTGTCCGCTTCCGGCCGGTTCGACGAAGACGCGGTCAAGCGGCATGTGCGCGAAAAGCTTGCGGGTTACAAGACGCCGAAACGCATATTGTCCACCACCATTGCCTTGCGGGCCCCGAACGGGAAAGCCGATTACAAAGCGGCTGGCGAATTTGCCCGCCGCAGTCTGGGTGCCGGATGAGCGCAAGCGGGCGTTGACTTCTCGCCAAGTTCTCGTACAGTGTACTCGTACACTGTACGAGATGTGAATGCCGCGCGCGCTTTCCAGGCAGGATGTTTCCGATTTCCGGGTCCGTGTGGGCGCCGCCGCAGCGGCCCTCTACGCCGAGGGGGGCGAGGGTGCGATCAGTATGCGCGAAATTGCGCGTGCGGTGGGCGCAAGCCCCATGGGACTTTACCGCTACTTTCGCGATCGCGACGCGATCATTGCCTATCTGCGCACCGATGCTTTCAATCGTTTTTCCAGCCGGCTGGAACAGGCATTCACCAGCGGCCGCGACCCGTTCGCGCGGGCGCGCGCGGTGGGCCGGGCCTATCTCGATTTCGCATTGGAAAATCCTGCTGATTACCGGCTTATGTTCGATCTCAGCCAGCCTGATGATGCAGGGGACGCGGCGCTTGCTGCTGCGGCCGGCCGGGCGGCGCACACCGTAACCCGCCATGTCGATGATCTGGTGGCGGCTGGAATCGTGAAGGGCGATCCGGAAAACATTGGGCGGGCACTATGGGCGGCTGCCCACGGTGCGATCGTCCTTTATCTGGCGGGGCGTCTGCCCGGGAAAGCGGATGTGCGCACGCTCTATTTTGACACCATGCGGCTCGCCTTTCGTGGTGCCCGTACGCCATCCACGAATATCACTGCCATCCGAAAACGGAGAAAACCATGACCGTTCACACCAAACCGGATATACGCGTTCTGCCCGGTGCATTGGCGAAGCCGCTTTCCATTCCGGCCATCGCGTCACCGCTCTTCATCATTTCCAACCCTGATCTTGTGATCGCACAGTGCAAGGCGGGCGTGATCGGTTCTTTCCCCTCCCTCAATGCACGGCCGCTCTCGATGCTGGACGAATGGCTGGCACGCATTACCGAAGAACTGGCCGCGCACGACCGGGCCAACCCTGATCGGCCTGCCGCACCTTTCGCCGTCAACCAGATCGTCCACAAATCCAACGACCGGCTGGAGCAGGATCTGGCGTTATGTGTGAAGTACGAGGTCCCGGTCGTCATCACGTCTCTGGGCGCGCGACCTGAGCTGAATGAGGCGGTGCACGCCTATGGCGGCGTTACCTTGCATGACGTGATTAATGTCTCTTTTGCCCGCAAGGCCATTGAAAAAGGCGCAGACGGGCTGATCGCGGTCGCGGCTGGCGCCGGCGGGCATGCGGGCACGCTCTCACCTTTCGCGCTGGTAGAAGAAATCCGTGAATGGTTTCATGGGCCGCTTGCCCTCTCTGGCGCGCTTGCATCGGGCCGTGGTGTGCTGGCGGCGCGCGCGATTGGGGCTGATTTTGCCTATATCGGCTCCGCCTTCATCGCGACCACAGAGGCCAATGCCGCGGAAGGTTACAAACAGATGATCGCCAGTTCCGGCGCTGGCGATATTGTCTATACAAATCTGTTCACCGGCGTTCACGGCAATTACCTGCGTCCGTCGATTGTCGCCGCGGGTCTTGATCCTGATGATCTTCCGCAATCCGATCCTTCCAGGATGAATTTCGGTTCGGGCGGAAACATGAAACAGAAAGCCTGGAAGGATATCTGGGGCTGCGGTCAGGGTATCGGGCTGGTCAAGGATGTCGTGCCGGCTGCGGACCTGATTGCCCGTCTTGCACGGGAGTATGAAACGGCGCGTCGCGCAATCTGCATTTGAAGCGATTTACCGGTTGAGCCGTGCGGGGCAGGGCGCTAGATAGAAGTCCGCTCTGCCACGGTT
Organism: Alphaproteobacteria bacterium; assembly: GCA_017308375.1. Classification (GTDB taxonomy): domain Bacteria; phylum Pseudomonadota; class Alphaproteobacteria; order Micropepsales; family Micropepsaceae; genus Rhizomicrobium. The sequence goes on from JAFKEW010000041.1 coordinate 123,999, forward strand.
CTCCATGTTATTTCCTTTTCATCCCCGGCGCAGGCGTTGCTGCGCTATTGCGTTTGCTGCGATCACGCTGTCTGGTGCGGCGGCTTGGCCGGTGTTTGCTGGTGGGCTTGAGACCGTGGTGGTTACGGCCAGCCCGCCGGATCCGGTTGGCAGCGATGCTTTTTCGGTCATGCGGCTGAACGGGGCCGATCTCCAATCCTCTCAGCAGCTGGACGTGGCGCTGGAGCAGGTGCCCGGCCTCTCCCTTTACCGTCGCAATTCCAGTCTCAGTGCGAATCCGACTGTTCAGGGCGTTTCGTTGCGGGCAATTGCGCCGTCGGGGGCAGGGCGCGCCTTGGTAACGCTTGATGGTGTGCCGCAGAACGATCCGTTCGGTGGCTGGGTGATCTGGAGTGCGCTGCCGCCGGAAGATGTGGCGAGTGCTGAAATTGTTCGCGGCGCCGGTGCCGGCCCTTATGGCGCGGGTGCGCTGACCGGTGTGATCGCGTTGACAGAAGACGCGGGAAGCGGCCTTACACGGGCTGATGCCTCATGGGGTGAGCGCGAAAGTGGGCGTGCAGCGGCCGCAGGTGGCGCACAGTGGGGCCCTGTTTCATTGTTTGCAAGCGGGGCCATCAGTTCGACCGCTGGGTGGATTGCGGTCAGCCCGGCGCAGCGCGGCGCTGCCGATACGCCTGTCACCCTGAACGCGCGCAGTGCATCCTTGCGTGCGGAGAGCGAGGTCTGGTCCGGCACGATACTCTCCGGCCGTATCGGCCTTTATGACGAGGCGCGCCATTCGGGCCTTCAGAACACGGCGTCTGAGGCGAGCGGGCTCAGCCTCTCCGCCACGCTCGCTCATCCGGCGCAGACGAACGCCCCCGGCTGGCGGTTGCAGGCATGGTTGCGCAAGAGCGATTTGCAGAACAGTTCTGCCGCCGTCAGCGCCGATCGGTCGGCCACCACACCCGCCAATGATCAGTACACGACGCCTGCAACCGGTTGGGGTATCAGCGCCGCATTGCGAGATTCTTTGCCCTGGCTCGATTGGGAGGTCGGGGCGGATGCGCGCTTTGCTGACGGCGAATCGCGGGAGCATTTCGGTTACTCCGCCGGGCAGTTCACGCAGAATCGCCGTGCGGGCGGCCGGACATTTGTTGGTGGCGTCTATGCCGAAGGGGCGAGTCATATCGATCGCTGGCTTCTGACCCTGGGCGTGCGCGCAGATGAATGGACGAGTTCAAGCGGGCATTTGATTCAATCGCGCCTTTCGGATGGCACAGTGACCTTGATGCAGACGATGCCCTCGCGAAGTGGAGCGGTTCCAACCGCGCGGGCCGGCGCACGCTATGCAATCTCGCCGAATATCTATCTGCGCGGTGCGGCCTATGCCGGGTTTCGTGCGCCCTCCCTCAATGAACTTTACCGTCCCTTCCGGGTCGGCAATCTGACGACACAGGCCAACGCCGCCCTTTCGCCGGAAGAGCTTTACGGTGTCGAACTGGGCGCCGGCGGCGGCAACGATGCGCTGTCGTGGAGTGCGACCGTCTTCTTCAATCAATTGCATGGCGCGATCACAAACGTCACGATCGGCCCCAATCTGCAGCAGCGGCAGAATGCCGGAAACATCAATGCGCCCGGCATAGAGGCTGATGCCCGCTATCGCCTGTCGAAGCAGGTGGCGCTGCGGGCGGCTTTCAGTCTGAGCGACGCGCATGTGGATGGTAAAGCGCAAGTGCCGCAGCTGACAGGCTTGCGCCCGGCACAGACACCGCGCTGGACCGTCACGGGCGGTGCCTCGATACAGCCCTGGGATCGGCTTACCATCGATGCGGGTTTGCGATTTGAGGGCGCACGCTTCGCCGATGACCGCAATCTCCTGCGTCTGGGCTCGGCACTGACGGCCGATGCGCGTATTTCTTATCGTCTCTATGAAGGCGTATCGGCCTATATCGCCGGCGACAATCTGTTCAATACCGATGTCGCGAGCACTGAAAGCCAGGACGGCATTATCAGCTACGATGCACCACGAATGGTCCGCTTCGGGCTTTCCTACACCCACTAACCGTGACCGATACTTCCGATCCGGCTTGCGGATTTGAGACAGTACCGCCCGACACCTACGCCAGATTAGCCGCGCGCCTTGCGGATGTAGCCATCGATGACCGTATCAAGAACATGCAACGGTACGGCGCCTGCCCGCAATATTGCCTCGTGAAAATCACGAAGATCGAATTTTGCGCCCAGGTCCCTCTTTGCTTTCTCGCGCAAGCGCAAAATCGCCAGTTTCCCCAGCATGTAGGAGCATGCCTGTCCCGGCCAGACGCAATAACGCTCCACCTCCGTGGTAGCAGCCGGTACAGGGTCGCCGATAGCGCCAACATAATAAGCAATGGCCTTGTCGCGTGACCAATGCATGGCGTGAATGCCCGTATCCACGACTAGCCGAACAGCCCGGAACATGGCGTCGTGCAGATAGCCGATACGCCCGAATGGATCGTTTTTGTAGAGGCCCATTTCGTCCGCCAGCTCTTCTGCATAAAGTGCCCAACCCTCTGCATAGGCCGAGAAGAACGAGACCTTGCGGATCAGCGGCAGGTTGACTTCCTGTTGTATGGCGCCTTGCAGGTGGTGGCCGGGTATGGCTTCGTGATAGGTCAAGGTCGGAAGTGTCCATGATGGCACCTCGGCCGTGTTGCGCAGATTGATGTAGTAGATTCCGGGCCGCGAACCGTCGAGCGAGGGACTGTTGTAATATCCGCCCGCCTGCCCTTCCTCGATATATTTCGGCACGCGCTTGATCACGACATCGGCCCTGGGAAGGGTACGGAAATATTTCGGCAGCATGGCCCGAACGGTACGCACCTTCACATTCAGATCGGCGATCAGTTTTTCCTTGCCGGCATCGTCATTGGGATAACGGAACTTGGGGTCGTTATACATTGCCCGCAATCTTTCGCCGACGGTGCCTTTGGTCAGGCCCTGTATCTTCATGATGGCGTCAATCCGGGCTGTATAAGAGCGTACCAAATCCAGGCCGATACGGTGGATTTCCTCCGGGTTCTTGTCGTCTGTCGTCCAGTAGGTCAGTGAATCGGCGTAGTAAGCACCGCCGTTCTTCAGGGTCCACACACCGGCATCACTCTTCGCGCGTGCCTTCAGGCTCTCCAGCGTCGCAATCTGCCGGTCAAGCGCGGGATAGATGTTGTTGGTAACGATCTCGCCGGCCTTGGTCTGATAGTCGCCTGTGATGCCCTTGCTTTTGGCCCGTTGCGCTACAGATCTGACGAGAACGGATTGATCCGCCGCCTGCGCGCGGAGTTTGTGCATCTGATCGAGCGTACGCGACAGAATGAAATCCGGTGGAACGACATTTTGTCCCGCATCGTGCCGGACCGCTTCGGTTTCCTGATCCAGCCCTTTGGCAAATGCCATCAGCCGGGAAAGATAGGCGTCGGCATCAGTTTTCGTCTCGATCGTATGCTGACTGTCGAGAAAGTCAGGAACGGACTGATAGCTGCCATTGAACTGCGATACCACATAGGGTACGCCCGCGCCGCGTGGGGCTGCCGTGTTGGTACTGGAAGCGCCAAATTTGTAACGGCGATCGGCCGCATCCGCTGCGCGCATGGAATAGAAGACCGTGTCATAGCTGATCGCATCCTCGCCCTTGAGGGATTTTCGATCGAAGGCATCCAGCGCGCGCAGTTGTTGTGACACGGTTTTCTTGTCAACGTCCGTGGCCGCCAGCGAAAGATCATCCAGCCGGAATTTGGTGTCGGCATATGGGCCTTTGTCGAGCCCCAATTGTGTTGCCAGCGCGGGGGAGCGGCGTAGTGCGTGCGCCATGAAGCCGTCGAACAATGTGCTCAGAGGTGATTCGGGAGCAGGTGCTGCAGCACGGGAGAGGCTTTCGCCCATCGCGGTTACAGCCAATGCCGTGGAACAAAGTAAAACGGTGCGGCGATCGAACATTCGCGCATCTCCCCTTCAGTTCGATGTCGGCGCCGTTTGTATAGGTTTTGTTTAACGCCAGCATTGCGCGTTGGCGAAAATAGGAAGTGGCAGTGCTTCAAACGGCGTATCAGGCGATCCAATTTTGCCGCGCCTTTTGCGCCACGGCAAGGATTGCAGTGCCGGAATTATTTCATTGCGCGCGTTGCCGATGTGCCATTCACGTTATCGTTACCGGATGGTGTACGCCTTCGGATGGCGCCTATTCTATCCTCCGAAATTTACCGCAAACCGCAGGCCGAAGGTGCGTGGAGGAAAATAGGCGAAGTTGTCCGGCTCCATAATCTGCTGGCCGAGCGTTAATGACTGCAGGCCGTCATTCGAAATCACATTGGCGTCTTCAAGATTGTTGACGAAGGCATCCAGCCGATAGCGTTGGCTGGGGTCAATCCAGGTCAGGCGCAGATTGGTCTGATGGTAGGCCTTCTGGGTCGACGTCGGATAGTTGTCCGGCAGAAACTGGACGCGGCCGGAGAAGAAAATATCGGCCCGTGGCGTAATCGTGCCGAAAGGCGTGTCGAAATTGTATTCTGCGCCGAGGTTTAGTGTGTAGGGGGGCGTCTGGTTCAACCAGTTGCCTTTGAAGTTGCACAGATTGCCGCCCGGCCCGAATACGCAGTCAGGCGGGTTTGTGCCAAACCGCGTGTTGCTGGTGATGTATTCGCCGTATGTCGCATGGGTCAGCGTAAAGGTCGCGTTGAGCCGCAGATTGTCCACCGGAATGGCTGTCAACTCCGTTTCCAGCCCGTTGACCTGGGTTTTGCCATCCACGTTGTTGATGCCGGACTGTGTAGAACTTTGAATGAAAACCTGAAGGTCCTTGATCTCTTCATGATAGGCCGAGAGGTTCAATTGCACACGATCGTCCAGGAAGCGCGTTTTGACGCCGGCTTCGTATGACCATGCGCTTTCTGGGCCGTAAACATGGCCAAGGCCAATGATATTGCCGCCATCGATATAACCCCGCGATGCCGAAGCGTAGAACATCGTGTTCTCGTTCCAGTCATAGGAAAGGCCGAATTTCCCGGTCCACTGGCTCCAGGTTTTGGAAAACGAGCCTTCGGTAATGCCGCAGGAGCCGCCGCAGACGAGCGGTAACTGATAGTCCAGCCTGTTGAAGCCGTATTTCTCGTCATTGCTGAAACGCAGTCCCAGCGTAACCGTCAGGGGCACATTCAGCGAAGTCTTCCCGAAATCGTAGTCGACCTGCCCGAACGGCGCGAAAGCGCGCGTTTTGGCATAACCCTGAGTCAGGAACACGAAGTTGTCCACCGCGCGCGGCAATGGCAGGGGATCGTTATATCCGCTGTCTTCATAGCCGAAGTCCTGAACATTGTTGGCCCAGAAATAATAGAAGCCCGCGATCCATTTCAGCGGTGACGTCTCATCGTTCGATGCAAGGCGGATTTCCTGTGAGATCTGGTGCTGGTGCAGCGACCAGCGCAGCCCGAATGCGATGGGAAGGTCGGAGCCATCGCCATCGCTTGTTTGCGAAACGCTGCTGTCGCTATAGCCGGAGACAGAGGTGAGCGTCGCGAAGCCAAGGTCCCAGTTGAGTGTTGCCGCATATAAGTTGATTCGATTGGACGCGTTTTCGGGATAATCATGGCAAAAGGTGCGCGGATCGAAGCGCGCTTCGGTGCCGAAATCACAAGGTGAACCGGCGGGGATCGGCGGTTCTGCAGGGTTCCCGGCGAAGCCCGTGAAGCGCTGTGGAACTTCCCACCATGCGGTGTTGGTCGCGACAGGGTTTTTGGCACTGCTGGTGCTTGCGGACAGGAGCAAATCCACATCCGGCGAAAAGCGGACATAAACCTGGCCGCGCAGCATGTCGAAATCCTGTGCGTCCTGGTTATGCGTTGCGCCGGGCGCGGCCGACAGGTTCGTTGAATAACTGTTGTGCTCCGAAAACACGCCGGTCAGGCGCGCAAATACCTGAAAATCCCCGTCGTTGACGAGCGGTGCGTTAACCCAGCCGCGAAAGGTGTGGGCCGCATAGTTTCCGATCATCGCATCAACCGAACCGGAAAGTGTATCGCCGGGCTTGTTGGTTATGACGTTGATGGAGCCGCCAACAGAATTGCGGCCATAGAGTGTGCCCTGGGGGCCGCGCAGAACTTCCACACGATTGATATCATAGAATTCAGGGTCGACAGAGGTGGACCGCTGCAGCGTCACACCGTCGACGCTGTATGCCACGGGTGAATCACCACCCGCGGTGGTGTTCACGCTGCCAAGCCCGCGCATGGTGATGACATTTTCGCCCCCGGTAACGCCAGACCCAAAGCGCAGGGAGGGGACGTGATTGCCCAGTTCCTTGAAGCCGGTAATGCTTTGGGATTCGAGCATGTCACCACCGAGCGCGGTCAGCGCAATCGGCACTTTCTGCACATCGGCCGCCCGCCTTTCTGCGGTCACGATAACCGTCTCAATCCCGCTGTCGGCGGGCTGCGCATACGCCGTGTTTATGGATTGGCCTGCCAGGCAGATTGCCCCGGACAGAATGGCGGCGTGAGATGCGCGCATGATCCCTCCCTCGACGTATGTTCTTTTGCGCAAAGGGGCGGATGTGACCTGCCCCCAGCCTGTCATTTTCGATAATATAACATCCGTTACAATAAAATGCAATGCGAGGGTGCGGCGGTGCGCACGGATATTGTGTGTGCCATTGGCGCGGGCAGATTTGAGGGATGGCCGCTGCAAGCGGTGCGCGGTTTTTCGGCGTCTACGCCACCGGTTTTCCGCTGATGTGACTGGCTGCCGCTCTGTCAGTTCACGGTCAGAGGACAGGCGCAGCGGAAATGCGGCGGGTGGCGGCGTTGCGCGATGGCCCAGTCCGCGCTTTCGGCTGCTTGCGTGCGGTTGTTGTATCTTCTGCCCGCCCAATCGGGCGCACCGGCTTCAGCCAGCAATCGATCCAGTTATCGATCAGGGCGTATTGTTCATTGACGCGAAGCGGCTGGCCGGAGCGCAAGGCCTGTGTCGCTATTCCATCGATCAGGGCGACGGCGGCGCGGGAAGCAAGGGAGATGTTAAGGCCTGGCGCAAGATCGCCGGCCTTTTGCGCCCGCCGGATCAGGCGTGATGTACGCTTCAGCCATTCCGTATAACGCAGCTCCGTGGTTTTGCGCACCGCTTCGTTGTGAACGGAGCGTTCCCAGAAGCCCAGCCAATAGTTCCAGTTTCCGCGCTTGTCCTCGTCGCTCGGAAGCGCCAGATACAGCACTTCTCGCAAGGAAATCAGGGGATCGGGGTGTGCCTCCATATCCAGCATGCGGGCGCGGACATCGCGCGCGGCATATTCCGATGCTTCCACCAGCAATTCGTCCATTGATTCCACATAGTGCACCAGCGCGCCCGTGGTGAAGCCCGCTTCGCGCGCGACCGAACGCACTGTAACCCCCGACAGTCCGTGTTTTTTGATCAGGCGGTAGGCCGCTTCCAGAAATGCCTCGCGGCGGGCCTTGTGGTCGACTTTTTTGGGCATTTCTCTTTATCCGTTCGCGGCAGCAATGAACCGCCTGCCGTGGCGGAACAGTGCCTGTCCCATGCCGGTCAATCAAGATGCGCGATCTGGGTGGCGGGTGACGTTTGCCTTATTACATAACAGATGTTATATTATGAATTGTGATTGTGCATGCGTGGCCCGTGAGAGGCCGAGTGGAAGGGAGCGAAGATGGCGGAAAGCTGGAAAATTCAGCATCTTTATCACACCGTGGTGAATGTACGCGATCTGGATGAATCGGTCGCGTTTTATCGCTTGCTGGGCTTTGACGTTCTGAATGACCGCCGCGATGTCGAATGGCCGGATTTTGTTGCGACCATTTTCGGAATGAAGCGCGCCAAGGGGCGCGGTGTGCTGATGGTTCTGCCGTCCGATCCCGATGGTCCGATGATCGATCTGATTGAATGGCTGGAACCGAAGGCCGAATTCCCGGCAATCCCGCTTGCTGATGGGACTATCCCACGCATCATCGCCTTTCGGGTGAAGAACGTGCATGCCGCTTATGCGGCGCTGAAGGCGGCCGGCATTCGCTTTACGCGGGATGTTTATGGGCCCCATCCGAATCTGGGTTTGGTGGGAAATTGCTGCTGTTTTGATCCCAATGGAAATTTGATCGAGTTGATCGAACTTGAAGCGGGACAGCGCCACAGCAAGGCAAATGCGCTGACCAAATCCGAGTGAAGGTGGAGGCGATGGCGGGTCCGCGAAGCAAGACTGAAATGCGCGCATTGTTCGATCGTGTCTCCAACTGGGGCCGGTGGGGAAATGATGATGAGCGCGGGACGTTGAATTACCTGACGGTTGAACGCGTGGCGGCCGCGGCCAAATTGGTGACGAAGGGGCGACAGATAAGCTGCGCACGGAATTTTCCGGTCACGCCAGGGCCGGAAAATCCGACGCCCGCTTTGCATCACATTGTGATGGGTGGCGACGATCCCTGTGCCGCTGGTGTACCTGGTCTTGAATGCTCGCTGGATTTCATCGGCATTGCTTATCACGGCCTTGCATCCAGCCACATCGATGCCCTTTGCCACGTTTTTGTGGACGGCAAGATGTATAACGGGCATCCGGCAACGGAGGTGCGTTCCACCGGCGCACGGCGCAACAGCATCATGGCGGTGCGCGACGGCATTGTCGGCCGTGGCGTCCTGCTCGATATTCCGCGCCTGCGTGGCAAGCCTTTTGTTGCGCTGGACGTACCGGTGACGGCCGCCGAACTGACCGCGGCCGAGGCTGCACAGGGCCTTCGCGTGGAAGAGGGCGACATTCTTCTTGTTTCCCTTGGACGCGACCGGCAACGTGCCGCCGCCCCGCCCGCACCGGGTGAACCTGTCCGCCTTGCCGGCCTCGCACCGGACTGCATCGACTGGCTGCACGAACGCAAGATCGCGGTTCTCGGCAGCGACGGGGTCAGCGATCCGACACCTTCACCCGATCCTATTCCGGACTGGCCAATCCCTGTGCACATGTGCGGGTTGGTGGCGATGGGGCTTCATCTGCTCGACAATCTCTATCTTGCCGATCTCGAAGACGCCTGCGCGGCGCTGTCGCGCTGGACGTTTCTGTTCACCGTTGCACCCTTGCGTGTCGAGCGGGCGACGGGATCTCCCATCAATCCGATTGCCGTTTTCTGAAGGAAGGGGGAAGGTTCTCCGTGAAGTTCGATATCTTTTGCGAAGTTCAGCGTGCAAAGCCGTTTACGCCAGGGTTCGAACGGCAGCTTCTGGCCGATACGATCGAAGAGGCGCGCGCCGCCGATCGTGCGGGTTTCGATGTCTGGTGGCAGGTTGAGCACCACGGTGCGCCGGAATTCAGCTATAGTGCTGCGCCCGAGGTGATCCTGACGGCCATCGCGCTCAACACACAGCGCCTGCGTGTGGGGCATGCGGGTGTGCTGGCACCGTTCCGCATCAACGGGCCATTGCGGGTCGCCGAGCGGGCGGCGACGCTCGATATTCTTTCTAACGGTCGCTTCGAATTGGGCCTTGCAAAGACCGGCGGCAAGGAATGGGAGACCTTTGGCGTCAATCCGCAAACCGCGCGCGAAGAGTTGCGCGAAGCCCTGCAGATGATTCCCCAAATGTGGACGCAGGAGACGTTTCAATGGAACAGCGACCTATTCCAGATGCCGGCACGTGAGGTTGTTCCGCGTCCCTTGCAGAAACCGCATCCCCGTCTGTGGCAAACGGCCAGCAGCGCCGATTCATTTCGAATGGCGGGTGAATTGGGTATTGGTGTGCTCGGCACCACATTGCTGAGTCCGGTATCTTTCATGCGCACGATGCTGGAGGAATATGAAAAGGGGCTCGCCGCCTGCTCCACGCCGATGGGGCTTGTGCCCAACCGGCAGAAGGGCATCTTCACGTTTGTGCATGTTGCGGAATCCCGAAAAGCCGCGATCGAGGCGGGGGCGGCATGGTCGGCACTCTGGTATGTGCATTCGGCACCGATCGTGTTCAATGTGCCGCGTTCCATCTGGTGGGATCAGATTCGCGCGGGCCTCAACCCGCATCTGGCGCGCAACCTCGCCCCCGATATCGATGCGCTCAAGAACGGGGACCCGACGGACCTTGAGATCTCGGCAGATGAATTGCCGGTGATCGTGCTGCTGAAGCGGATGGCGCGCGGTGACGACGTCAGCAAGGAAGAAGCACACGAAGTCCTGGAGCATCTCGATTCCGTCATCATCGGCGATGTGGATCATTGCCGGGCAAAGGCGGCGAAGTATCAGGCGATCGGTGCCGATCGTTTGATGTGTCTGATGCAGTTCGGGCGCATCCCGCATGAGGCGGTGTTGAACAGTCTGCGCCTTGCGGGGGAAATGCTGATCCCCGAATTCGCCGATGCGTGAGTGCTCAGAGGCAGAGTTGGATATCCAGCTGTTTCACGAGTTGGATGCCGTAGAATTTTGCCACCGCATCACCCGCTAAGTCCTTGATTTTGGTGGCCCCGGTCGGGATCGAACCGACACGTCCCTTTCGGAACAACGGATTTTAAGTCCGTTGCGTCTACCGGTTCCGCCACGGGGCCCATGGCGGAGGTTTCAAGGTTGTGACGACGCGCGTCAAGTATACCATGATAGGACATCCAAGCTTGCAGAAATTATGCAACCAATAATTGAATGCTTTCTGAAATTGTACGGTAAATCAATTGCTTGCGCGCGTGTTTGACACGGAATAGTGCCTGACTATAGTGCGCCGCCTTGGTGCCGGGGACCCTCTTTTGGCACCCCCAATTTTATTCCGGAAACGACGATCGCATGAGCAAGCGCAGCACTTCAAAATACAAGCTCGACCGCCGCATGGGCGAGAGCGTCTGGGGCCGTCCCAAAAGCCCTGTCAACAAGCGCTCCTACGGCCCGGGTCAGCACGGCCAGCGCCGCGCCAAGAAGCTGTCGGACTATGGCACCCAGCTTCAGGCCAAGCAGAAGCTGAAGGGTTATTACGGCAACATCACCGAAAAGCAATTCCGCCGTTATTATCAGGAAGCTGTGCGCAAGCCGGGCGATACGGGCGAGAATATGATCGGCCTGCTGGAGCGGCGGCTGGACGCGGTGGTCTACCGGGCCAAGTTCGTGCCCACCCCCTTTGCGGCACGCCAGCTTGTCAGCCATGGCCATGTGAAGGTGAATGGACGGCGCGTGACGGTTGCAAGCTTCCTGGTGAAGGAAGGGGACCTGGTGGAATTGACTGCCAAGGCCCGTGACATGGCGCTGGTGATCGAGGCGGCGAAGAGTGCTGAGCGCGATACGCCCGATTATATCGACGCCGATCACGGCAAGATGGCAGCGAAGTTCCTGCGCACGCCAAAGCTGGGCGATGTGCCGTACGCCGCACAGATGCAGCCGAGCCTGGTGGTCGAATTCTACTCACGCTGATGTGCGTTTGTTTCTGATAAGGCCCGGGTGATTATTTGCCCGGGCTTTTTCATTGATGCGAGCAATGACCTACGTCCTCTATGGCGACAAGGGTTCGGGCGCCTTCGCGGTCGAGGCGGCGCTGGCGGAGGCGGGCGTTTGCTACGCCATCCAGATCATCTCGCTGGAGCGCAATGAACAGAAGCTGCCCGGTTTCCGTGCGATCAACCCGTCCGGCAAGATCCCCGCATTGAGATTGCCGGAGGGCGGGGAGATCGTGACCGAGTCCGCGGCGATCCTTCTCACCCTTGCCGACCGTCATCCCGAAGCGGGCCTGCTGCCGGATGCAGGCAGTGCGGCGCGCGCGCAGGCCTATCGCTGGATCGCCTATATGCAGTCGGAGATCTACCCGATGGTGGAGATCGTCGATTATCCCGAACGCTTCTGTCCGGTAGGTGCGGATGCGGGCGCGATCCGGGAGAAGGCGCGGGCGCGGGTGCGCGAACGCTTCGCCGTGATCGAAGATGTGATTGCGGGCCCGTGGCTTTTGAAATGCGGATTTTCCGCTGCCGATATTTATGTGGCGATGTTCAGCCGCTGGTCACTGGGGCCCTGTGCGCTGGCGGAAGTGCTATCAGAGCGGTCGCGGATCGCGCCCGTCTGGCAACGCCATTTTGGTTAGGCAGTTTCGAGTGCGACGCCTTTTCCGGTCAGGAAGGGGCCGAGTTCATCGGACTCATACATTTCGCGCAGGATATCGCAGCCGCCGACGAACTCACCCTTCACATAAAGCTGGGGGATGGTCGGCCAGTTGGAGAATTCCTTGATGCCCTGACGGACATCGGGGTCCTGCAGCACATCGACCGCTTTGTATTTGACGCCGAGGTTGGAAAGAATCTGCACCGCGGCGGCGGAAAATCCGCATTGCGGGAAAACCGGCGTGCCCTTCATGTAGAGCACGACATCGTTTTCGGCGACATCCTTGGCGATCTGGTCATGGGCGGTCATGGCGGAAGCCTTCGTAAAATTCCACAGATGCAAATGATCTAGGCGCGGGGTCGGGCCGGGTCAAGGCGCAGGCCTAGTCCTTCGGTGTGGTTTGCAGGGAAAGCGCGTGCAATTCCCCGCCCATGCGGCCCTTCAGCGCCTCATACACCATCTGGTGTTGTTGCACGCGGGTTTTGCCCTTGAAAGCCGCGGAAGAAACCATAGCCGCGAAATGGTTATCGTCACCGGCGAGATCGGTGATCTTCACATCGGCATCGGGAAAAGCCTCACGGATCAGCTTTTCGATTTCGACTGCGGACATCGCCATGAACAAATCCCGTCAATTGACCGGCGGTGGTTCCAAACCGCCCATATAATCCGGGAACCAGTTTTCGTGTGCGGTAGAGAGACGTTCCAGCGTTACCTCGCCAGCGCCTGCCACGGACAATAGCTTACGATTGATCGTGCGGCCGATCAAAGCATGGGGGATGCCGGCCTTTTCCGCGGCGTCTGCAATGCGCCGGGCGGTATCTGCCGCCGCCGCAATCAGATAGCGGCCCTGATCCTCCCCAAAGAAAAACGGGATCGACGCCGTTGCATCGGGCGCAGCAACCAGTTCTGCGCCTATGCCACCGGCCATCGCCATCTCGGCCACCGCCACCAGAAGCCCGCCATCGGAAAGATCGTGCACGGTATCGGCGGTGCCCTGTTCGATCAGGTTGCGGACAAAATCGCCGTGGCGTTTTTCTTCCGTCAGATGAACCGGCGGGGCTGCACCGTCTTCCCGGCCTTCGATTTCACGCAGGTAAATCGACTGGCCAAGATGGCCATGGTTGCGTCCGATCAGGATCAGCGTGTCGCCTTCGCGCCTGAAACCGATTGCGGCCATGCGATGCACGTCCGCCATCAGGCCGACAGCGCCAATCGCCGGTGTGGGCAGGATGCCTTCGCCATTGGTTTCGTTGTATAGCGAGCAATTGCCGCTGATGACCGGGAAGTCGAGTGCACGGCAGGCTTCGCCAATGCCGTTCACCCCCGCCACGATCTGATACATCGTGTCCGGCTTTTCCGGATTGCCGAAATTGAGGTTGTCGGTCACCGCCAGCGGCTTTGCCCCCACCGCGCTGATGTTGCGCCAGGCTTCGGCGACGGCCTGTTTCGCGCCCTCATAAGGATCAGCGAAGCAATAACGCGGGCTGACATCGGTGGTGATGGCGAGGCCCTTGTTGCTGCCATGCACGCGCACCACGGCGGCGTCGCCGCCCGGCCCCTGTACCGTGTCGGCCATCACGCTGTGATCATATTGCTCCCACACCCAGCGGCGCGAGCACATATCGGGCGAAGCGATGATCGTGACCAGCGATTCCAGCAGCGGCTTGCCAGCGTCAAAAGCGGGGTTGCCGCTGGCAGGCGGGCGTTCGGCGTAGGGGCGGTCATAAACCGGCGCTTCATCGGAAAGTGCTGTGATCGGCATGTCGGCCACCACTTGGCCTTTGTGCTTCACCACCAGACGTTTGGTATCGGTGGTGATGCCGATGACGGCGAAATCCAGCTCCCATTTGCGGAAGATGGCTTGCGCCTCGGCCTCCCGCCCCGGTTTCAGAACGGCGAGCATGCGCTCCTGACTTTCGGAGAGCATCATCTCGTAGGCCGTCATGTTCTCTTCGCGCTGGGGCACCTTATCGAGATCAAGCTCGATACCGCTGCCGCCCTTGTCGCCCATCTCGGCCGAGGAGGAGGTGAGGCCCGCCGCGCCCATATCCTGAATGGCGATGATCGCGTCGGTCGCCATCAACTCGAGACAGGCTTCGAGCAGAAGTTTCTCGGTGAAAGGATCACCCACCTGCACGGTGGGGCGCTTCTCGTCCGAGGCGTCGTCGAATTCGGCACTGGCCATGGTGGCGCCGTGAATGCCGTCACGCCCGGTCTTGGAGCCGATATAAACCACCGGATTGCCCGCGCCCTTGGCGGCGGAGAGAAAGATGTTGTCCGCCCTGGCAAGGCCGACGCACATCGCATTGACCAGAATGTTGCCGTTGTAGGAGCGGTGAAAATTCACCTCGCCGCCCACCGTCGGCACCCCCATGCAATTGCCATAACCGCCGATGCCGGCCACCACGCCCTTCACCAGATGACGGGTTTTGGGATGTGTGGGTTCGCCGAAGCGCAGCGCGTTCATCATCGCGATGGGCCGCGCGCCCATCGTGAAGACATCGCGCATGATGCCGCCGACACCGGTGGCCGCCCCCTGATAGGGCTCGATAAAGCTCGGGTGATTGTGGCTTTCCATCTTGAAGATGGCGGCATCGCCATCGCCGATGTCGATCACCCCGGCATTCTCCCCCGGCCCCTGCAACACGTGAGTGGCCTTGGTCGGCAGCTTCTTCAGATGGATGCGGGTGGATTTGTAGGAGCAATGCTCCGACCACATCACGCTGAAGATGCCGAGTTCGACCAGGCTCGGCTCCCGGTTCAGGAGCTGTTTGATCCGGCCATATTCGGCTTCGGAAAGGCCGTGCTCGCGGACCAGTTCGGGGGTGATGATGGGGCTTGCTTGCGTCACGTCTATTCGAACCTTCAAAAAACGGGGACCCTCCCCCTCTCGTAAGCCCTTGATTCTCCGTAGAGCCGTAGGATTAAAGGAATATAGTCTCTAATTGGCCTTTTCCAAGTCCCCGTTCCTGCCTGGCTTGTGGAAAACGGCCGGCGGGCGTTTCCGCGCCCGCGCCCGTTCAATCCTTCCTGCTGAATTCCACTTCAAGCTGGAACTGTACCGCATCGCCGACGCCCATGGTGGTGCCGGGGGAGGGAATGCCCTCTGCAAGGCCGAACTGGGAACGGTTGAGGGTGCCGCGGGCGGAAAAGCCGATGCGCGCCCCGCCCGGATCGAAACTGTTCTTGCCATAGCCACCATTGAAGGTGGCATCCAGCACCACGGGCCGGGTGATGCCGTGCAAGGTCAGGTCGCCGGTGATGCGGGCGGTCTTGTCACCGGTCCGTTCCACCTTGGTGGATTTGAACGTCATCTGCGGGAAGCGGGCGACGTTGAACCATTTGTCGCTTTTCAGAATGCTGGCGAGATTGGACCCGAAAATCTCCACCGAGGCGGGATCGATGGTTGCGGTGACCCTGGCGGTTTCGGGATGCGCCGGATCGATGTCGAGCGTCGCGTCGAATTTGCTGAAACGCGAGGTGAAGTTCGACACGCCCAGATGATTGACGTGGAACACAAGGCTGGCATGAGCGGGATCGAGCGTGTACTGCCCGGCCGGAAGTGTGGCCGCAGGCGGCGCGGGCGCGGGTTCCGCGGAAGCGACAGTCCAGCTCAGCAGGGCGGCTGCGGCGGCGATCAGGATGGTGCGCGTCGTCGTCATGTTCGTCGTCCTCTCAGAAAGGCCCCCCTGCCAAAAAGACCTGCCGGATTTCAGGATAAGGTTTCCAGCAGCCCCTGAAACAGTTTTATGCCGTCGGTGCCGCCGAGAAGCGGATCGACCACGCGTTCGGGGTGGGGCATCAGGCCCAGCACATTGCGTTTCTGGTTCAGAATGCCCGCGATGTCCCGCGCGGACCCGTTGGGGTTCTGGCCCGGCGCATAACGCAGCGCGACACGGCCTTCGCCCTCCAGCCGGTTGAGCGTTTCGTCATCGGCGAAATAATTGCCGTCGCCATGGGCGACCGGGAACACCACGCGCTGCCCGTGCTCATATTTGCGGGTGAAGGCGCTTTGGGTTTCGTTCACTTCCAGCGCCACGGGACGGCAGACGAATTGCAGATTGGCGTTGCGCATCAAGGCGCCCGGCAGCAGATGTGCTTCTGTCAGCACCTGAAAACCATTGCAGATTCCAAGCACCGCGCCGCCGCGATCGGCATGGGCCTTGATTGCGCGCATGATGGCCGACTGGCTCGCCATCGCGCCGCAGCGCAGATAATCGCCATAGGAAAACCCGCCCGGCAGCACCACCAGATCGACTTGCGGCAGTTCACTGTCCCGGTGCCAGACCATGTGCGGGGTTTGGCCCGTCAGCTGTTTCAGGGCCGTGGCCGCATCGCGGTCGCAATTGGAGGCCGGAAAAACGATGACGGCGGATTTCATGCGCGCCTCCGGCGACAGCCACTTTCACCTCCCCCTTGCGGGGAGGTCGCGAGCGTGGCGAGCGGGTGGGGGGCTGAGAATGGAACCGCACCCCCACCCGATCCGTTTTCGCTGCTTGCGCCGCTCACCCGGATCGACCTCCCCGCAAGGGGGAGGTGAAACGCGATTGTTCCGATCATGCCTGAAGCTCGATCTCGTATTTCTCGATCACCGTGTTGGCGAGGAGTTTCTCGCACATCTCTTTCAGGGTGGCGCGGGCGCGTGCTTCATCGCGCTCCGCCAGTTCGATATCGATCACCTTGCCCTGGCGCACATCGCCGACGCCAGCAAAGCCGAGCCCGTGCAGCGCGTTGGCGATGGCTTTTCCCTGCGGATCGAGAACGCCGTTTTTCAGCGTAACAAAAACGCGTGCCTTCATTTGACCAGAACCGGACCTCTGGCCTCGCTTTGCACCGATTCCGGCATGATGCCAAGGCGTTTGGCCACTTCCGAATAGGCCTCGACCACCCCACCCAGATCGCGGCGGAAACGGTCCTTGTCCATCTTCTCGTTGGTGGTCACGTCCCACAGGCGGCAGGAATCGGGGCTGATCTCATCGGCGAGGACGATGCGCATGTAATCGTTTTCCCACAGGCGCCCGAACTCCACCTTGAAATCGACCAGCTTGATGCCGGCGCCCAGGAACAGGCCGGAGAGGAAATCGTTGATCCGGATGGTCAGGTTGACGATATCGTCCAGATCCTGTGGCGTGGCCCAGCCGAAGGCGGTGATGTGTTCTTCGCTGACCAGCGGATCGTGCAACGCATCGTTCTTGTAGCAATATTCGATGATCGAACGGGGCAGGGCGGTGCCCTCCTCGATACCCAGGCGCTTGGACAGCGAACCGGCGGCGATATTGCGCACGATAACCTCGAGCGGAATGATCTCCACTTCCTTGACCAGTTGCTCGCGCATGTTGAGCCGCTTGACGAAATGGGTCGGCACGCCGATCGCGTTCAACTGGGTCATCAGATATTCGCTGATGCGGTTGTTGAGCACGCCCTTGCCCTCGATCGTGGCCTTTTTGGTGGCGTCGAAGGCGGTGGTGTCGTCCTTGAAATAGGTGATGAGGGTTCCGGGCTCTGGCCCCTCATAGAGGATTTTGGCCTTGCCCTCATAAATCATGCGGCGGCGTTTCATGGGAATATCCTCAAGGGCGGGGTGGCCCGGCAGGCCTTAAACCAGCGCCCCCAAAATGCAAGGACGGGGCGTAAAGGCCCCGTCGGCAATCCAACTTAGTGCATGGGGGCGCACTGCGGCAATGCGGCGCTTCAGACTGTCGCACAGGGCCGGGGCATCGGCTATTCTGGGCCAGGCGGTGGATGGTAATCTGTAGCTTTTCTATATGAATCAAGAGGTTAATAAATGGCCGAGGCATTCAAGAACCGTGGCAAGGCGGAAGAAGCCAAATGGGCCCATGACGAGGCCCTGCGCTTCAAGGTTGTGGCCCGGCGCAACAAGCTTCTCGGGTTGTGGGCGGCGGAACAGATGGGCATTTCGGGCGCCGAGGCCGGCGAATATGCCAAATCCGTGATCGCGGCCGATTTCGAGGAAGCGGGCGATGAAGATGTCTTCCGCAAAATCCGCAAGGATTTCGATGCCCGCAGCGTTGTGCGCTCCGACCATGCCATCCGCCGCCAGATGGAGGAATTGCTGGCACTGGCGGTTGAGCAGGTGACGACCGAAGTGAAGGAATAGCCGCCGGTGCGGGGGTGGCTGCGATGAGGTGGGCCAGATGGGCCCTCGCCGCGGCTGCCGCGGCTACCCTTTCGCTTGGCGCCCTGTCATTTGCGCGGGCCGGCGCGCAGGCCGGCGATGACGGCTGGCCCGCTTATGGCGGCGATGCGGGGGGCCAACGGTTCTCCGCAGCCCGCCAGATCACACCCGCCAATGTCGCCAAGCTTGGGGTGGCATGGGAATTTTCCACCGGCGCGCTCAGCCGCCACAAGGCGGACATCAAACGCTCCGCGTTTGAGAACACGCCTATCCTGGCCGAGGGGCGGCTTTATCTTTGCTCACCGTTCGATGCGGTGTTCGCGCTCGACCCCGGCACGGGCAAAAAACTGTGGGCGTTCGATCCCAGGATCGATCCCGGCCTGCATTATCCCAACAGCTACAATTGCCGCGGTGTCGCCTATTGGCGCGACAGGGCGGGCCACGGGCGGATTTTTCTCGGCACCAATGACCGGCGGCTGATTGCGCTGGATGCGAAAACCGGCAAGCCGGTCAAAAGTTTCGGCAGGAACGGCACGGTGACATTCGATCCCGGCCGGTTGACCAGGCGGGCGGGCATGCAGATCACCTCCGCCCCCGTGGTGGCGCGCGGGGTGGTGGTGATCGGCTCCTCCATCGACGACAATCAACGGGTGGATGAGGTGCCGGGCACGGTGCGCGCTTTCGATGCGATGACCGGTGCGCCGAAATGGCAGTTCAATCCGCTTGCCGGTGCGCATGTGCGGGCCGGTGCGGCCAATGTCTGGGCGCCGATGAGCGTGGATGAAGCGCGCGGGCTTGTCTTCCTGCCCACCTCATCGGCCAGCCCGGATTTCTATGCCAGCAACCGGCCGGGCGATGACCGCAATGCCGACAGTGTGGTGGCACTCGACATCGAAAGCGGCAGACTGGTGTGGGCGTTCCAGACCGTGCATCATGATGTATGGGATTACGATATACCAGCGCAGCCGACGCTTGGTACTGTGACCTATAAGGGGCGCACCGTGGATGCGGTGCTGCAACCGACCAAGACCGGGCTTCTTTTCACCCTCGACCGCGAAACCGGAAAGCCGGTCATTCCCGTGGTGGAACGCAAGGTGCCGCAGGACGGTGCGCCGGGCGAGGAATTGTCACCGACGCAGCCATTCCCGGTTGCGCCGAAGCCGCTGACCCCGAACCGCATCAAGGCGGATGATGCCTTCGGCTTCACTTTCTGGGATCGCGGCCGCTGCCGCAACGCGATCAAAAATGCGCGTCATGACGGACTTTTCACCCCGCCAGGCGTCAAGGGCACCATCGTTTATCCCTTCACCGGCGGCGGCACCAATTGGGGTGGGCTTGCCTTCGATGCGCGTCACGACATCGCCTATGTGAATACCAGCAATGTGATGCATCTCGTCACGCTGATCCCGCAGCAGGATTTCATGCGTGCACGCGCGGCCGAACCGGATGTCGAGATTTCCCAGCAGAAGGGCGTGCGCTATGGCATGCGCCGCGCGGTTCTCACCTCACCGTTCGGGATTCCGTGCAATCCGCCGCCATGGGGTGAATTGCACGCGGTGGATATGAACAGCGGCAAGGTGTTGTGGTCCGTGCCGCTCGGCACCACCGAAGACATGGTGCCGTTCTCGCAATATTTTCTGGGCAATACGGGAACGCCCAATCTGGGCGGCCCGATCGTGACGGCGGGCGGCCTCGTCTTCATCGGGGCGGCGATGGACGATTATCTGCGCGCCTTCGATGCCAAGACCGGCAAGGAATTGTGGAAGGGCCGCTTGCCCGCGGGCGGACAGGCGACGCCGATGACCTATGTCTGGAAGGGCCGCCAATATGTGGTGATCGCGGCTGGCGGGCACGAGAAGCTGGGCACCAGACGCGGCGACAAGATCGTTGCTTTCGCGCTGCCGCAATAAAGCCGCGGCTTGAAATCGCCGAAGGCCGGGTATTCCATGAACCCGGTTGGCCGGTTCCGCAAAGGAGGAGGCGATGGCCGCAAATCTCAAGCAGATGATGGAAACCGCGAATGCCGCAGTGCCGAAAATCACCCCGGCCGAAGCAAAAACACTGATCGCAAAGGGCGGCACATTGATTCTCGATGTGCGGGACGGGCCCGAAGTGCAGGCCAGCGGCAAGGTGGCCGGTGCGGTCAACATATCGCGCGGCATGCTGGAATTCCGCGCCGACCCCGACTCCCCCTACCACGACAAGAGTTTCGCCAGGGACAAGACGATCATCGTCTATTGCGCCTCCGGCGGCCGCTCGGCGCTCAGCGGCAAGGTGCTGAAGGAAATGGGGTATCCCAACGTCTACAATATGGGCGCGTTCAAGGATTGGGCGGAATCGGGCGGCGCGGTGGAGAAGGGCTGAAGCAGCATCGCTTCAGCCCTGACGATGCTCTAACCGAAGACCCGCTTGAAGATCGTATCGACGTGTTTCAGGTGATAGGAAAGGTCGAACAGCTTTTCGAGCTCGGCGGCCGGGACGGCGCGCGTCACCTCCCCATCGGCTTTCAACAGGTCGAGCAGCGCACCCTTGCCGTTCCACGCCGCCATCGCATTGCGTTGCACGAGGCGATAGGAATCCTCGCGGCTGACGCCGGCCTGCGTCAGTGCCAGCAGCACGCGCTGTGAATGGACGAGGCCGTGGGTGCGGTCGAGGTTTTCCTGCATCCGCGCCGGATACACGATCAGTTTCTCCACCACCGATGTGGCGCGCGCCAGCGCGAAGTCGAGCGTGATGGTGGCATCCGGCCCGATATAGCGTTCGACGGAGGAGTGCGAGATATCGCGCTCATGCCACAGCGCCACATCCTCCAGCGCCGGTGTCACGAAGGCACGCACCATGCGGGCCAGCCCGGTCAGGTTTTCGGTCAGCACCGGATTGCGCTTGTGCGGCATGGCCGATGAGCCCTTCTGGCCTTCGGAGAAATATTCCTCGGCCTCCAGCACTTCGGTGCGTTGCAGATGGCGGATCTCAGTCGCCAGCCGCTCGATCGAGGCCGCCACCACGCCAAGTGTGGCGAAGAAGGCGGCGTGGCGGTCGCGCGGGATCACCTGGCTCGACACCGGTTCGGATGTCAGGCCCAGTTTTGCCGCGACATGGCTTTCCACGCGCGGATCGATATTGGCAAAGGTGCCGACCGCGCCGGATATCGCGCAGACCGAGATCTCTTCGCGCGCGGCCAGAAGGCGGGTGCGGGCGCGGGCGAATTCGGCATAGAAGCCAGCCAGCTTGACGCCGAAGGTTGTCGGTTCGGCATGGATGCCGTGGCTGCGCCCGATGGTGGGCGTGTTCCTGTATTCAAACGCGCGTTTCTTCAGCCCGGCCAGCAACTGATCGACATCGCGGATCAGAATATCGGCAGCGCGCTGCAACTGGACCGACAGGCAGGTGTCCAGCACATCGGACGAGGTCATGCCCTGATGCACGAAGCGCGCCTCGGGGCCGACGATTTCGGACAGATGGGTGAGGAAGGCGATAACGTCGTGCTTCACCTCGCGCTCGATCTCGTCGATGCGGGCGACGCTGAATTCGGCCCGGCTGCCCATGGCCCAGACTTTTTCCGCTGCCTCTTTCGGGATCACGCCAAGGTCTGCCAGCGCATCGGCGGCATGGGCCTCGATCTCGAACCAGATGCGGAATTTGGTTTCGGGCGACCAGATCGCCACCATGTCAGGCCGTGCGTAACGCGGAATCATTCGGTTATTTTCCCAATCCACCAAGAGCCAGATATTTGATCTCGACGAAATCGTCGATGCCGTATTTGGAGCCTTCGCGGCCGATACCGGATTCTTTCACACCGCCGAAGGGCGCCACTTCTGTCGAGATGATGCCTTCGTTGATGCCGACTATGCCGTAGTCCAGCGCCTCCGCCACGCGCCAGACACGGCCGAGGTCGCGGGCGTAGAAATAGGCGGCAAGGCCATATTCGGTATCGTTGGCAAGGCGGATTGCGTCCGTTTCATCCTTGAAACGGAACAGGGTTGCGACCGGGCCGAAGATTTCTTCTTTTGCGAACGCCATATCGCTGGTGACGCCAGTGAGGATGGTGGGCTCGAAATAAGTGCCGCCGAGCGCATGGCGCTTTCCGCCCAGTGCGATTTTCGCGCCCTTGGCCACGCCATCGGCGATCAGCGATTCCACCTTTTCCACCGCGGCGATATTGATCAGCGGGCCCTGCACCACGCCATCATCCATGCCGTTGCCCACTTTCATCTGTGCCACGCGCGCTTTCAGCTTTTCGGCAAAGGCGTCATAGACCTTGTCCTGCACCAGGAAGCGGTTGGCGCAGACGCAGGTCTGACCCATGTTGCGGTATTTGGAGGCGAGCGCACCTTCCACCGCGGCATCCAGATCGGCATCGTCGAACACGATGAAGGGCGCGTTGCCGCCCAGTTCGAGCGAGACTTTCTTCACCGTGCTGGTGCATTGCGCCATCAGTTTCTTGCCGATTTCGGTGGAGCCGGTGAAGGAGAATTTGGCGACCTTCGGACTCTGCGTCAGTTCGATGCCAACCTTCGAGGCCTGTTTCGAGGTGATGACGTTGAAGACGCCTTTCGGAATGCCGGCGCGATGGGCCAGCTCAGCCAGCGCCGTGGCCGAAAGCGGTGTCTCGGCGGCCGGCTTGACGACGAAGGTGCACCCGGCGGCGAGCGCGGGCGCGCATTTGCGCGTGATCATCGCGTTGGGGAAATTCCACGGCGTGATCGCGGCCACCACACCGATCGGCTGTTTCAGCACGATGATGCGGCGGTTCGCCTGATTGGTGGGGATGACATCGCCGTAAATGCGTTTGCCCTCTTCCGCGAACCACTCGATGAAGGCGGCGCCATAGGCGACCTCGCCACGGGTCTCGGCCAGCGGCTTGCCCTGTTCGGCGGTCATGATCCGCGCCAGATCTTCCTGATTGGCGAGAATCAGATCGAACCATTTGCGCAGCAGTTGTGCGCGATCCTTTGCCGTTCTGGCACGCCAGCCGGGCAGGGCGTCATGGGCGGCATCGATCGCCGCGCGGGTTTCGGCTTCGGCGCAATTGGCGGCCTCGGCCAGAACCGCGCCGGTGGCAGGATTGGTGACGGCGAAGCGCGCGTTTTCGCGGGCCGCGATCCACGCGCCGTTCACATAGGAATCGGCACGCAGCAGGGTCTTGTCGGTCAGGGTCAGCATGGCGGTCTTTTAGCCTCAGGCCGCGCACTTGTCATTCCCGCCCTCTGTCGTTCCGCGCCGGTCATTCCACGCCGGGCGCGGCTTGCCTTGACGGCGGCAAACCGCAATCCTGCCGCGACACGGCCCGGCAGGTCTGCCGGATGCCGCCCCTTATACAGGCCTGGCGCGGTTCCACCGCAAAGGGAGAGAGGAGATCATGCCGGACGGCGATGGCAGTTGGGTTGCCGATCTGATCGGAATCGCACTGGTTCTCGTTCTTGTAGCCGCGAACGGCTTCTTCGTTGCAGCAGAATTTTCCCTTGTCGCGGTGCGCCGCAGCCGCGTTGCCGAACTTGTCGCGGCGGGCCGCACCAATGCCACCGCCCTTCAGCGCGCGGTGGACAATCTGGATGCCAATCTGGCCGCGACGCAGCTTGGCATCACCATTTCCTCGCTCGCGCTGGGCTGGATCGGCGAACCGGCCCTCGCCCATCTGATTGCACCGCTGCTGGGTTTCCTGCCGCAGGTTGCGGCCACCATCGGTGCGCACACCATCGCGGTGGCGATCGCCTTCATCATCATCACCACGCTGCACATCGTGCTGGGCGAACTGGCGCCCAAGAGCCTTGCGCTGCAGCGGAGCGAGGACACGGCCCTTTGGGTGGTGCGCCCGCTGGGTGCGTTCCGGTTTCTGCTGCGCCCGGCGATTGCGGCGCTGAACGGCCTCGGCAATCGTGTGCTGCGGCTGTTCGGATTGCATTCGGGCGCGGGCGAAGGGGTGTTGCATTCGCCGGACGAACTGAAATTCCTGGTGCAGGAAAGCCGGGAGGCCGGTCTGTTGCAGGCGGAGCAGCAGGATGCGGTGGTGCGCATCCTGAACATCGGCGACCGGCGCATCAGCGATATCATGACCCCGCGCACCGAGATTGAATGGATCGATGCCGATGACGGGCGCGCGGAGATGCTGGAGGCCGTGCGCGCCTG
Source organism: Alphaproteobacteria bacterium (assembly GCA_017308375.1). Taxonomy (GTDB): domain Bacteria; phylum Pseudomonadota; class Alphaproteobacteria; order Micropepsales; family Micropepsaceae; genus Rhizomicrobium. Next base: position 148,314 of record JAFKEW010000041.1, read on the forward strand.
CCGCCACGAACAGATGCTGATCGGACACGGCAGCGTCGATGAATTTCTCGGCATCGTGCTCAAGAAAGATCTGCTGGCCCAGGTGTTGAGCGGCAAGCCCGCCGATCCGCTGGCGGCGGTGCGCGAACCGTTGATGGTGCATGAGGCGAGTTCGATCTTCCGCGTGCTGGAGATGTTTCGCAAAACGCCGGTGCGGATCGCGGTCATCGTCGATGAATATGGCAGCATCGAAGGCATCGCGACGCAGACTGATCTGCTGGAAGCGATGGCGGGCGAATTGCCGGAAACCGAGGGGGAGGAGCCTTCGGTGATCGCGCGCGAGGATGGCTCGCTGCTGATCGAAGGTCTGATGCCGGCCTATGAAGCGTTCGACCGGCTGGGGCTTTCTTCGCACCCGGCGGGTGGAAATTTTCACACCATTGCGGGGTTCGCGCTGTCCCGGCTCGGCCATCTGCCGGTGGCGGGCGAGAGCTTCACCTATGACAATTGGCGCTTCGAGATCTTGGATATGGATGGCCGCCGGATCGACAAGATCCTGGCCCAGCCCCTGCCGCCGGAAGATTTCTGAGCGCAATCGGAAAAGTGTGAAGCGGTTTTCCGATAAATTGCGCGACAAAACAAGGAGGTAGAGCGAAACTGCGATTCCAGTGAATCCGTTTTTGCTCTGAGCGCCCGAGGAATTTCTGAGCGCGTATGAAATTGAAAATCCGCCACGTCCTGTCATGGCCCGCAAATGCGGGCCATCCAGGTGATGTCAGCGGCGTTCGCGCAGGATGGATAGAGATAGTCCTGCTATAGCGTGAGCGACGTCATCTGGGCGGCCCGGAGTCCCGGGCCGTGACAATGATGGCTGGTGGGGCGTGACAGCTTAAGGGGCCGGCTGTTCCGTGCGGTCCGCGGCTTACAGAAGTCCCATCGCCTTGAAGCTGACATGGCCTTTGCGGCCGATCACCAGATGATCGTGCAGTGCGATTTTCAGGGCCTTGGCGGCGTTTGCGATTTCGCGTGTCATCGCGATGTCGGCCTGGCTGGGTGTCGGATCGCCGGAAGGATGGTTGTGCAGCAGGCGTTGCAGTATTCTAAGCCGTTGGTTCTTATATAATAAATGGAGTTCTGACGAAGACTGGTGCCGGAGACTGGGGGCGGTTGATCATGCCCGAACGTGACCATCACGCCTGATCACCCCTGCGCTCGCCGAGTTCCTTGGAGGGACGGCACTGCACCTTATTCTTTTCATCCCACGCATCAAGCTCGTCGAGGGGATAGAGCACGGCTTTGCCAATTTTGACGAAGGACGGGCCGCGACGCATCGCGCGCCAATTTCGAAGGGTTCCAACCGAGATACCGCCCCGGTAGCGCTCAGCCACCTCGTCAGGCGTAAGGAATTTGCTATCTGGCACCACCGCCTCCTTTGGCAGCACGACCAAGGCCGTGTCGCCGCGTGTTGAGTTGATCGTCGCGGTAGTCTGTAGAGGATCGCTTCGGGCTTATGTTTAAGCGCCCGGACCGATGCCTCACGCTTCCGCACCGACATACATGCTGCGCCATTCACCGCCGCGAAAGACGTTCCAGGCATTTGTCGAAGAAACGGATAGCATAGAGGCCACATAGGCGGGGTTGGCTCCGCTGCCTTTCGTTGACGGCGCTGGGTTGCCGGGCGGGTGCTGCGCCACAGGCATGTGGCGATGTCGGTTGCGAGTTTGTGGGGGTTGTCCAAACGAGGAAAGACACGAACCCCCTCGAAATCCGGTTCCGAAAGGGAGTGCCGCGACGCCATCGATGTTTTGGACGAAGGCTCTGGCGTTACGCTTCGGCGTGTACCGAGACTGATACGGGCTGACGCGGCGCGATTTCGTCAAGTGTGATTTCGCCAAAGCGTTTAGCAAACAAAGCTTCGGCTTGGGCCATGGTGTCCGCCATGATCGCGTTCACGTTCTTCTCTACCAAGCAGTCGGTATGCTGGCTGCGATTACCAATGGCAAAAAAGTTTGGGCGCCCGAGCGCTTCGTAGACGGCTAGAAGCGAGATCTGGCGTAACGGGCGGGCGAGTTGCCATCCTCCGCCATGTCCCTTGCCTGAGCGGACAAAGCCCGCGTCGCGCAAGCCTGCCATAGTGCGCCTAAAGACCGCCGGATTGGTCCCCATGCTTCGTGCTAAAACTTCGGACGTGAGCGGCTCGTCGACTTGATCCATGTGCAGTAGGACATGGAGAACGTCAGAAAGGCGAGTGTCCCTGTTCATCCTGTACCTTCAGTTCGGCAATGTTTGGCTTTAGCCGAATTAGCCACTCGTCGCCGTTGACACGATCCACGCTCATACGTATCTTTGAAAGATACATGAGTCGCATTTCGTTATGTAGCTCGATCTGTTACATGCCTTGGAGGCAGGATGTCCACCCCTCTCTACAGCGTCTTCGCCACGGTTAACGTTGCCTTGATGGACCGAATGACTGTGGCCGACCGGGATCTGATCAGGTTCACCCCGTCGTCCTCGCGGGAGACTTATGATGCGATATGATACCGTCATCGTCGGCGGCAGCTTCGCAGGGCTGTCCGCCGCGCTGTATTTAGCCCGCGCTCGCCGCTCCGTGCTGGTTTTGGACACCGGCTCGCCCCGCAACCGCTTTGCTTCAGCGTCCCACGGGTTCTTCGCCCAAGACGGTGCTGATCCGAAAGCCATGCTCGCGGCCATGCGTGCGCAGGTGGCGGCCTATCCGACAGTGCATTTCGTCGACGAGAAAGCGGCGGACGCTGCGCGCGACAAAGACGGGTTCATGGTCACGCTGGCCAACGGCGAAACCGTGATCGGCGCAACGCTCCTCCTGGCATTTGGCGTCAGTGACATGCTGCCCGAGCTTCCGGGCCTTGCCGAACGTTGGGGCCAGTCCGTGGTAAATTGCCCTTATTGCCACGGTTACGAGTTCAGCGGGAAGCAGCTCGGCGTTCTCAACGTGTCACCAATGTCGGTTCACCAGGCTACTCTCATCCCCGAGTGGGGGCCGACGACCTACTTCCTCAACGGCGGCATGATTGATCCGGACGCGTCGGCGAACCTTGCGCGGCGCGGCGTTACGATCGAGCCCGCGCCGGTCGATCACCTCATCGGCGAAGGGACGGACCTGTCAGGGGTCCGACTTCGCGGCGGTCACACGCAGCCGCTGAACGCGCTCTTTGTCGGTGCGCCCTGGCGGCTCAACAGCGACATGGCTGAACGGCTCGGCTGCGCGATCGAGGTTGGACCCTTCGGGTCACCAACTGTCACCGTGGACGAGATGAAGGCGACGGACGTCGCTGGTGTCTTCGCCGCCGGCGACATCACGCGCATGGGGCATACCATCACTTTCGCTTGTGCTGACGGGGTCATGGCCGCGCTGGCGATCCATCGAGCCCTCGCTTTCGGAACGGACACATGATGCAGCATAAAACCTCGCCCTTCGCGAACCCCACCGCCATCGCCTCCTACACCGAGGATACACCGCGCAAGGTGCCGGGGTTGGCGGACCTGCATCGCATGGCGATGCTGCTCTTGGCCGAACAGACGCCAGGTGCAGCGCATATCCTCGTCGTCGGCGCCGGCGGCGGCATGGAAACCAAGGCCCTCGCAGAAGCGCAACCAGCGTGGCGCTTCACTGGCGTCGATCCGTCACCCGCCATGCTCGATCTTGCGCGCCAGACTCTCGCGCCCGTCATCGATCGCGTCGAGCTGCTGGAAGGCACGATCGACCAGGCCCCGGCCGGGCCGTTCGATGGCGCGACGTGCATTCTCACACTGCACCATATCGACCGCGACGAGCGGCTGCGGACGCTGCGGGAAATTCGGCAGCGTCTCAAACCGGGCGCGAACCTGGTGGTCGCGGAACATGCGGCCCCCGGTCCCGATCCCGTGCGTTGGATGACGCGCTCCGTTGCCTTCGGCGACCGCAGCGCGCTCGATTGGGAAAAGGCCGCGGCCACCGCCAAGGTAATGACCGAACGCCTGCCGTTGCTGTCGCCCTTGGAGGAGGAAGACGTATTGCGCGAGGCTGGATTTTCGCATGTCGCGATGTTCTACGCCGCCTTTTCTTTCCGTGGATGGGTCGCGACCGCGGGTGCCTGATATGCCCCTGCGACCGGTACGCTACGCCGCCGTCTGAATTGCTAGTCCGGGCGCTTATTGAAGCCTTGTTCGCATTGGCGATCTCATCGCTCACTGGATGTAGGAACGAGACTTGATGCCAAAGGAACCTTCATGCCTCATGAACCCGGAAACGGTCGCGTTCTACGTGGATGATGCTCCGCGCAAGGTGCCGGGACTCGCCGATCTTCACCGCATGACGATGCTGCTGCTTGCCGAACGGTCCTTGGCCGCAGCCCGCATCCTCGTCGTCGCCGCCGGGGGTGGGATGGAAACCAAAGCGATGGCAGAAGCGCAAGCGGCATGGCGCTTCACGGGCGTCGACCCTTCGCCCGCCATGCTCGAACTCGCCCACCTGACCCTCGCGCCATTCGCCGACCGCGTTGAACTGTTGGAGGGTACGGTCGACGAAGCGCCAGCCGGACCGTTCGATGGCGCGACGTGTTTCTTCACCCTCCATTTTATTGAAAGAAACGAGCGGCTGCGGACACTTCGGGAAATTCGCCGCCGCCTGCATCCGGACGCCCGCTTGGTGATCGCGCACCATTCCGCGCCGCAGCCCGATCCCAAGAGTTGGATGACGCGCTCGGTTGCCTTTGGGGATCGCGCAGAGCTCGATTGGTCTAAATCTGCGGCCACCGGCGAGATGATGGTCGCGCGGCTGGCGGCGGTCATTTCCCCGGCTGAGGAAGAGGATCTGCTGCGCGAGGCCGGCTTCTCGGATGTCGCGCTTTTCTATGCTGCCTTCTCCTTTCGGGGCTGGGTTGCGACTGCAGGCCCCGCATGAGTGCTCCGGCAGCCGACTATGATGCGCGCGAGCGCCCACGATGCTCTACAGCTTCCCCTTTTTTGCCTGCGACGATGAGCGTCCAATGCGTGCCAACGATCGGGGACAGATCCGCGCCTCGCGCCGATGTCTGTGGATGGCGCGACCACCGATTAGTCGCTGTGCGCCAGGGCGGAACTGACCGGACGCGCGTATCGGATTGAGAGGATGGCAATGATCAAGGATGACTTCTCGCCGTCAAATTATCTAGAGTCAGTCACATTGAAGGCAGACAGCAATGCCGGATCTTACGCTTGATCTTCGCAATTTACGGTGCGCTCTCGTGGCGGCGGAACGAGGCAGCTTCCGCCGTGCGGCTGGCGAGCTAGGGCTCCAACAATCTACAGTTAGTCGGCGGGTCCAATTGCTTGAGCGTCGGCTAGGCGCGTCGATCTTTGAACGCCATACTGGTGGCGTGCGGCTGACGGGGGCAGGTGCAAATTTTTTGCGTGAGGCTGCCGCTGGAGCCGACTCTTTTCGTCGCGCGGTTCAAGCATTCACATCAGTAACCCGGGGAAGCCGGGGGCAACTACGAATCGGCCTATTCGTCTCACTCGCGACGAACTTTCTCGCGAGTGTCATCGAGAAATACCGGTCCCTTCATGAGGGAGTTCACGTCCAATTTGAGGAAAGCACCGCCGAGCGCACCATCAGCAGAGTAGTCAGTGGACACATCGATATTGGCTTTCTCACCGGTGTTCCGAGAGTTGAGGGATGCGAGGTCCTCGAGCTTTGGCATCAGGACATATTTGTTGCGTTGCCTTCTGCGCACCCCTTGGCTGCGAAACGGGATCTAACGTGGGAGGACGTTCGCCGAGAGCGCTTCATCATTGGTACGGGTGGTCCGGGTCCCGAGATTCAAGATTATCTGATCAAGCACCTCTCAGGTATCGGCTTCCATCCCGACATTCGATCGCATGACGTCGGAATCGAGAACCTTATGATTATGGTCGCGTGCGGGCTCGGACTGACGCTAAGCGCGGCATCGACTGATAGAACAACTTTCTCCGGTTTGGCGTTCCGGCCGATCGCGGGTAACACCGAAGTCTTGCCGTGTAGCGCGATCTGGTCGCCCAGGAATTCCAATCCGGCACTCCGACAATTTTTGACCGTAGCCCGCGCGGCGGCATGATAGTCACATACATGCGGGCGGCAGGTTGAAGAGCATCCGCTTAGCTCGCTGACGTGTTACCCACCTTTGCATGACGCGCTTTGGAAAATACCCGATCCGTTGCGATGAAGCGCTCGATCATAGGCGCAATGAGGCGGGCGGGATCGGCGGCGGGGCCACCTGTCTCACGGCCGTGGATCTCGGCATAGGCGACCAGATCCCGGTGGACGGCTGCCGGCAGTTCGACGGTCATTTTGACGGGCTTCTCGTCCACGATCGGGCCAAGTTTGAGTTTTGCCATCATGAGCCTCCGTAGGGTTCGAGCACTAAATCCCGCGTGACGATCACTCGAACTGGAAACCCAGGGCGGATTGTCAAAGTGGGCGCAATATTCAATTGACGGCGGACGATCTCCTGGCCGGCGTCATTGATGGTGTCCTGCCCCCCGTTGCGGATCGCCTGGATCAGGCGATCGTCATCATCTACGGCGAGTTCGGCGCCAACGCTGAGCAGCGTTGAAAGCCCGGCAGCTTTGGCAAGATCCCACCAATGATAGTCGACGCCGTCCTGCAGGCCTGCGTAACCCTCGGCGTCAGCACCAGGCTGGCGCTCGAGAACGATCGACCGGCCGTTCGGAAAAATCAGCCGGTTCCAGACGAGCAGCACACGGCTTTGCCCGAACTGAACGTTGTTGTCGTACTGACCGATGACCCGCGTGCCCTGTGGGACGAGAAGGATGCGGCCCGTCGGGCTGTCGTAGATATTCTCGGTGATCTGAGCAGTGATCTGGCCCGGGAGGTCGGACCGGATGCCGGTGATCAAAGCGGCGGAAATCACGGCTCCCGCCTGAAGGATGTTCGGTGATGCGGGCGCGGCGACCCGGTCGGGCGCAACCGTCCTGCGATCCGCAGCCGCGTTGAGAAATGCGTTCTGGCGGTCCTGCGCCGAAGGTGTCGCCGGAGGTGGTGCAAGTCCGAGGCTGGCCAGGTCCGGCGCTGGCGGTGGCGCGATGGCGGGGGCGGCCGCGGTCGCACCGGCGCGGGTCTCGGTTCCAGAGAACAGCCGACTGGTGCGAGCGGTGTCGATCTCATGAAGGCGGCGCTGTTCCTCCGGACTGATGCCAGGACTCGGGGTGGCGACATTCGGCGTCGGTACTGGGTGGCCGCGCTCCTGGACGCCAACGATTGGCCGTCCCAGATCGCCTGGAAGGGGCGGACCAAGGCGCGGCACGCCGCTATAATCACGCGGGAGACCGGCTAGGCCATCCGCCGTCGAGCGGCTTTCCGTCGAATACAATTCTTCGTTCGGCCGGCCTCCGTCGCGGGTTTGGAGCGCGTAGATCAGCGCACCGCCTAGCCCGACGCTGGCGACCAGACCCACGCCCGCGAGCACCTTGCGCGACAGCCGGGTCACGCGCGGCGGATCGGCGCGCAACCGCATCGGCGCGGCGCTGGCCGGCTCGCCCGTCAGCGGTTGCGCATCGTCGTCCGGCACTTCCTCATTCCGGGGCGGGTTCTCGCTCACGAGGTCGGCCTCCCGTCGGTACGGGTGATCCGGACGCGCCGCTGGCGGTCGCCGGCGCCGAAGCGCAGCTCGGCGGCGGCGAAGAGACGATCGACGATCATGTGGTGCCCGCGCACGCGGTAATTGACCAGCTCGGAGGTGTTGCCCTCCGGGCCGACGACGAAGACCGGCGGCATCTCGCCCTGTCCGATGCCGCGCGGGAATTCGATGAAGACCTGGCGGCCGTCGTCAAAGGCGCGCAGCGGCCGCCACGGGGCGCGATCGCCTTCGATCGCATAGCGGAAGTTGACGTTTGCGAGGTCGACCCCGCTCGCGACCGGCTGGGCGGCTTGCGCCTCGGCGTTCTGCCGCCGCAGCGCGATAAGCTGGTCCTGCGGATACTGCCAGGAGACGGAGGCCATATAGGTCCGCTCGGTCGAGCGAAGTTCCATGTGATAAGTGCGCAGGTTGGTGTTGATGACGAGGTTCGTCATCAGGTCGGGGCGGGTTGGCTTCACGAGGATGTGGATCTGGCGCGTCGCCCCCGATCCGCTCTCGGTGTCGCCGATGATCCAGCGCACCGTATCGCCAGCGGCGACCGGACCAGCACCGACAAGTTGTTCACCGGGCTGAAGCGCGATGTCGGTGATCTGCCCAACCGCGGTATAGACCTGATAGAGCGCCCCTTGCGCCCACGGGTAGACCTGCATGGAGTTGATGAAGCCGTCGCGCACCGGCTGGACGCGGGCCGCCTCATTGGCCTGATTGACGCGCGCCGTCGGGTTGGCCGGTTCGGGTGCGCGTCGCGTCTCCGGCACGCGCTGCAACTGGCCGGGTAGCGGCAGCGGCCGCGGCAGCTCGACCACGGTGACGGGCGCAGGAGGATCGACCGTCTGAACTGCGGGAGCCGCATTGTCGTAGGAGATTTCCGGCGGCGGATTGCTGGTGGCGCAGCCGGCCAGCGCGGTTGTCGCCAGCAGGACCATCGGGATTGCGGCTCTGCGGAGAGACGGAAATAAGAGGATGTGTGAAGCCGGATTTCCGGCTTTACGGAAAGACGGCTTCATTGCCCAAGCTCCCGTGACCAGTTGATGGCGTTGACGTAGATGCCGAGCGGATTCGCCCGGAGACGATCGGCATTGCGGGGGACCTGCACGACGATCGTCAGGATCGCGGTCCAGCGCGTGGTTTCGGCGAGCTGGCCGTTCTCGTAGCGGCGCTCGACCCAGGCGACGCGGAAACTGTCGGGCGAGGCGCGAATGACGCTGGACACGTCGACCGCAACCTGCTGGCGGCCGACCCGCGTGAACGGGTCGTTCGAGCGCGCGTAGTCGTTCAGCGCCATCGCGCCGCGATCGGTCGTGAAATCGTAGGCACGGAGCCAGTTCTGGCGAACGATGATCGCGTCGGCGGGAATGCTGCGGACCTGTTCGATGAAGCGCGCGAGGTGGAAGGCGATCTGCGGATCGGTCGGGCGGTAATCCGCCTCGGCGGGTGCGACTGCCTGAGCCTGGCCAAGCCGATCGACCTGCACCACCCACGGGACGATGGTTCCGCGCGCCGATTGAACGACAAGCGCAGTGGCGAACCCGGCGGAGAGAACCAACGAGCCGAAGGCCATCAGCCGCCAGTTCTTGGCTTGGATGCGCGAGGCGCCGATGCGCTCGTCCCAGACTTGGGCCGCGCGTTGATACGGCGTCTCCGGCTCGGGGGCTTTGCCGTAATGGGTGGAGGGTCGTTTGAACATCAGCGATCGCCTTCGGAAAGATTGACGGAAGAGCCGCCGCCGTGGGCGTCGCCGGAGCGGACGGCATGGGCCGTGGCCTGGACGGCATGGGTCATGTGCTGGGAGCGGCGCATCCGCTGCGCCCAGGCCGGAGGCCCGCCAGCGGCCGCCGGAATCGCGCCGCCAGCGGCGGCATCACCGCCGATCGAACCCATGGTGGAAGAGCCGCCCGTCGCCTCGAAGGCGGCCTTGCCGCCAGCGTTGAAACTGGACTTCATGCTGTCGGCGGCGCGCGATGCGGCCCGACGCAGCGGAGAGACAGCAGCGCTTCCGCCTGCGCGGGCAACGCCGCCGAGACCGGAAGCGACACCAGCCGCGCCGGACTGTCCGGCCGCGCCGAGGCTGTAGGCGGTGGAAGCGCCACCGGCGACCGCCGCGCCGCCACGAGCGGCAGCAGCGGCGCCGCCAGCAAGGGCCGCACCGCCGGATGCGGCGGCACCCACGGCGCCAACGCCTGCCGCGACCATGCCGCCTGCGGCCAAGCCTGTGCCGACGGCTGCGCCGGCGCTGAGTTGGGGACCGCCCGAGACAAGCCCGCTGGCGATACCGGGGCCGAAGATGCCGAGGCCGAGCAGAGACAGCGCGGCGAGGACGATCGCCATCGCCTCGTCGATCGAGGGAGTCGCACCGCCAAATCCTGAGGTGAATTCGGAGAAGAGCGTCGAGCCGATACCGATGATGACGGCGAGCACCAGGACCTTGATGCCGGATGAGATGACGTTGCCGAGCACGCGTTCGGCCATGAAGGCCGACTTGCCGAACAGGCCGAACGGGATCAGCACGAAGCCGGCGAGCGTCGTGAGCTTGAACTCGATGAGCGTGACGAAGAGCTGGATTGCGAGGATGAAGAAGGCGAGAAGCACCAGCGCCCAGGCGAGGAACATGCAGGCGATCTGGATGAAGTTCTCGAAGAAGGACCAGTACCCCATCAGACTGGAGATGGAATCGAGCAGCGGCCGACCGGCGTCGAGGCCAGTCTGTGCGACCCTGCCGGGCCGCATGAGGTCGGCGGTCGAGAAGCCGGTGCCGCTGGCCTTCAGGCCGAGGCCGGCGAAGCTCTCGAAGACGATGCGGGCGAGGTTGTTCCAGTTGCCGATGATGTAGGCGAAGACGCCGACGAACAGCGTCTTCTTCACCAGCCGCGCCATGATGTCGTCGTCGGCGCCCAAGCTCCAGAACAGCGCTGCGAGCGTCACGTCGATGACGATCAGCGTGGTTGCAATGAAGGCGACTTCGCCACTGAGCAGCCCGAACCCGCTGTCGATGTAGCGGGTGAAGACCTCGAGGAAATGGTCGATGACGCCGGTTCCACCCATGATGCTATCTCGTCTGGTCGAGTTGCGGCGGCGCCATCGGCGTGGCGGGCGTCAGGGCTGGCGGATTGCTGCGATCCGTTTGGGGTGTGAGAGCGTCCCGCGGCGCTGGCGGCATGTCCGGTAGCCTCTCGGCAGGCCGCGCACCTGGGGCAAGAAAGCGGTGACGGTTCTCCGCCCAGGCACGGCGGCATTCCGGATCGCGCGGACCTTCTTCGCCGAGCGCCTGGCAGCGGATCAATGCATCCCGCAGGGGATCGGCCGGCGCCTCCGCCGTGCGGCCAGACGGCCAGGTCTCGGGCGCTTCCTCTTTCCGGGTCATCTCGATCGCGGTCGCGGTGACCGCGACGGCGACGAACGCGACAGCGCCGAGGCGCGCGAGCATCTTCCCGTCCATCGCCGTGCCCTCAGTTGCCGTTCGGGAACATGCGGGCGTTGCCCGGTTGGTAGCCGCTGCCCGGCGTCAAGAAGCGGCGGCGCTGTTCGCGCCCTTGCTCGGCCGCTGCCGCCCGCTCGGCATCAGACAGGCTTTGGGCGCGGCCATTGGCGGCGACGACGGCGGTGAGATCGGCGAGCTGCTGCGCCTGGAGCGCCAGGAGCTGATTGCCGGCCTGCGTCGCTTGCAGCGCGCCGGTGGCACCCTGGCTCTGGCCGACCAGCGCCGACATCTCGGTGCGGTTGGTGTCGATATTGCCGACGACGCCAGCCTGAACGCGCATGGCGTCCTGAAGGCCGCCTACGGTATTCTGCCAGCGTTCCCGCGCCTGCGCGACGAGCGCCTGATCGGAAGCCGACATCGACGCGTTGCCGTAGGTGGTCTGAAACGCACGGTCGATCTGCTGGACGTTGAGGGCGATGCCCTGCGCTTGTTGCAGAAGCTGCTGGGTGCGCTGGACTGACTGCTGAAGCTGCTGAATCGATGAGTAAGGCAGGCTCGCGAGATTGCGGGCCTGGTTGATCAGCATGGTCGCTTCGTTCTGAAGCTGGGTGATCTGTTGATTGACCTGTTGAAGCGTGCGCGCCGCTGTCAGCACGTTCTGCGCGTAGTTGGTCGGATCGTAGACGATCCACTGTGCGGCGGCCGGCGGCGCGAAGACCGGCGACAGCGCGAGCGGCGCGGCCAGCATTGCGGCGGTCATGCGCAAGGCGCGCGAGCGGGAACGAATGGAACGGGTCATGGGTGTGCCTCCGGATCGGTTTGGGGGATGACGTTGGTGAGGTCGGCGATGAGATCGGCGGCCCAGCCGAGCCGGTTTTCGCCGAGCCACTCGGCGAGGAAGCCGTCTGTGCCGCTGCGGGCGTGAACCTCGGCGATCAAAGCCTGGTGCTGTTTCGACGAGGCGGCGCAGAGCGCCAGCGCCACGTCCGACAGACCCAGCTCGAAGAGCCGGTTGCCGCGGCGGGACTGGCAGTAATAGTCGCGCTTAGGCATCGCTCGCGCGAGGATCTCGATCTGGCGATCGTTGAGGCCGAAGCGGCGATAGATGGCGGTGATCTGCGGCTCGATCGCGCGTTCATTGGGGAGCAGGATGCGGGTCTGGCAGCTCTCGATGATGGCCGGCGCGATCGCCGAGCCGTCGATGTCCGAGAGCGATTGGGTGGCGAAAATGACGCTCGCGTTCTTCTTGCGCAGCGTCTTCAGCCATTCACGGAGCTGGCCGGCGAACCCCTCGTCGTCCAGCGCGAGCCAGCCTTCGTCGACGATCAGCAGCGTCGGACGGCCGTCGAGGCGATCCTCGATGCGATGGAAGAGATAGGCGAGCACGGCGGCGGCGGCACCGGTGCCGATCAGGCCTTCGGTCTCGAAGACCTGAACATTGGCCTCGCCCAGATGCTCGGCCTCGGCGTCGAGCAGCCGGCCATAGGGGCCGCCAACACAGTATGGTCGCAGCGCCTGTTTCAGGTCGTGGGACTGAAGGAGAACCGACAGGCCTGTCAGGGTCCGTTCGCTGACTGGCGCGGAGGCCAGCGACGATAGCGCCGACCAGAGATGCTCCTTGACCTCGGGCGTGACCGCTACGCTCTCGCGACCCAGGATCGCGATCAGCCAGTCGGAGGCCCAGGCCCGCTCGGCGACATCGTCGATCCGAGCCAGCGGCTGAAGCGACACGCTTTCGTCAGCGCCTTCGGTCAGTCCGCCGCCGAGATCATGCCAGTCGCCGCGCATGGCGAGTGCGGCGGCGCGGATCGATCCGCCAAAGTCGAAGACAAAGACCTGGGATTGCGGATAGCGCCGGAATTGCAGCGCCATCAGCGCGAGCAGAACGGATTTGCCAGCGCCCGTGGGGCCGACGATCAGAGTATGGCCGACATCGCCGACATGGATAGAAAGCCGGAACGGGGTCGAGCCTTCGGTTCTGCCGTAAAGCAGTGGGGGTGCATCGAAGTGCTCGTCCCGTTCCGGTCCCGCCCACACCGCCGACAGCGGGATCATGTGAGCGAGATTCAATGTGCTGATGGGCGGCTGGCGGACGTTGGCATAGACATGGCCGGGCAATGAGCCCAGCCAGGCGTCGACGGCATTGATGGTCTCGGCCATCGCCGTGAAGTCACGGCCCTGAATGACCTTCTCGACCAGGCGCAGCTTCTCGGCGGCGATGCGCGGATCGTCGTCCCAGACCGTGATCGTCGCGGTGACATAGGCCTGGCCGGCATAGTCGGCGCCAAGCTCCTGCAACGCCATGTCGGCGTCGGCCGCCTTGTTCGCCGCATCGGTATCGACCAGTGCCGAAGCCTCGTTGGTCATTACCTCCTTGAGAATGGCGGCGATCGACTTGCGCTTGGCAAACCACTGGCGGCGGATCTTGGTGAGCAGCTTGGTCGCGTCGGTCTTGTCGAGCAGGACCGCCCGCGTCGACCAGCGATAGGGAAAGGCTAGGCGGTTCAGTTCGTCGAGAATGCCGGGCGTGGTCGCGGTCGGGAAGCCAACGATGGTGAGGATACGGACGTGGGCGTCGCCGAGCCGGGGCTCCAACCCGCCGGTCAGTGGCTGATCGGCGAGCAGCGCATCGAGGTACATCGGCGTCTCGGGCACGCGGACACGATGCCGCTTCGTCGAGACGGTCGAATGCAGGTAGGTCAGCGTCTCGCCGTCATCGAGCCACGCGCATTCCGGCATGAAGGCGTCGATGAGCTGGAGGATGCGATCGGTGCGGTCTGCGAAACCGCGGAGGATCTCGTGGGCGTCGACGCCGGCATGATCGCGGCCCTCGTAGAGCCAGGTCTCGGCGCGCGCGGCGTCCTCGGCCGGGGGCAGGTAGAGGAAGGTCAGGAAGTAGCTGGACTCGAAATGCGCGCCGGCCTCCTCGAAGTCGGCCTTGCGTTCGGCGTCGACCAGGGCGGATGCACTGTCGGCGAACATGCTGGCCGGATAGGTCGCCGCGCCATGGCGCTGCGCCTCCACGAAGATCGCCCAGCCGGAGCCGAGGCGACGAAAGGCGTTGTTGAGCCGTCCCGCGACGGCGACCAACTCGGCCGGCACGGCGCTGTCGAGGTCGGGGCCACGGAAGCGCGCGGTGCGCTGCAGGCTGCCGTCCTTGTTCAGCACGATCCCTTCGCCGACCAGAGCGACCCAGGGCAGGAAGTCGGCGAGCCGGGTGTTGCGGTCGCGATATTCGGCGAGGTTCATCATCGTCGTTCCTCCTCACACCGACAGGTGGCCGGGGATGCGCAGATGTTTGCGCACGACGTCGACGAACTGCGGATCGCGCTTGGCTGCCCAGACGGCGGCGAAATGCCCGACGGCCCAAAGGCCCAGGCCGACCAGCCAAAGGCGAAGACCGAGGCCGAGCGCGGCTGCTAGCGTACCGTTGAGAATGGCAAGCGAGCGCGGGGCGCCGCCGAGCAGGATGTGCTCGGTCAGCGCCCGGTGAACCGGGACTGAGAAGCCCGGCAGTTCACCGCCGTGGTCGACACCATTGGCCATCAGACGAGCGCCCCTCCGCCGAACGAGAAGAAGGACAGGAAGAAGCTCGATGCGGCGAAGGCGATCGACAGGCCGAAAACGATCTGGATCAGCTTGCGCGCGCCGCCCGAGGTATCGCCGAAGGCCAGCGTCAAGCCGGTGATGATGATGATCATCACGGCGATAATCTTGGCGACCGGCCCCTCGATCGATTCAAGGATCGACTGAAGTGGCGCTTCCCATGGCATGGAGGAACCGGAGGCGTGGGCGGCCGGCGCAAGCGCGAGCGTGAGGAAGGTGACGGATACGGCTGTCGCGATATTGTGGCGGATGCGCAGGGCGTGCTTGATCATGACGGGTCTCCTGTGAGGGGCTGGCTTGCGGGGGTGACGCGGTAGTCGCCGTCGGGGCCGAGGCCCTCGATGCGGGCGAGCTCGGCCAGGCGGCGCGACGCGCCCCGGCCCGAAAGCACGGCGACCAGATCGATCGTCTCGGCAATCAGCGGGCGCGGGACGGTGACGACCGCTTCCTGGATGAGCTGCTCCATGCGGCGCAGCGCGCCGATGGCAGTGCCGGCGTGGATGGTGCCGACGCCGCCGGGGTGGCCCGTCCCCCAGGCCTTCAGGAGGTCGAGCGCTTCGGAGCCGCGTACCTCGCCGATTGGGATGCGGTCGGGGCGCAGGCGCAGCGAAGAGCGGACGAGATCGGAGAGCGAGGCGACGCCGTCCTTGGTGCGCATCGCGACAAGGTTCGGCGCGGCGCATTGCAGCTCGCGCGTATCCTCGATCAGGACGACGCGGTCCGAGGTCTTCGAGACTTCGGCGAGCAGTGCATTGGTGAGCGTGGTCTTGCCGGTTGAGGTCCCGCCGGCGACGAGGATGTTGCGCCGCTCGCCGACCGCGATACGCAGGGCCTCGGCCTGATCAGCCTGCATGATGCCTGCGGCGACGTAGTCGTCGAGCGTAAACACCGCGACCGCGGGCTTGCGGATGGCGAAGGCGGGCGCCGACACGACCGGGGGCAATAGCCCCTCGAACCGCTCCCCCGTTTCGGGCAGCTCGGCCGAGACACGCGGGGCGCCGGGATGAACCTCGGCGCCGACGTGGTGTGCGACTAGCCGGATGATCCGCTCGCCGTCAGACGGCGACAGCCGCTCACCCGTATCGGAGAGTCCTTCGGAGAGACGGTCGACCCAGAGCCGCCCATCGGGGTTGAGCATCACCTCGACGATCGCGGAATCTTCCAGAAACGTGGCGATCGCCGGCCCGAGGGCCGTGCGCAGCATGCGCGCACCGCGAAGGACCGCCTCCGATTTCTGGTGAGTTGCCGCCACGTCGTCCCCGTTCTCTTGCGGGTCCGCGATGCGCGGCCCTGGATCGGGGATGAGTAGAAGAGGCAGAAATCATGGCCTGACAACAACCATCGTGTGGCAGTCGTACTGTGGCGTACAAAGACAGGGAAACGGCGGAACGTCCGATTACTTGTGTAGCGTAGATCAGTGATTATTCCGCGTCGCGCGCGGGCGGGATATCTTCCGAAATCTCCTGCCTGAGCTTCGGTCCGTGTGCGAGTCGGCGGCCGAGGGCCGTCACGAAGGCTTCGTAGCGTTCCCCCGCCTTGGCGCGTGCCGCGATCTGCGCTGGCTCCGGCAACGGCGGATTGGAGGTCAGCCAGAAGCGAATGAACACTGCGAGCGTCTCGACCGATATGCCAAGGTCGCGCTCCATGCGCGCCATGCGCCGGTCGAGCTGATCGAGGCGCTTCGTCGTCGCTGCCTCCTGCCGTTCGGCGGCGTCTGGCGAGAGGAACGACGCGATGCCGGCCTCGGCGACGAGCGACAGGGACAGGTCGCGCCGCGCGGCGTGCGCTGCTAGCGCCTTCATGACATCCGGTTCGAGATAGACGGAGAGGCGTTGCTTCTTTGGAGGCTTGATCACCGGCGCCTCCTACAGTTCGATGCCGTCGCCCGGATCGAGCGAGGCCTGGCGAGCGACCTGCCGCATGGTCTGCGTCATACGGCGGAGGCGGGCGGCATCCTCTTCGACGTCATCCCGGGGATCGATCTCGAACTCGTTTTGGATCACCGGCTTTCGCTCGACCGTCTTCGTGCGGCTCAGTTCGGGCTGATGGCGGCGTTCGGAGTCCGTCGGATCGTCATCGGCCACGTCATCCGCGGCGATGGGCGTGGTCAGCACCGGGCGTTCGGGCAAAGCCAGCGCGCTCCAATCGTCGGCGCGAGCGCTGGTGGGCTTCGTGAGTGCGGGTGGCGTGAGGACGCGCTCCTGAAGCCGACGATCCTCGTAGTAGCGAGCCTTTTTCGCTCGGATCGGCGGGATACCGGCGACCATGACGATCTCGTCGGAAGGCGGGAGCTGCATGATCTCGCCTGGCGTGAGAAGTTGCCGCGCGGTTTCCGAGCGGGAGACCATCATATGGCCGAGCCAGGGCGACAGCCGGTGGCCGGCATAGTTCTTCATCGCCTTCATCTCGGTGGCGGTGCCGAGCGCGTCCGAAACGCGCTTGGCGGTACGCTCGTCGTTGGTCGCGAAGCTCACGCGCACATGGCAGTTGTCGAGGATCGAGTTGTTTGGGCCGTAGGCCTTCTCGATCTGATTCAGCGACTGGGCGATGAGAAATGCCTTCAGGCCGTAGCCCGCCATGAACGCCAGCGCGCTCTCGAAGAAGTCGAGCCGGCCGAGCGCCGGGAACTCGTCGAGCATGAGCAGCAAACGGTGACGGTTGCCCTTCGCCTGCAAATCCTCGGTCAACCTGCGCCCGACCTGATTCAGGATCAGGCGGATCAGCGGCTTGGTCCGGTTGATGTCGGATGGCGGCACCACGAGGTAGAGCGTGGTCGGATGCTTCCCGCCGACCACGTCGGCGATGCGCCAATCGCAGCGGCGGGTGACTTCCGCGACCACGGGGTCGCGGTAGAGGCCAAGGAACGACATCGCGGTCGACAGCACACCGGAGCGCTCGTTGTCGGATTTGTTGAGCAACTCGCGCGCGGCGCTGGCGATCACCGGATGCGGGCCGGCCTCACCGAGATGCGCCGTCTTCATCATCGCTGCGAGGGTCGACTCGATCGGCCGCTTGGGATCGGACAGAAAGGCGGCGACGCCGGCCAGGGTCTTATCGCGCTCCGCGTAGAGGACGTGCAGGATCGCGCCGACCAAGAGCGCGTGGGATGTTTTCTCCCAGTGGTTTCGCTTCTCGAGCGAGCCCTCCGGGTCGACAAGGATGTCGGCGATGTTCTGCACGTCGCGGACTTCCCATTCGCCACGCCGAACCTCTAGCAGCGGATTGTAGGCCGCGGATTTCGAGTTGGTCGGATCAAACAGCAGCACGCGGCCGTGGCGGGCGCGATAGCCGGCGGTCAGCGTCCAGTTCTCGCCCTTGATGTCGTGAACGATCGCCGAGCCCGGCCAGGTCAATAGCGAAGGCACAACTAGGCCCACGCCCTTGCCGGAACGGGTCGGCGCGAAGCACAGCACATGCTCCGGACCGTCATGGCGAAGGTACTCGCGCTCATGCTTGCCGAGTACGACGCCGTCCGGACCGAGCAGGCCGGCGGCCTTCACCTCATCCGGCCGCGCCCATCGAGCCGAGCCGTAGGTCTCGACGTTCTTCGCCTCACGCGCCCGCCACACGGACATGCCGATGGCGACGGCGATGGACATGAAGCCGCCGGATGCGGCGATATAGGCGCCTTCGACGAAGATCGGCGGCGCATAGGCGTCGTAGAAATACCACCACCAGAAGAAAGCCGGCGGATAGTAGATCGGCCATCCGGCGAGCTCGAACCACGGCACGCCGAGCTGAGGCTGGAAGCCGAGACGATAGGCCGTCCATTGCGTTGCGCCCCAGGTCGTCATCAGCACGATCAGGAAGACGGTGAGGATCTGGCCCCAGAGGATTTTGGTCGCCGACATGGCGGGCACTCCTTTCTTGCTTGGGCTACATGTCGAGGCCGCGATTGCGGCCGAAGCTCCAATCGACGCCGCCGCCTCCCCGCGAGACGCCGGAGACGTGCTGGCCGAGCTGACGTTCGAGGGAGGGCGACCAGGGCACGAGCTGGAAGCCGAGGCCGTCGTCGATCATGGCGAAGCGGCCCGACGCGAGCGCAAAGCGCTGGCGATAGGTGCCCGCCACATACTCGCCCGCTGCGGCCTTCGAGAATTGCCGGCCGGTCTCGGCCGCAAGCTTCTCGCCGAGCGCTTCGACCTCCCGCTGGCGCAAGGTTTCGATCAGCCCCGGCGAGAAGCTGACGCCGCGCGTCTGCCGCTCAGCGAGCCCCTGGTTGATGAGATGATCGGCGCGGCGGTCCATCGCCTGGCACACCTCCGCTCCGAAGCCGCCACCGCCGAGCGCAACCGGCTCGCGGGCGATGGCCTGCCGGTCTAGCCAGGTTGCGCCGGTCGCATGAACCTGCCGCTCGATGTCGAGATCAGAGCGGACGGCGAGAGCGACGCGGCGGCGTCCCTGTGCATCGTCGAACTTGCGCAACTCGACGATCGAACCCGGCGCGCTGTCGCCGGCGGCATCGAGATCGGAAAACTTGATGTGATGGGTGCGCCCGTCGGTGCCGTCGACCACGGCATAGGCCGTACCCTTCAGTTCGTCGTCGAGACCGCGATCGACCAACCGGCCGATAACAGGATCGTCGATGCTCTCGCCGGCGAGCACATAGCTCGCGGCGCCGCGCTCTATGCCGCGTTCGGTCAGTCCGCGGTGGATGCGTTTGATGATATCGCCGCGCTCGCCGAGCGCGCGCAGTGTTTTTTCGGCATTCTCGGATACAATCCACTCGCCGGGACCGACCTGATCCGCGAGGCCAAGCGTCTCCAACTTACGCAGCCGGCCGACCTTCATCGCGTGGAATTCGTCCGGCTGGCGATCGGGATGTGGCGCGAGGTCGGCGACGCCGGAGCGGTAGCTGTCGCGGGCGATCTGGCGATCGAGATCGGTCCAGCGCTCCGCGCCGACCTGTCGCTCAAGGTTGCGGCGGATCTCGTGGTCCGTGCGCGGCCCCAGCTCCTGGGTGACGAGATCCTGCGCGCGGGCGCGCATGCCTTCCTTGATGTAGTCGCGCGAGATCACGAGGTCCTGGCCGTCGTCCGTCCGACCCCGCAGGATGATGTGGACGTGGGGATTGTCGGTGTTCCAGTGATCGACGCCGACCCAGTCGAGCTTGGTGCCGAGGTCCTTCTCCATCTGACCCATCAACTCGCGTGCGAAGGTCTTGAGGTCGGACATCTCCGTCGCGTCCTCGGGCGAGACGATGAACCGGAAGTGATGCCGGTCGTCCTGGGTGCGCTCGGCAAAGGCCTTCGGATCGGCGTCCTCGGTCTCGGGGCCGAACAGGTGGGCCTTCTCCCCATCCCGGGTGACGCCCTCGCGGCGGAGATAGCTCAGGTGGGACGCGAGCGGCGCGGCCCGCGCACTATGACGGACGACGCGGGTCTTGATGACCGTGTTGCGCGATCGGCTCGTGAGAAGACGATTGGCCTGCACCGTCGCGCGGTGCCCGCGCCCGAACCGCGAGCGGTTGCCCTTGCTGATCTGGCCAGAGCGCGAGACGCGGCCGCCGGCCCGCTGTGCGGCCGCGAGCGCTTGGGCGATGAAGGGCCGTGCAGCTTGAGCGCGGGTCGAGCGGATGCGGCCAGGCCGGATGCGGAAATCGTCCTCGCCGCTCATGGCCGAGGCCCCGCACATCGCGCAATCGCGCGGAAATCCTTGGCGGAACGGCGAATGCGCAGGCTGCGCCAATCAGGCGCACCTCGCGCAGATGCGCCATAATTCACTGAAAACACACGACCGCACCAAGCCGCACATCGCGCGCTTTTATCTCGCCATCGTGCGGTTGTGCTGGCTGCTCCTCCTCTCCGGACCGCCCTTCGTCCGCCAGACCACGCCACAATGCGAACGGGTGCGAACGCGGTCATCGCGGGCCACCGGAGACATTGCGGACAACGAAAAGGCCATCGGTGCGGGAAGCCACCGTGCCGTGGTCGCGCTCCGGGGCGGCCGTGGTGGTGGCATCGGGCTCGTCTTCGGACTGCACCGGCGCCGCAGGTCCACTGCCAGCCGACTGCACAACAAAGAGCGGCGCCCGCGTCCAGGCCAGCGGATCGGCCGCCGCCACCGTGACGGGGCCGGTAAGGTCACCGCCGCCGACAATGGGAGCGAGCGTCGCGACATAGGCGCGCGTTTCAGCCGGCAATGGGCGGCCGGCGAGATACTCTTCGTAGCGACCGGGGCCGGCATTGTAGGCCGCCAGGAAGCCGGGCGCACCGTAGCGGTCGTGCATCTCGCGCAGATACGCAGCGCCGGCCAGGATGTTGTCGCGCGGATCGTAGGGATTGCCGCCGAGCCGATGGCGGACGCGCAGTTCGGCCCAGGTGGCGGGCATGACCTGCATCAGGCCCATCGCGCCGGCCGAAGAGATGGCGCGCACATCGCCTGCGCTTTC
The DNA here is from genome assembly GCA_017308375.1 of Alphaproteobacteria bacterium. Lineage (GTDB taxonomy): Bacteria > Pseudomonadota > Alphaproteobacteria > Micropepsales > Micropepsaceae > Rhizomicrobium. The sequence continues at coordinate 169,342 of JAFKEW010000041.1, forward strand.
GACGCGCATGACGGCGCGAATCCACGTTTCTGGAATGCCGAATCTCTGCGCGGCCTCGGCGATGTAAGCGCCATAGGGATCGCCGCGCGAGGGCCGCTCGACCGGCGCCTGTTGCGCGTTGGCAGGGCTTGTGCCCGATGCGGCGAGGATCAGGCCGGAAAGGAGAAGGAGCGCTGCACGTCGGAGGGAGATACTCCCTCCGACGGCAGGCTGGATGCGCGGGGCGAGCATCGTTCAGTCCCGCTCGCCGCGCTTCGGCGGGCGATTCCAGTGCAGACCCCAGGCGGACTTGTCGTCGGCCGACTGGAACAGGTTGGCGCGGATCGGATGGTCGAAGGTCGGGTCGTCGAGTTGCAGCGAGACGTAGTCGCCGGCCTTCTCGCCGGTGCGCTTCCAGCCGGCGCCGATTTCCGCTCCGGTCTCGTTGGTCATGGTGTCGAGCACATGGACGCGGAAGTCCGGCGCGTTCTCTGCATCGGAGCGCTCGGCCGCGACGATGATGATGTCCTGATGCAATGACAGCGTCGTCAGATGGCCGATGAAGCCATCGTTCTCGCGTATGAATTGTCCGATCACGGGCATGGGTCGTCTCCTTCAGATTGCGGTGGACTGGGTCATGGGCGCGCCGTCACCGCGTCGACGCGCGCCAGACGAAGCGGCCATCGCCGTCCTCGTCGGTGTAGAGAGGGGTCGCCCGGCCGATCACGGCGGTGGCCGGAAGCGATCCGAAGTAGCGACCGTCGAGGCTGTCGCGGACCTGCCAGTTCATCAGGAACAGCTCGCCGTCCGCGACCAGCCGGCAGCCCTGCCACACGGGGAGCCAGCGACCACGACGATCGCGAACGAGGGCGTCGCCCATCGGCACGCTGTCGACGGTGATGGCGAGCCCGGTCCGGCAGACGCGCTGTCCCGGAAGCCCTGCGACGCGCTTCAGAAGCGGCACGCCGCGCGGCAGGTAGCCGCGATCGGACAGGAAAGTGGCGAGTGGTTCGGGGGCGTCCACAGCGACCAGATCGGTCACCTCGACCGGCCCAGCATCCGCGATCATGTAGAAGCCGACCGGCGTGCTGGCGGAGGCGTTCCAGACCAGCTTCGGCGCGAACGATGCGACGGATGCCACGCCGAGAAGCGACACCGCCGCCGTCGTGATGATGGCGTAGGAGAGCCGGGTCATGCGCCGATCTCCCGGCGCAGGAGAAAGGCGCGATGCTGGCGCAGACCGTATGCGCGCGGTGTTTCGCCGACGGTCATCCGGTTGTGGACGTGGCGCCAATGGTCCGGTGAGACCTCGATCAGATCGATGCCGCGCGCCTCGATCGCATCGATCAGGTGGAGCAGTCGCTCCACCTTCGGCCAGCCATCGACGTGCAGCAGAACCTCTGCGCCGGGCGTCACTGTCGGGACGGTCTGGCACGCCGCGCCGGGATCAACCGTGCGCAGAATGTCGAGGCGCGAGAGCACGGTGCCATGCTCGTTCGCCGCCCAGCGCACCAGCGCGAGAACGTTGCCGGGAGGGAAGAAGAGGATGCGGCGGCGGCGGTCGAGGATCTGCTCACGCCGCTCGCGACCGAAGCGAATCCAGTGCTCCGTCTGTTTCTCGATCCAGACGAGTTCGATCTGAGTGAAAGCTTCGGGCGGCGGCTCGGCGGCAGCACGGCCGACGCGCGTTGGCGCGGCGACAAGGCCGGTCATTGTCCTTCTCCTGGCGGGGATGGAAATTCGCGCTCGAACAGCGCGCGCAGCATGTCGGCGACGGTCTGGCCGCGCTGGAAGGCGGCGATCTTGATCCGGCCGCGCATGTCCGTGGTGACGTCGATCGTCAGCCGGGCCGAGAAGTCCTCGGCGGCCTGGCCACGAGCGGCGTGGCGGTCGGGCGCCTTGATCCAGTCTTCGGGATCGGCGGGACGCGCCGCGAAGCTGCGTTTCGGGGACCGCTCGCTCATGCGCCGATCCCCGCGACTTCCGCCGCGAGCGCGGCGATCTCGCGCGCACCAGGGCAATCCTCGTCCTGCTCGGCGGCGAGCCGGCCCGTCTGCACGACATCTGCGAAGACGATGCGCTGGCCGATCGTGGTCGAGAGCAAGGGCGGGTCTTGATCCGCCAGCGTCTCGGCGGTTTCGCGCGCCAGGACTGTGCGAGCAGCGCAGCGGTTCAGCACGAAGCGCGCGGCGAGCTGCGGGCGATAGATGCGCGCCTCGCCGAGCAGCGCGAGCATTTCGGCCGACGCCCAGCCGTCGAGCGGCGACGGCTGCACCGGGATCAGCACGAGGTCGGCGGCGAGAAGCGCCGAGCGCATCAACCCGGCGACGCGCGGCGGTCCGTCGATAACGACGTGATCGACGTCGCGGGCCAGCTCCGGCGCTTCACGGTGGAGCGTGTCGCGGGCCAGGCCGACGACCCCGAACAGCCGCTCAAGCCCCTCCCGGCTGCGCTGTTGCGACCAGTCGAGCGCCGAACCCTGCGGATCGGCGTCGATGAGCGTGACGCGCTGTCCACGGCGAGCCCATTCGCCAGCGAGGTGCAGGGCGAGCGTCGTCTTGCCGACGCCGCCCTTCTGGTTGAGCAGCGCGACGATCATGACGGTCTCCCGGCGATCGGGGACTCGTCCACAGCGGCCGAAAAGCGCGGTCGCGTTAGAAAGATTCCGTAGGAATCTAGGTTAGATAAGTTACGGGGCTCGCAAGCTGCTGATTCAGCGCGATGAATCGACGATTTCGGTCCCCGATAGCACGAGAGTCCGGTCCCCGATGGCACGATAGTGCCGGTCCCTGATAGCACGAGACTATTCACAGCTTATCCCCAGGGTGAGATTTGGCGCGGCGACGACGGCGCGGGATGCCGAGGGCATCCGGATCAGTCGGCGCGAAGGACAGGATTTCGGGACCGCCGACGCAGTGCTCGACGGTCAACCGGTAGCCGGGCAACGGCTGGCGGCGCACGATCTCGCGCAGGTCGTAGGCGAAGTGCTTGAGCGGCGAGAGGCCGCCCGACTTGGCGTGGAGATGCGGAAAGTCGAAGCTCCAGCCGAACTCCTGTTTGCCGCCGTGCTTGCGCACGAGGCGATAGAGCCAGCGTTCCAGCCCTCCGGTCAGACCGAAATAGTTGCGGTCGATCGTGAGCACGAGGGCGTCGTCGAGCACGGCGCCGTAGAACCAATCGGGCACGATCAGCTCGAGGCCGAGCGGCCGGCCACGATGATCGGCGCGTTCCTTCCATTCGTTGATCCAGGAGAAGCGGTGCATCCGCCGCTCTGTCGGCTGGCGGATCGAGGTCGCCACCGTGGTCGACTGAAGCCGGTCGAGCGCGGCCTTGAGGCGGTCGTAGTCGCGCAGCGACACGCCGCGGCCGATGAAGTTGAGGATTTCATAGGGGGTGGTCGCCATCAGCCGCGACGGCCGCAGGCCGAGGTCGCGCGCTTCGACGATTTGCGAGGCCGCCCAGATCAGGACGTCGGCGTCCCAGATCGTCGCCATGCCATGCTCGGCGACCGCTTCGACGCGGATCTTCACAGAGCCTGCCTTGAAATCGATCGGCGCGAGACGTTTCGATTTGGCGAGCGAGAAGAACGGATAGGCCATGAGGTCCTGCGCATCGCGGGGCGCAAGATCGCCGGGCAGCGCCCGGAACAGATCGAGCTGCGCACGCTCATCGCGATGCGGGTGGCGGGACGACATGGCGCGTCGTCTCAGCGAGGAAAGCGCCCGCCGGCGGTGGCGGGAGATTTCGGCTGACGCTTGGCGGGCAGAACAGTGCCTGCGCGTGGATCGGAGGTGGAGGTCACGAGACCCCGGTTCGCCCAGGCTTGGAGGTCTTCCACCGCATAGACGACGCGACCGCCGAGCTTGCGATAGGTCGGGCCGGTGCCGTAGGTCCGGTGCTTTTCGAGGGTGCGCTCGGAGAGACCGAGAAAGCGCGCCGCTTCCTGCGTCCTGAGATAGCGTGGCGGTATATTGGCGGCTGTTTCGGACATGATCGAACCTCCGTGGTCTCGCTGATGGCCGCTGCGAACGAGCGGCGGGTTGCGAGCACGGTGGCGTGAAGATGGCGCCTCGGACGATGTCGAAGTTAAGGATTTAAGAACGACACTCGCGATGGGTGTCAGCGGCCGCGGCGCGGCCGGCGGAGCAGCGAGCGGTAGCCGCCCAGGACTAGCTTGGTGCCGTCACGCGCAAGACGGATGGTAATTTCCCGGATTGGGTCGCCAACCCAGCTTGCAGCGTCGGTTTCGTGTCGGGGGAAAAGATGCTGAGCGACCACGCGATAGGCGGCACCGCCCTGCCGCGCGTCGACGGCACGGAGCATCTGGCATGCACGCCGGCGTCTCTGAGGCGTAATGCGCGGATCGGGCGGAACACGCTTGCCGGACGTCGCCAGCCACAGACGTTCGATGGCGGTCAGTCGATCCGGCGTCAGCTCGTCGAACATGACGAAGGCGCCGAGGGGCCGGGCGTCGCCGGCATCGGAGATGGCAACATCGTAGGAATTGCCTTGGACTGCGAGCCGGACCAGGTCGGCGTCATGCTTGAGGACGGCGCTGGCGTACAGATCATCAACCCGGACGCTGATAGCTCCCGCTGGTGTCGGTCCGCCTGTGAGCAGAACCGTCGCCGGATCGGTTTGCGGGGTCCAGAAAATCGGTTGGATCAGCGCCGAGTAGTGAGGATTGGCGAGGAAATCGTAACCCCCATTGCTCGGCAAATTTCCGCGTAACGTCCTCGGTCAACCGCCCGATGGCCACCAGTTCCTGATAGGATTTTTTGTATTCAGGGTTGCGACGCAGGAACTCCCAGGCAAGATCGCCCGGCGTCAGCTTGTCGATATAGTCGTAGGCGGCTTCAGACCGCCAGCTTTCATCTTCGGACATCCTCCACCGCCTCCGCGTGATATTTTGCAACGCGAGTTATGCAGCGGATACGATTCCGGGTTGAACGAGGCGTGGGAAGAGCGAAGTGGCCGTAACGTGATGCGGTTTGTGCATCGCCTCAGTGCAAACGCCCTTGGAGGAGTTCGCAAAAGCCGTTTTCTGTCATCCATTTCGCGCGCTCGAGATGGGCAGTGTAGACCAGCAGAGCGCGTTCCGGCTCGGCCTCGGCGTCGAATCCGAAGAGGACCTCGACGATTTCGCGCCAGTCGGCCTTTTGCGCGTTGGCATCGAGTAGCCGTACGTAGAGCTTGAGATGCGCTTCGTCGTAGGCAGTGAGCTTTGCTCCTGCTGGCGGTTGGTCAAGAAAATCGTCTTTGATCACAACATCCCCCGATGGCGATATGTAACCATGCTGGAGGGAATTGTTAACGATGATTTGACCGGAAGGTCCGCACAAGGCTCACGCGCGGGTCGAGGGTGTAGCGCCGCGATCTGTTGGCCGTCAGGTCTCGCTTTTTCCATGAACCAACATCACTTTCGAATGCCCGCCTGACTTCATCGCGCGTACTTTCAAACACGTCGAGGCCGTTCTCGGACTCGAGGCGCTTCAGCGCGGTGAGGGATACACGGGCCTTGTCAGCGAGCGTCTCCTGCGTCCAACCCAGCAACGCCCGCGCGGCCCGAGATTGTCGGGCGGTGATCATGCATGATCACCTCCCACACGGATCTACGCGTACGCCAAAACTACGACTATAATAGTCGCTCCTGACGCGGATTACCAGTTGGAAGTGCTTCGTGTAGCAATTGTGGATTGATGATCACTGCAACTGATTCGGTCGTTGTAGGCCGAAAGCCCCGCCCGGATTATCCGGGCGGGGCGTCGCGCTGGCCTTACTCGCCGTTGCGGCGGCCGTTGGGCCGGGACCAGATGAGGCTGAAGCCTTCGCCTTCCTCGTCGTCGAAAAGGTTGGCGTAGATCGGAGCGTTGAAGCTGGGATCATCAAGCTTCAAGCCCAGATAGGCGCGGCCTTCGTTGGAGGTCTTGGACCAGGCGGCGCCGATCTCGGCGCGCCCGACGAAGACGCGGTGACTGGGGGCGTTCTCGCCGGTGGCGCGGGTCTCGGGGACGATGCGGACGTTCTTGGTCTGCACGCTGAGGGTGACGATTTCGCCGGTGAACTCGTTGTTGCCGGTCTTCTTGAAGGTGCCGATGGTCGCCATGGTAGTTCTCCTTGAACTCTGTTCCGAGCCCGCACCATTGCGGCCTCGATGGCGATCGACAGGCCGGAGGCGATGGACGGCGCACCCCAGAGGGGCCTGACAGCAAAGGAGGGGCTTTCTTGTCTCGCGAGGAATGACGGCGCAGCCGGCAGGGGAGGAAAGTTTCGACGCCGCTGTTGCGGCATAGGCGATCGAGGCGCAGCCGACCTTCGGCCAGATCAGCCCATTGAAGAGGCCGTTTTGGAGCGGTCGAACTGACAGAGACGCATTACAAGAGAACGTGGCGACCATCCCGAACCGATAGACCGTGACGACGCCTGACACCGCGGTTCAAACCAGCTCCGCCAGACGCTAACGTTCCGTCGACTCCTGCCCGTCGCCCACGAGATCGCCCCCTCTCGGTACTCGCGCCGTCGGCGCGCTGTCACGGCATAGCCCCCAGCACCGTGACTGAGGGCATGGCACGTCAGTTGGGTTGGGCGCCGATCCGATCAACGCGATTACAAACGACCCTGCCTACGGGGAGCGCGACACGTAAGACATCAACCTCCGTCCTGCCGCCGCCGGCAACGATGTCAGGCGCGCGCGACGTTCCGCCCGTTTGGCCCGGGCGCGGCGATCGCTGTCACGCGGATCAGCGCCGTGGCGCCAACGACGATTGCCCCGATGACGGAGAAGATGATCTGCCATGTGTCGGAGGGCATGGTGTGTTGCACGATGCCATGTGTCGCGTGGTAGCCGGCGAGCGCGGCGGGCACGACGAAGGCGAGTGCGATCAAGAGCCGTATCCAGAGCGGACGGATGGAGGCGAGAAGGAACTGCCCGAGGCCGAGCGTCAGTGCGGCGGCGACGAGGCCAATGAGGATCGCCCCGAGCCAGCCGGCTCCGGTCTGATAGGCCCATGTCCCGGCGCTGACGCCAGCGAAGAACGGCAGCGCGAAGACAGCAAGTGTGAACAAGAGCCAGCACAAGCCGCCGATCGCGGCGATGCTGGCGAGGATACCGATGAAGATCATGGTGGTGTTCTCCGTGAGAAAGGTCTGACGGTTGCGCCTCCACCACCACCACGGCGCGCTGCCAATATAGCCGAAGAGAAGGCGGGACAGGAGCGGAAACCCCGTAGGGTTCCGCTCCCGGTCGTGACGCCTTGCCCGCGATCAGCGGGCGAACGGATCGACCTCGTGAAAGATGGCGGCGGTTTCGCCGTCATATTCGCCGGCAGGCATAACGCCTATGGTGCCGTCACCAGCCCGGAAGATGACGATCGAGACCATGAGAGTGGTGGCGAGGCTGAAAGCGAAGGCGTGAGCTTGATTGAGGGACATCTGACCGGCTCCTGTCTTGGAGGCGGGAGACCATCTCCCGCGCGACAGGCGCCCGATGCGTCCGGCCGATGGCCGCAATCACCGCGCAGGCGAAGCTGGAGCGGCGGCATGCTCGCATAGCCGACCCTTTATGGGTTGATGGCGTCAGGCCATCGGCTGGATCAAGGATCAGCGCATCGGAAGCGGGTGATGGTTTCCGCCGTGACCGGGGCCACGATGGAAGCGCTCGTTCAATGCCTTACCGCCAAAGCATCGGCGCCGTGCTGCCGGTCGTGATGCTGCCAACGTAGGCGCGTATGTTCAGGGAAAGTGCATCAGCCGAAGATGAAGCACGTGGGAAGCTTTCCCAGAAACCCGATTTTCCGTCCGCCAGACGTGGGGACCATGGGAGGCCTATTGGCGCGACCCCAGTGCCGCCAACCGGGAGGCCTGCCGCCCCTCGCTCGCGCCGGATACGATCCGAAACTGGCAATATGGCACAGGAGCCGATCCCGGCCTTTTGTCGCCCGATGGCTACGAACTCGACATCGCCTACATGGCGCGACCAGGTGCGGCGGAAATCCAACTCGATCTGATCCTCGACTACCGCAGCAACCTCGCGCTCTATCCGGCGTTCCAGTCCTATTTTCGTGAGCATCGTCCGCCGCTTCTCGCGGTCTGGGGGCGCCACGATCCGGCATTTGTGCCCGCCGGAGCCGCAGCTTATCAGCGAGATGTTCCCGATGCGCAGGTGCATCTGCTCGACGCCGGACATTTCGCGCTTGAGACGCATGCAGAGGAGGTGGCGACTTTAATCCGCGAGTTCCTCAATGGCGCGGCCGGTCCCGCACGGTGAAAATCTAGCGCCATTACTCGCGTTTTGGCTTAGGCATTGTCGCTGCAAGACGTTGCGTGAGCCCGCATTGGCCCGGTTCCAGTCGGCGACGTCATCACTGCACAGATGACAGTGCCATCAATGGATCTCGCTGCGCCGAGCTCGCATAAGGAAGCTATTTTGGAACAATCGCACCGCTAGCCGTCAGCGGCCAATGTTTCGAGCTTTGTACGTAGTGCGGACAAGACACGCTGCGCGGCCCCAATATCCTCAGCAGAAAAGTCTTCCGCCAATGCTTCCACAAGCGGACTATAGAGGTTGATAGCGGCCTCATAGGTCTGCTGCCCCTTGGGGGTCAGAACGACAAGCTGCGCCCGTTTGTGGTGCGGATTTGGCTCGAACGAAACCAGCTCATCTTTTTTTAGGTCGTTGATGATCCGCTGCACGTTCTGCCGGTTCGCTCCAAGGTCGCGCGCCAACCACGCCACCGGCTGAGGTCGGTCGACCAGAACGATTGCCCCTAAAATTTGCCAACGGGCGCTTGTGAGGCCGACCGGAGACACAAGGCGGTCGCCCCATGCGAGCGTCAAATTATTCGCTCGAAACATGGTTAGGAGCAATTCGGTCAACGCTTCGGCTTTTGCCTTTTTGGTCGGCCTGGCCATATGACACCTTACACGTATATTGACATTATCATGTCAAATATGGTTCTTGGTGACAATACCACAGCTAAGGATATTCGACCATGAGAAAGCTGATCCATCCCGTAGCGGGAGCAGTCGCGATCCTGACGATAGCGGCATTCTGGCTCTCAACCGCTTTCAGCGAGTTGATCGGCTCGCATGAAGCGATCGCTGCCGTCAAAACGGCGATCCCGTGGGGGTTTCTGCTGCTCATTCCCGCTCTCGCCGCCACGGGCGGCACGGGCTATTCATTGGCAAAGGGCCGGAAAGCGGGTCTGGTCGGCATCAAGCTAAAGCGCATGCCTCTCATCGCTGCCAACGGATTGTTGGTTTTAATCCCTTCCGCTCTGTTCCTTGCCTCCAAGGTTAGGGCCGGGGAGTTCGATACAGCGTTCTATGTGGTGCAGGCGCTCGAATTGATCGCAGGGGCGGCAAACCTTGTGCTTCTTGGCCTTAATTTGCGGGATGGTCTCAGAATGACTGGGCGATTCAGGCGTCACCCTGCCTCTATTCAGTAAGCAGATAGGACTCTCACATGCCAAAGTTCGTGGAAATGGACCCGACCGTAACGCTTGGCGCTCAATTGGACGAGGAAGGCGGCGGGCCTGTTATCTTGATAAATACGTTCGTCGTTCCACCGGCGGATGCCGACAAGCTGCTTGAGGCATGGGCCAGTGACGCCGCCGTGATGAAGCGCCAACCGGGGTTTATTTCGACCCAGCTTCACAGGGGGATTGCAGGGAGCGGTGTGTTTCTGAACTACGCGGTCTGGCAGTCGGTCGCCCACTTTCGTGCGGCGTTCAGCAATCCCGAGTTCCAGGCGCAGCTTGGAGCCTATCCAGATAGTGGGACGGCAAGCCCCCATCTATTCCGCAAGGTCGAGGTAGAGGGCATTTGCGCTGCCTAGCAGTAAAAGTCGGTGCGCAACGGCGGTGAACTGATCGTGGAGGTGGAGGACGGCGCTCACCAGCCTGTGTGAAAACATCGGCGCTGCATCGAAGACGGCCTCGTTCCGTTTCTAGCGATCGCCGTCTTCTCAGCTTGGACTTGTTCGCATGTTGATGCTGCGGATCATGTTGAAGGCAAGGACCGAGAGTGCCATCTCTGTGCTCGTTCCTTTAATGCCGCGGGTGAGGAACCGTCCAGACATCATCCTCTTCATTGTGCCGAATGGATGGCAGGCGGCGGGAATGGCCCCTCCGATCAAAAATCCGGAAAGCGTCATGATCAATGCACCGTCACTTCGGGAAGTGCTCGACATGGGTCTCGGCGGTACGGCCGAAATAGACGACGCGGCGGCCCAGGAACGAGACGATGTATCCCGCGCAGCCGGCGTCCTTCGCCTTCTCGCAGAAGGCGACATAGCTGTAGTCGGCGGGGTTCGCCTGCGCCCACCGCACCAGGCGCTCGATTTCGGTGGCGTCGAAGACAGCGGCGACGCTCCTCGATGAAGGGCGCATGTCCAGCACAACGCTGTCGCCGTCGGGTAAATAGAATGTCTGACTGTTCCGGCGATAGTCGACCGTGTAGCCCTCGAAGCCGGCGCTGATCAGCTTGCCGACGATCTCCGGAAAACTCAGGCTTCCATCGTGGGCGGCGTTCAGACAGGTTTGGGCAATAGAAATCCGTTCCGCGTCCATGGCGGTTTCCTTTCGTAGCGATGTTGAGTGTGACTGGGTGGTCAGTCCACCGGGGTCGTCTTGAGCCCTCGCCTCTCGGCGAGAGCCTTCAGGATAAGGTCGAGCCTTTCGTGCTCTTCCTTCGTCAAAACGCTGAAGAACTCGGCGTCATTCTCATCGGCAAGCGAGGCCAGAACAGGAACCTTGGCATTACCCTCTCTCGTTAGGCCGAGGTTATGGACGCGCTTGTCGGCGGCGCTTTCCGTCCGCGCAATCAGCCCTTTTGCCAGCAGCCTGTCCGCAAGCTTGCTGATGGCGCCCTTCGTCATGCCCATTCTGTTCGCCAGAACCGATGGGGGCATGGGATCCATGTCGTAGAGCGCCCGCATGAATGCCCATTCCGCCACAGTGACGCCTTCCGTCTCGACCTTGCGGGCGAACGACTGCGATACGGCGTTGGACACCATGCGCATCCAGAACCCGGTATGATCAGTCGATTCGGAGACCGGAGTCATGGGGCATCCTTTTCATTGACTAGGAAACTACTGCAGATGGGTTTCCTAGTCAACCATATTTTGCGAGGACCTCCTTTTTACGATCTCTTTCACAGCCGTCCGCGGGAAGCGTTCTGCTCGTGATCCCGGACAAGGGGTGACAGTGATCCTCAAGGAGGGACGGCGCCGTCCTAGGGCGCCGATGTTTTCACACAGCCTGTCACGCGCTGCCAAACTTCCAGACCGGAATGCCGAGCCTCCTGGCCTTGTCGGCGAGATTTTCCTGGATACCAGTGCCGGGAAAGACGATGACCCCGATTGGCAGGGCATCCAGCATCTGATCGTTGCGCTTGAACGGTGCGGCCTTGGCGTGTTTCGTCCAGTCGGGCCCGAAGCCAACCTGCGGTACGTTGCGGGCATCGGCCCATTTGGCTGCGATCTTCTCAGCGCCCTTCGGCGACTTGCCGTGTAGCAGCACCATGTCGGGATGCTTGGCGTGGACCAGATCGAGCTTGGCCCAGATCAGTTTGTGATCGTTGAAGTCGAGCCCGCCGGTTATGGCGATCTTCGGGCCGGTCGGCAACAGCACTTCGTTGTCGGCCCGCTTCTTCGCGGCGAGGAAGTCGCGGCTGTCGATCATCGCCGAGGTGAGGTTGCGGTGATTGACCATCGATCCGCTGCGGGGACGCCAGGATGAGCCGGTGTGCCGTTCGTAGTGTTCGGCGGCCTGGTCGCGCATCAGCTCGAAGGCGTTGCGGCGCTCGATCATCGTCTGCCCTTCGGCCGTCAGGCGTTCCAGCTCGACCGCCTTCACCTCGGAGCCATCCTGTTCGCGTTGCCCGCGGCGCTGTGCCTGCTCGTTGTCGTCCAGCTCGCGTTCAATCCGGTCGGTGGCGCGATGGAAGACGTTGACAGTCGACCAGAGGAGATCGTCGAGGTCGGGCTCGAGGCGGGTGTCTTCCAGGGTGACGATCAGGGCGTCGAAGATATCGGAGATGGCTCCGGCGACGTGGTTGCCTTCGGGCAGCGGCCTTCCATCGGGCTCATCGGCAAAGGGACGGTAGCCATAGAGCTGAAGTTCGGAGAGGACGTGATCGGTGGGGGATGATTCGTGGTGCGGCTCGTAACTGTCGTCTTGCTCTCTCATCGGGATACTCCTTCGTCGGGGTGACCGCGACCCTCGCGGCCTTCTGGCGACGAAAGCCGGCAGGCGGTCCGGACCTGCACCCGGAGCGAAGCGAGAGGGCCGGAGCGCAGCGGAGGACGGCGAAGGACGGCTATTTTGTTTCGCGACGGAAAGGCCCGAAGGGCCGCCGGAAAATAGTCGGGCGCCGACGTTGTCGGTCCGGGCCGTTTGCTGGCCGATCGCCCTCTCGAAGGCCGGGTTGCGGCTCTCCCCGACCCTTGGAAGTATCCGAGCGAGTGCCAAGCGACGGTGTTGCCGTCACCAGCATTCCCTTCCGATTATGCCGCCAGCGCCATGAAGCGCGCGACGTCCTGGGGAGCGATTTGCACCCGCGTCGTTGCACGCAGGCTTTCCAGTCCAGCCACGCGGAGATCCTCGTTGAAGTCGCCCAGCCTCGGAGACACGACGATCGCCTCGATGCCGGCCGCGTTCGCCCGTTCGATCAGCGTCGCCATCGCACCGTCGCCGGCCGGGTCGTTGTCGCGCGCGATATAGAGCCTGCGCAAAGTCTCGGGGAACACGATGGCGGAGAGATGCGCTGCCGAGAGCGCCGCCGCCATGGCCATTCCGGGCAGTACGCATCGCAGCGACAGCACCGTCTCAATGCCTTCGCCCGCCGCCATCACATCGCCCGATACACCGAAGCGGACCGCGTGCCCGAGAAGGTTGCCCATCGCTCGCCTCGGTGTGTCGATCGGCGCCTTGTCGGAGCCGTCTGGGGCGAGCCAGGTGCGATGTGCGCCAGTGATCCGGCCAGCCAGGTCGGTGACGGAGGCGATCATCGCCGGCCAGGTCTCGGTCGGGGAATGCCCGTCAGGGCGATAATAGCAACGAGGGTGGAACCGCAGAGATCCGGTTCCGTGCAAAGCCGTAATCCCACGTTCCCGTAGATACGCTTCCACGACAGTGCCCAAAATCGGCTGCGACATGCCGACAAGCCTTCGTGCCGCTTCGGGCGATCCGGTTGGGGCCCGTGATCTGCGCTCGCCACCGTGCGGGTGCTCCGGCTCGGGATGTGGCATCGACAGGAAGGTGCGCGCCTCGTCGGCGACGTCCTTGAAGTCGATCAGGCCGCAGCTCTCGCGAATGACGTCCAGCAGGTCGCCATGCTCACCGGTCGCGGCGTCCGTCCATTTGCCTGCGGCCCCCTTGCCGGTGTCGCCGCCTTTCAGGCGCACGAACATCGAGCGGCCCGGCGTGTTGCGGGCATCGCCGACCAGCCAGTACGTGCCCTCACGATGTCCGGCCGGCAGATAATGACGGCAGACTGCCTCGGCCCGTCGGCCGAGACGCTGTGCCAGTTCGGAAGCATCATGACGGGCCATCACGCTGCCTCCCGCTCGCCGATGCGCTCGACGGGAAAGCGCTCCAGCACCTTGGCGAGGATCGACGGGCCAGCGGCGTCGGTCGGCACGAAGAACCGCAGCTTCCATGAGATGATCTCGCTGAATAGGCCATAGGCCCGGAGGCGTTCGCGCATCGCGTCGGTGAAGCCCGACAGTTCGATGCGGTTGGCGCCCATGACGCGGACGCGGCGGAGCTGCATGGCCTCGGCGATGTCGAGGATGGTGCGGCCATCCATCAGCGCCGTGAAGGCATCGTCCGGCGTCAGCGTGCTGGCGCCCGTCGCCAGTGCGCCCGCGACCCAGGCCGGCGAGACGCGGCGGCCGATGATGCGTTCGCCCGCATCGGTCTGGAGCCGATAGACTCGCGTCGACTCGTTCGGCAACCGCTTCCAGATCGGCAGAAGCAGGCCGGAGACGATGTGGATGGTGCTGTCGGCAAACTCCGGTACCTCGGCAATCTCAGAGGTCCAGGCCTCCACGAAACTGTCCCTGTCAGCTTCTTCCCAATGGCTTTCTTTCATCGAGCGCAGGGTGGCGTTGTGCTGTTCCATGGGACGGATCAGCGCCACGCGGCGCTCGATCTCCCCGTCATCGAGCATGATGGACGGCGCCGAAACCTGTACGGCGGCGCGACCGGAGCGGCCGTTGACCAGCAGCTTCGCGCGTGGGTCTGCGAGAAAATCGAACGCGCTATCGAGCGAGGTCGGCCGGTTGCGTTCGCGTCGGGTGATCGTGAGCAACTGCGTCTCGGCGCCGGCGCCCGGATGCACATGGATGGTGCGACGGTCGGTGACGATGAAGCTCTCGGCCTGAAGCGTCTCCAGCCCAAGGTCATAGACGCCGCTGGCGATGGCGCCCTCGATCTTGGCGTTGAGGAGCTGCTCGAACGCCGTAAAAAGGATGCCCTGCAATTCGATGGTCAGAGCCAGCAGCCTGTTCAGGAAGGTGGTGATCGGGGGCAACTCGTCTTTGATGCCGTTGTCGTCCATCAGCTTCAGGCCGGTGGCGTCTTCGAACATCTGGAGCGAGCAACCCTTGACCTTGCCGCGGACCAATAGGAGATAGAGCTGGTGCAGCGCGTCGCGCGCATAGTGCGATTCCAGGTTGTCCTCGGGCCGGAACAGGCCCTGACCGCCGGTCTGGCGCTGGCCACGCGTGATCGCCCCCAGCGTGTCGAGCCGACGTGCGATCGTCGACAGGAAGCGCTTCTCGGCCTTCACGTCCGTCGCGATCGGCCTGAACAGCGGCGGCTGCGCCTGGTTGGTGCGGTTCGTGCGACCGAGTCCCTGGATCGCGGCGTCGGCCTTCCAGCCGGGTTCGAGCAGGTAGTGGACCCGAAGCCGCTGATTCCGCGCCGACAGGTCGGCATGATAGCTGCGGCCCGTGCCGCCAGCATCGGAGAAAACGAGGATGCGCTTCTGGTCGTCCATGAATGCGGAGGTTTCCGCTAGATTGGCGGAAGCGGCGCGGTTCTCGACGGCGAGGCGTTCGCCCTTCCTAACGATACGGCGGGACCGCCCGGTGACCTCCGCGACGATATCCGTGCCGAAGCGCTGGACGATCTGGTCGAGCGCGCCGGGAACCGGCGGCAGGCTCGCCAGCGTCTCGATCAGGCGATCCCGACGCGCGCAGGCCTCGCGGCTCTGGACGGGCTGGCCATCGCGATAGACCGGGCGCGCCGACAGGTTGCCCTCGCTGTCGGTGAACGGCTCGTAGAGCTGCACCGGGAAGGAATGGGCGAGGTAATCGAGGACGTATTCCCTAGGCGTGATGTCGACGCGGACATCGTTCCATTCCTCGGTCGGGATCTCGGCGAGGCGGCGCTGCATCAGCGCCTCGCCGGTTGAAACGATCTGGATGACGGCGGCGTGGCCAGCGGCCAGGTCCTGATCGATCGAGCGGATCAGGGTCGGCGTCTTCATGCTGGTGAGGAGATGACCGAAGAAGCGTTGCTTGGCGCTCTCGAAGGCCGAACGGGCGGCGGACTTGGCCTGGCGGTTCAACGTGCCGGTGTCGCCGGTCACGTTGGCCGCCTGCATCGCGGCGTCGAGATTGTTGTGAATGATCGAGAACGCCCCGGCATAGGCATCGTAGATTCGCGTCTGCTCGGGGGTGAGCTGGTGCTCCACCAGTTCGTATTCGACGCCGTCATAGGAGAGCGAGCGAGAGGTGTAGAGGCCGAGCGAGCGCAAATCGCGAGCCAACACCTCCATCGCCGCAACGCCGCCGTCTTCGATCGCTTCCACGAATTCCGCCCGCGTAGCGAAGGGGAAATCCTCGCCACCCCATAGGCCGAGCCGCTGCGCATAGGCGAGGTTGTGAACTGTTGTCGCGCCGGTCGCGGAGACATAGACCACGCGAGCGTTCGGGAGAGCGTGCTGGAGCCGAAGTCCAGCGCGGCCTTGCTGCGAGGCGGCGACGTCACCGCGTTCGCCCTTGCCGCCGGCGGCGTTCTGCATGGCGTGGCTCTCGTCGAAAATGATCACTCCATCGAAGTCGGAACCCAGCCATTCGACGATCTGCTTGACGCGCGAAAGCTTCTCCCCACGGTCGTCGGACCGTAGCGTGGCATAGGTGGTGAATAGGACGCCTTGACCGAGCGTGATTGGCTTGCCCTGCGGGAAGCGCGAGAGCGGCGTCACCAGCAGGCGTTCCATGCCGAGCGCCGACCAGTCGCGTTGCGCATCCTCCAGCAGCTTGTCGGATTTGGAGATCCAGACCGCCTTGCGGCGTCCACGCATCCAGTTGTCGAGGATGATGCCGGCCGACTGGCGGCCCTTGCCGGCTCCGGTGCCGTCGCCGAGCATGAAGCCCCGACGGGAGCGGACGGCGTTCTGTGCGTCATCGGGCGCGGCCGAGATGAGATCGAAGGTCCCGTCCACGGTCCAGGCTCCGGCGAGAAATTCGCCATGGGCCTCACCGGCATAGATCACGGTTTCGAGCTGGGCGTCCGACAGAATGCCATCAGTGATGATGCTGGCGGGGAGCGTCGGCCGATAGCTCGGCTTCGGCGGTGCAACCGAGGCCATGGCTGCCGACTGGACCAGCTTGGTCGGATGCGGCTGGGCGCGGGGAATGCGGATCGCCTGAAGCCCGTATTCCTCATAGATGGCGTCGGTGAGCCGGCCACCCTCGGGCGGCGTCCAGTCGATGGTCTCATAGGCGAGGTCGATGCCCTCGGGCTCAGCGAGGGTGCGGGCTGGCGACGACGAGGCGGTGCGGGCGAGATAGCCGTGAACGGTGCGGGGCGTCGGTGCGGTTGCGGCGAGCGGCGGCAGCGCGACCAGTCGGCGTTGCGGGACCTGCGCTTCGATCCAGCCGAGCAGTGTGGCGACATCGGGCGCGACCCCTGCCGATGGCGGAAATGCGGTGGGATCATCGGCCGGCGTCTTGTCGATGACCGTCAGGCGTGTCTCGATCGTCGTGCCCTGCTTGGCATAGACCGAGCCGTCGATCGCCGCCGTGAATACGACACGTCCGCGCTCCTGTAGCCGAATAAAAGCGTCGCGCCAGGCAGGTAGCTCAGGCGCGAAGCTGGCGCTCGTGATCGTCACGAGGCGTCCGCCATCGGCGAGCCGGGCCAGCGCCGAGGCGACATGGCGATAGGCGGCGTCGGCCACTCGGCCGCTGACATTCGCCATTACAGAGAAGGGCGGGTTCATCAGTACGACGCTTGGCGCAGCGGTCGGATCGAGATGGTCATCGATCTGGGCGGCGTCGAACCGCGTGACGGGGATGGCCGGAAAGAGGGAGGAAAGAAGCGATGCACGGGTTTCGGCCAGCTCGTTGAGCATCAGCGTGGCACGGGTGGTCTCGGCCAGGACCGCGAGCAGGCCGGTTCCGGCCGAGGGCTCCAGCACACGGTCGACAGGTGTGATGGCGGCGGCGGCGAGCGCAGCGAGGCCGAGGGGCACCGGCGTTGAGAACTGCTGGAAGGCCTGCGTCTCCTCAGAGCGGCGGGTATGCGTCGGCATCAGACCCGCGATCTTGGCCAGCATCGGCAGGCTGGCCGCCGGAGATCCGGACTTGCGGAAAACCGCCTTTCCATACTTGCGTAGAAACAGCACCGTCGCCGCTTCGCAGGCTTCGTAGGCCGTCTTCCAGTCCCAGGCGCCGGATGTGTCGGACGCGCCGAATGCGGCCTCCATTGCACCGCGCAAGGTCGCGGCATCGACGGGCTGGCCCCGCTCAAGATGCGGGAGAATGTGGTGGGCAGCGGCGAGGATGGCGGCCGGCGCCGGGCTCGCGGCAAGCTGAGACGACGCGGCCAGAACGGCCGCGGATGGAGAAGCGAAGGTCATGGAAGGGCACCTCGGGAGAGCGGGAAACGGAGGAGCCGGCAGGCGCTCTCTCTCGACCGCACCGGCTCGAACCCGTCCCGGCGAACCTCTCCCTCTCAACGGCAGGCATGAAAAAAGCGCCTGACCGGTAGGCCAGGCGCTCGGCGGGACAAGCGCTCAATCGATCGCTTGGAATATCTCGGCGGACTCGGGGTGGTCCGCCGCGTAGTCGTAGAGGCGGCCGTAGCCCTCCGACATCAGATCGATGGGATATTGGAAAGAGAGACGGGAAAAGGCGAAGAGCGTCGCGATAATCCCTGCTGCCCCAGCTGACACCTCACCTTCATAGCCGTTCGTGTCGCAGATGATCTGAAGGCGGGGCTTCGAGGCTGGCGCGAGGTAAAGTGGCATTCCATCGCGCTCATAGAAGTCCCAGAGACCGCCCCGATAATCACGCGGACTGAGGCGCTCCATGAGGTGATAGACCGTCATCTCTCCGATCAGGAGATGCTGGCGGCCGAAGAGAGTCGGAAGAAAGTCCATTCGACGGGCATCCGGCACAAGTACGGCGGAGCGGTCGAGCGGATGTTTGGCTTGGGCTGTAGTCTCGGTCATGGGTGGCACCTCGGGAGAGCGGGAAACGGAGGAGCCGGCAGGCGCTCTCTCTCGACCGCACCGGCTCGAACCCGTCCCGGCGTCCTCTCGCTCTGGCGCGCGCGATGACCTTTTGACCGCTTCGTCTTCCGAGGTTGGCCGCGCGCGGCTACACTCCTTCATCCAACACATGGCGGACGGCAGCCTCGACGATCGAGGACGCGCGCCGCGTCACCGAGAGAGGTCAAGGGAGACGGACATGAAGGGAAGCGCGATCGGCATGCTGGCGGCGGGGTGCCTGGTGGTGGGGTTCGGCGCGGGATTCTTTGCGCGCCCGATGATCTCGCCGGGCGGATCGTCGGCCGCCGCCGTCGCCGGCGTCGCTCAGCCGAGCGAGGAAGAAGCGATCGCCGCCGTCCGCCGCCACCGCCTCTTCACGGGGACGTCGCTCGCCAATGCGACGCTGAAACTCGGCGATTGCTCTCCCGGCGGCGTCGGTCCTGGCGTGACGTGCATGACCCAGCTCACGATGGACGCGACCCGCGCCAACGCCACACCGCAGAACCGGCCGGTCGGCTTCGCGCGAGTGAACGGCCAATGGGAGGTGGCGGTCTGGTAGCGGGTCTCAATCCGCGTTTCCGATATCGCCACTCGGAGGCGTGTACGCCTCGGAGGGATCGCCGTCGGCGAGATGACCGAATGGCGTGAACACGTAGTCTCCATCGTCGCGGCCGACAGCGCAGATGACGTAGCGCGTGTCGCCGGTGGCTGAGTCGGCGCACTCCACAAGCGCAAGGTTGCCGTCCGCTGCGGCGCGAAGCAGCGTTTGGAAATTGTCACGCGCATGATCCGTGATGCTCATGACGCGCCTCCCGCAGCGAGGCGGTCGGCGAGCCAGCGGCCGCTGCTCATCCATTCGACGGTCTGCCCCGTCGTCAGGTCGAGGACATGGGCGCCGCCGGAAAATCCGTCGATGCGAGGCTCGGAGGCGACGCCCGCCCACTGGAAGCCCCAGCGTCCGGCGAGGCCGAAGGTCTCGGCGCACCGCGTCACGAAGGTGATGAGGAGCTGGGGATCGGCGGTGCCGGGATCGCGCATCCAGAGGCGCGTGGCGCCATGCTCGGGCTCGATCGAGAGCATGAACGGTTCAGCGGGAGGATCTTCTGTGGCGTTTTGCGCCATCAGGTCGTTGTAGATGTCGAGGGCGCGCGCAGCGTTCTCGACGGTGCCCACGTCCAGCAGGCAAGAGAAGCGTGTGAAATAGTCCGCCATGGCGGTCTCCTGAAACGAAAAGAGCCCGGCGCACGGCCGGGCTCGAGGTGGAATGGATGGAGGGGTTCGGCTCAGTAGCCGAACTGCCAGGACGGCCATGGTTGGCCGTCGTCGGAGGTGCGCACCGCCTCGTCGAGATAGTTGGCGTCGCCCTCGACGACGGTGGGGTCGCGCACGGGCGTTTCGTCGATCACCGTTACTTGGACGACGAGGCCGTCTTCGACCTCGACGTGAACGGGAACGAGATACTGGAAAACGACGCGGCGCGGCGCGTTGGTGCCGGGTGTGTCCATCGGAGGATTCCTTGGAAAAAAAGGCGGGGAGCGATCAGCGCCGCTCCCCGCCAGGGGCCTATTCGGCGGCGATGAGGTCGGACGTGTCCTCGTCGGCCTCGACCACCTCGTCATCGTCATCGGCGAGGAAATCCGGCAGAGCTTCAGTGTCACCGGCGTCAGGTTCATCGGTGAGATCAGCCAGCCGCAGAGGCTCGGGCAGCCAGCCGCTATCGGCCAGGAGCCGTTCGGCCTCCTTGGCCATGTCGCCCTTCTTCAGATGGTCGATGAGCTGGGCCGCCTGTTCGCCCTTCGCCTCGCGGACCGCTTCGAGGATGCGCGGCTTGGTCACGCGGTTGAGGTAATTGCCGAAGGTCGGACGCCAGCCGGCCTCAACCATGTCCAGCCCGGTCGCGCGCGCCAGGCGGTCGGCCTGGGCCAGCCGCATGTCGAGCGTATGCTGCGACACGCCGCCCGCGCTGTGCGGGTTCGGCCGCTCATAGAGCGCGTTCACGCCGAAGCTGACGCAATGCGCCAGGAGCGCCATGCGGCTCGCATCGTCGAGTCCGGCGAGCCAGTCCCAGAGGGCGTTGTCCTCCTTCGGGATGTCGGCGGCCCAGCCGTTATGGCGCTCCTGCACGGCCCGGGCGAAGGGGCTGTCCTTCAGCTCCTCGTCCTGAACGGGGAAGTAGATGTGCTTCACCGTTGCCTCCATCGCGCCCGTGTACATGCGCGTCATGAAGGTGTCGGAGACGAGCTTGTGGAGGAGCGCCGTCATGGCGATGTGCGGATTGTCCGCCACCGCGTTGCGCAGCGCGAGCGTGCGGGAGGCGGTCAGCTCGGCGACCAGGCGTTCGGGCAGCGGCTTGATGCCGTCCTCCTCGTCGTCCTCCGGCTCGGCCGGTTGTCCGCCGATGGTGATGACGGCACGCTGGACGCCAGGCGTAGCCGTATCGTGGGCGTCGCCGGCCGCGTCCGGGTTCTCGTCGCTCTCGGGTTCGGCCGGGGCCTCGTCGTCGGGGCGAACATAGCCGCGGTCCACCGAAAGAGAGCCGTCGGCGGCGATGCTGACAAACACGCCGGCGATGGCGATCTCGGCCGGATCGTAGTCCACGGGACGCCGCTCGAAGGCTTCCAGCGCCTGTTCGATCTCGCCGAGACGCTGATCGACCTCATCCGGCAGCTCGTCGGCTTCCGAATATTCGGATTCGAGCCGATCATACTCCGAGCGCAAAGCCTCGCGGGCGGCGCGCTCTTCGTCGGACAGGTCGACGACAGTGCCGGCCAGTTCGCGCAGGCCGCTGTCGTGACCGTAGGGGAATGTGACCGCGACCTCGATCCACTTCCATCCCTCGGCCGCGACAGTCTCGGCCTCTGCCTTCAGCTTGTCGGCCACGAGCCGGTCGAGAAGCGCGGGGTCCTGAAGCCAGCCGCCGTCGTCGGACTGGAACAGGTCGCGCAGAACAATGCCGCCGGCCGCCTCATAGGCGTCGAGGCCGACGAAGACGGAGCGCTTGTCGGCGGCGCGCACCGTGGTCTCGGTGAGCATACGCCGGATCTGGTACGGCTCCTTGGACCAGGCGTCCTTGATCGCGTCCCAGACCTGCGTCTGGCGCGCGTGGTCTTGGGAGACCGTGAACGCCATGAGCTGCTCTAGCGTCATGCCGTCTTCGGCATAAACGTCGAGGAGCGCAGGAGCCACCGAAGCGAGGCGCAGACGCTGCTTGACGACGTTGACGGACACGAAGAACGCTGCGGCGATTTCCTCCTCGGTCATGCCCTTGGCGAGCATGTCCTCGAAGGCGCGGTACTGATCGAGCGGGTGCAGCGTTACGCGCTCGATGTTTTCGGCGAGCGATACTTCCTCGGCAAGGATGGCGCCGTTGCGCTCGCGGACGACACAGGGGACAAGCGCGATCTTGGCGAGGCGCTTCTGCTTCACCAGCAGCTCCAGCGCGCGGAACCGGCGACCGCCGGCCGGCACCTCGAACATGCCCGTCTCGTTGCCTTCGGCATCTGCCACGGGGAAGACGCTGAGGCTCTGTATCAAGCCGCGTCGGGTGATCGAGGCCGCCAGGTCCTCGATCGACACGCCGGCCTTGACGCGCCGGACGTTGGACTGGCTGAGCACCAGCTTGTTGAAGGGGATGTCGCGCGAGGGCGACAGGGTGATCTTCTGAACGGCAGTAGCCATCGGGGTAGTCTCCGCGACGGGCGCCGAGAGACTCTCTCTCAGCCCTAAACCCGTCACGAAGCGAAGCGCCGCCCTCTTCCTCTAAAGGGGGCAGCGCCAGGGACCAGAATTGAGGACACGTGGAAGCGCAAAGCCGGAGACACGGAAATCCGCATCTCCGGCTTTGCGGATGTCAGGCGGCTCGATCGAGCAGCGTCTTGGCTTTGGCCTCCATGTCGAGACGGGCATCCTGATGAGGCTTGTCGCGTGCGACGGCGGTGATGCCCTGCACGAAATCGAAGATGCTCTCGGGCGGCCGACCTTCCTCGGCCAGCACCGTGTCGATGATCTTGCCGGTCTCGGCCTTCGAGAAGCCGCGGCGACGCAGGAAGTCGGTACGATCCTCGTCGGTGCGCGCCACGATCCGCTCGCGGGCCATCTTGATGCCGTTGACGAACGGCAGCGGAGAGGAATTGGCGAAGTTCGCCAGCGCCGGGGCCGCCTCATGAGCGAAGCGGTTGGCGGCATATTTGGAGTGGCGGATAGTGATCTCCTCGAAATCCTCCACGCCCCAAAGATTCCGGTTTTGGCAGACCGCGCGCAGATAGAAGCTTGCCATGCCGAGCGTCTTGGCGCCGACCTCCGAGTTCCAGCAGTAGAAGCCCCGGAAATAGAGATCCGGCGAGCCGTCCGGCAGCCGTCCGGCCTCGATCGGGTTCAAATCGTCGACGAGGAAGAGAAAGACGTCGCGGTCGGAGGCGTAGAGCGTCGTTGTGTCCTTGGTGATGTCGACACGCGGATTGTAGATCCCTGTCGACCAGTCCAGCACGCCGGGCACTTTCCAGCGCGTGTCGCCGGTGCCGTTGCCGGCGATGCGCTGCACCGCTTCGACCAGCTCATAGTCGTAGATACGGCCATAGTCCGGGCCGGTGACGGCGCGCAGTTCGACGCGGCCGTTGTCGGCCTCGAGTGTCTTGATCTGCTCCGCCCGATTGGACGTCAGGCCATATTGCAGGTTGATCGCGGTAAGCGGCGCCGGGAGCTGGCGCAGATAGGCGGCCGGCGCGCCGACCAGGCTGGCCAGTTGGCCGAAGCTCCAATGGGTGGGGGCGATGGGCGTATCCGTGCCTGGCAGGATGAGCGCCAGCCGCTCCGGGTCGCTGCGGTTCGCTTCAACGTGGATGAGAGCGCTCTCCACCACGCGCGTCCGGCTGCGGTCGGCGCGGTCGCGAACGGAGTGCGCGAGTTCGGACAACGACAGATACCGTTCGTCTGCCGGCCGGGAAAACCATTCCGAAGAAACACGGCCGATCCGCTCGCCGCGGCCGACATCTACCTTGTAACCGCCACTGGCGTTGCGTCGAGCATCGAGAACTGAAAGCTGGGTCATGGGGCCAATCTCCATGACGGGCGCCGGAGACCTCTTCTCCAGCCCTCAACCCGTCACGGAAAATCCCTCAGCACTCTCGCTCTCAGGGGGCGTTGCGGGGCAGGCTGTGCAGAAACTCAGCGAGGACTCGATGCGGCCGCGATGACGCAAACCGAATAGAGCGGGGTTCTCAGCCCCGCGACATCAGCGCTCCGGTTCCGAAGGCGTTCGAAGCGCGGATAATGTTGAATGCCAGGACCGAGAGGGCAGCTTCGGCTTTCACCCGCCGCAAACCGCGGGTCAGGAAGCGACCTCCGCCAGACATTCGCTTGATGGTGCCGAAGGGATGCTCGACCGTGCAGCGCCGGATCGTCATAAGATCAGGTTTCTCCTGAACCCGACGTTCCATCCGATCGAGCGCGCCCTGATCCACGAGCCTGTGAATGGTGCGCTGATATCCCGGCGTACACTGCTGTTTGATCTGGCAAGTCTGGCAGGCGGGCGTTCTGTAACGGATCGCCCGATTTCGGGTATGCTTGCCCTTGGGATACATGGTTTCACCAGCAGGGCAGCGGATCGTGTCGGTCTGCTCGTCATGGACGAATTGCACGGGGCGGAAGTATTGCGCGCTCATGGCCCCGCGCTTGATCGGCGCTGCCACGCGGACACCGTCCTGTTCGCAACGCGCGACTTCCTGCGCGTTCGAGTAGCCTCCGTCCGCCAGCACTTCGAGCTGGTCGACGTCGAGCACTTCTTTTGCCGCTATCGCCATTGGATGCAGCAACTGGCTGTCGTTGGCTTCGTTGGCGACATCGTTGTGAATGATCAGCCCGCTTTCGATATCGACGACACTTTGGAGATTATAGGCCGGGAACTTCGGCGCCCGACCATATCCCATTGGTCGTGCATCCGGCTCTCCGAAGACCACGACGTTGGTATCATGCTCAGCAAGTTCGGCCTGCCGCTTTTCCAAGCGCTGCTTACGGCGTTCGAGTGACGCGATCGCGCTGGCAAACGCCGCGCGATTGACCGTCTGATCGCGCGCGCCCGCCGAGTGTTGATCTGCTATGTTGAGGCGGTCGAGATAGTAGGCGATTTCTGTTTCGGTATGAGCGATGTCGCGTGCCAGACGATCCGCTCCTGCAATATTCTTCGCGCTGGCAACCGCCCGCATCTTTGTTCCGTCCAGCGCCACCTTGCCAGGAGTGACCAAGCCGTTCTCGCGACAGAAGCTGATGAATGCGGCCCCCGTGCGGATGATCGCTTCGGGGTTGTCGTGCCGGAACGCCGCAATGGTCCGATAGTCCGGGGTCATGCGCCGCATCAGCCAGATGGCCTCCAGATCGCGCTGGCAGGCGCGCTCCAATTGTCGCGATGAACGCAACTGGTTCAGGTAGCCCCAGATGTAGAGCCGCAGCATGTCGCCGGGGTGATAGCCAGGTCGTCCTGTCGGGGCAGAGACGGTGCGCTCGAAGCCGAGCGCCGTGAGATCGAGGGTTTCGACGAAGGCATCAATGACGCGGACGAGAGAGTCCTGCGACACGTAATCTTCAACACAGGCGGGCAGCAGTAACGGCTGGCTCCGGTCATATCCCTCAATAAAGCGTCCCATCGTGCCCCCGTCCCGCAAATAATTAAGTGTACCATCCGCAGGTGAATAACCCCAGTAAATGCTTGGTAATACGAGCAATATCTACTGAGCGCGCTTGGGCTTCCCGTCCTCACTGTTCGGCGGCGCTGTCCAGCTACCCGACCAGATGGAAACTTCGGATCGTCCCTGCCTAGACTCTCGCCAATATGTCGATTAGTCTCGACATATGGAATCAGATAATGCCATCCTCGCTTTCGCCGCGCTCGCGCAACCGACCCGACTCGACGTGTTCCGTCTACTGATGGAGCATGAGCCGGACGGGTTGCCCGCAGGCGAGATCGCCCGCAGGTTAGATGTCCCCCACAATACGATGTCCACACATCTGGCGACGCTGACGCGCGCCAGCCTGATAGAGGCGGAGCGGCATAGCCGGTCGATCATTTATCGGGCAAGGCTCGACGCCGTTCGCGCGCTTGCCAGCTTTCTCGTCAAGGATTGCTGCGGCGGCCGACCCGAGATCTGCGCGCCGCTGATCGCCGATTTTTCCCCTTGCTGCTCACCGCAAACCCTCACCGCAAAGGAGGCCACTCATGACTGACCGCATCTTCAACGTCCTGTTCCTCTGCACCGGCAATTCGGCGCGCTCAATCCTCGCGGAAAGCATCCTGAACAAGGATGGCGAAGGCCGATTTCGTGCCTTCTCTGCCGGGTCGCAACCCAAGGGGGCGGTCAATCCCTTCGCGCTGAAGGTGCTGAAGAGCTTCGACTACCCCTCTGAAGGCTTCCGCTCGAAGGGTTGGGAAGAGTTTGCTGGGCCTGATGCGCCTGTTATGGATTTCGTGTTCACCGTCTGCGACAACGCCGCCGGCGAAACCTGCCCTGTCTGGCCTGGCCAGCCGATGACAGCTCATTGGGGCATCGAAGACCCTGCCGCCGTCGATGGGCCGGATATCCAGAAGGAAGCCGCCTTCGTTGCGGCCTTCCGCTACATGAAGAACCGCATCTCGGCGTTCACGTCCCTGCCGGTTGCTAGTCTCGACAAGGCGTCGCTGCGCACGAAGCTGACCGAGATCGGCCAATCAGATGGCGCGTCGTCTCCCAGAAACAGCGCGGCGTGAGGCAAGCCATGGATGTCATCATCTATCACAACCCGGATTGCGGGACTTCGCGCAACACCTTGGCGATGATCCGCAATGCGGGCGTCGAGCCGCATGTCATCGAATATCTGAAGACGCCGCCATCTCGGGATATGCTGACTCGGCTTATCGCGCGCATGGGTATATCTGCGCGAGAGCTGCTCCGTGAGAAAGGCACGCCTTATGCCGAACTTGGCCTTGGCGACCCGGCTCTGAGCGAGGCGCAATTGCTCGATGCCATGATGGCGCATCCTATCCTGATCAACCGACCCATCGTCGTCAGCCCTAAGGGCGTCCGGCTCTGCCGACCGTCCGAGGACGTGCTCGACCTGCTGCCGCCGCAACGCGGCGCGTTCGTCAAGGAAGACGGCGAGCGCGTGATCGACGAACACGGCCAGCGTGTCGCAACGGCCTGAGGGAATTGCATGTCCACCTTTGAACGCTACCTGACCCTCTGGGTCGCGCTGTGCATTGTCGTCGGCATCGCGCTCGGCCATTTTCTGCCGGGCGCATTTCATGCCATCGGCGCGATGGAAATTGCCAAGGTCAACCTGCCGGTGGCGGTACTGATCTGGCTGATGGTCATCCCTATGCTTCTCAAGATCGACTTCGCTGCGCTTGGTGAGGTCGGCCGCCACTGGCGCGGCATCGGCGTAACGCTGTTCATCAACTGGGCGGTAAAACCGTTCTCGATGGCGCTACTGGGCTGGTTGTTCATCGGCTGGCTGTTCCGGCCCTATCTACCTGCCGACCAGATCGACAGTTACATTGCCGGCCTCATCATCCTTGCAGCCGCGCCATGCACGGCCATGGTGTTTGTCTGGTCGAACCTGACCAAGGGTGAACCGCATTTCACATTGAGCCAGGTCGCCCTCAACGACGCGATCATGGTCGTCGCCTTTGCGCCGATTGTCGGCCTGCTGCTGGGCCTGTCAGCCATCACCGTGCCGTGGGGCACGCTGGTCCTGTCGGTCATCCTCTATATCGTCATTCCCGTCATCATCGCGCAGATCATCCGTCGCCGGATGCTGACAAGTGGCGGGCAGGCAGCGCTTGACCGGCTGCTTTCAAAGCTCGGCCCGGCTTCTCTCGTCGCTTTGCTGGCGACGCTTGTTTTGCTGTTCGGATTTCAGGGCGAGCAGATCATCGCGCAGCCGGCCATCATCGGCCTGCTGGCAGTGCCGATCCTGATTCAGGTCTATTTCAACTCCGGCCTTGCCTATCTGCTCAACCGGCTTGCCGGCGAACAACATTGCGTTGCCGGTCCCTCGGCGCTGATCGGCGCGTCAAATTTCTTCGAACTGGCGGTTGCCGCCGCCATCAGCCTGTTCGGTTTTCACTCGGGTGCGGCGCTCGCCACCGTTGTCGGGGTGCTGATTGAAGTGCCGGTGATGCTCTCGGTCGTCTGGATCGTGAACCGCTCCAAAGGCTGGTATGAGCGTGGCGGCAAGGTGTCCGAACTCGCGAAAGAGCAGCGTTGATGCCGGACGATCTTCCCAATCTTGATGCCGGCTGCGTTGATACTCCCAGCCTTGGTCGGCTGCGCGTAACCGACCCTTCTACCCATCCGCCGCGTATCCTGCTGCTTTATGGCTCGCTCCGCGAGCGATCCTACAGCCGTTTCCTGACATTCGAGGCCGAGCGCCTGCTGAAACACTTTGGCGCGGAAACACGCATCTTCGATCCGCATGGCCTGCCATTGCCGGACGGCGTCGAGGTCAGGCATCCGAAAGTGCAGGAACTGCGAGAGCTCTCGCTCTGGTCGGAAGGCCAGGTCTGGACCAGCCCGGAGCGGCACGGCGCAATGAGCGCGGTGATGAAGGCGCAGATCGACTGGATTCCCCTTTCGGTCGGCGCGGTAAGGCCAACGCAGGGCCGGACACTCGCGGTGATGCAGGTCTCCGGCGGCTCGCAGAGCTTCAACGCCGTCAACCAGATGCGTGTGCTCGGCCGCTGGATGCGCATGGTGACGATCCCCAACCAGTCCTCCGTCGCCAAGGCCTTTCAGGAGTTCGACGATGCGGGCCGGATGAAACCGTCCTCCTATTATGATCGAGTGGTCGACGTAATGGAGGAACTGATGAAGTTTACGCTTCTGACGCGCGACGTCTCACCCTACCTGACCGACCGCTATTCCGAGCGCAAGGAGAGCGGCGAGGCCCTGATGCAGCGGGTCAATCTGACGGCTGCAACCTGAGAATCTATCCCGCGCCGATCGCACGTCATCGCTCGCAAGAATGCCCCAACCAACGAGGTCCCTTGAATGGATCATAGCCCGCAACAGTCGCAAGGAAGCGTCTCCGAGGTATTCCGCGCATTCCTGAAGCTGGGGCTCACCTCCTTCGGTGGACCGATCGCACATCTGGGCTATTTCCGGGACGAGCTGGTGACGCGGCGAAAATGGCTGAGCGAAAGCGCATATACCGATTTGGTGGCACTGTGCCAGTTCCTGCCCGGTCCGGCTTCCAGCCAGGTCGGCTTTGCTCTTGGTCTGACGCGGGCGGGATGGCTCGGCGCGTTCGCAGCTTTCCTCGCCTTCACCCTGCCATCGGCCATGATCCTTCTTGCGCTTGCCATGACGGCTACGCGGCTGGAAAGCCCGTTAGCGCTTGGCGTCCTACATGGTCTCAAGATCGTCGCCGTCGCCATCGTGGCGCAAGCCGTGTGGGGCATGGCAAAAAACCTGTGCCCCGATAAGGAGCGCGCCACGATCGCGGTCGTGGCCGTGCTTCTGCTTGCCTGGGCGCCGGGAGCGATCGGGATGATGGCGGCCATACTGCTGGGCGCACTTGCCGGGCTGGCTCTTGGCAAAGGACAGGTCACGATTGGCGAGCATCTGCCTGTGCCGGTTTCACGCAAAGCCGGACTGATGGCCTTCGCGCTGTTCGTCGCCCTACTGATTGGCCTGCCGGTCCTAGCGGGGCAAGCGCAAGGATGGGCGCTGGCGGACAGCTTCTTTCGTGCCGGCTCGCTTGTCTTTGGTGGCGGACATGTCGTGTTGCCGCTGTTACAGGCTGAAACGGTCACGCCAGGATGGGTGTCCGATGATGCCTTCCTTGCGGGTTATGGCGCAGCGCAGGCGGTCCCCGGACCGCTCTTTACCTTTGCCGCCTGGCTCGGAGCGGTCATGGGACCGGCGCCGAACGGCGTGGCCGGCGCGACGATCGCTCTTGTCGCACTTTTCCTGCCGGGCTTCCTGATCCTGATCGGGGCGTTGCCCTTCTGGGATCAACTGCGCCGTAAGACGTGGGCGCAGTCGGCCATGCAGGGCGCCAATGCCGCAGTCGTCGGAATCCTCGGCGCTGCGCTTTATTCGCCTGTCTTCACCAGCGCGATCGGAGGCATGCCGGATTTCGCACTGGCCTTGATTTGTTTCGTGGCGCTGATGGCCTGGAAAGCTCCGCCATGGGTCGTCGTGTTGCTGGCGGCCGTGGGTGGAGCTGCGCTTAGCCTGTTGATGTAAGGCGGTTTCGAAAGCTATCGGGCTCACTCTGTCAAACCCGAGGTAGCACGATGCTGAATTGTGTCGCGCCACGCCAACGCTAGCCGGCGAGATCCAAGCCCAGCGACATCAGGGAGAGTTTCTGCACAGCCTGGGGGTCTCCTCGCAGAAGGGGGTGTGCCGGCGACCGCGACGCCGGCCAAGGGGAAGGTTTTCCCCAATACGTAAATCCGCCGACCCACGTTTCCGGAAATACGTTTTTGCGGTTTCCCACCGATGCAGTCCGAGCCTGAACGATTCACGTGCCTGAATACTACGGTGTCGATCCGCCAAAGAGCCGGTCGATTTCGGTCATGGGCTTGAACAGCCGACGCGGTTGGTCCGGCAGCCGATAAAACTCATGCCGCTCATAGAACGAGACGGCCGCATCATCCTTGGCGTCCACGATGACCGCAAGGCCCGCGGTCTCGCTTCGCAGGCATCGGCGAAGTGCATCCAGAAGCAGGAGTGTTCCGAACGCCTTACCGCGCTGCTGTGTATCGACGGCGAGCCGACCGAGCAGCGCCGCCGGCAGAACAGGATAACGCGGGAGCTTCCTGGTCAGCGTGGCCGGAAGCTCAGATGCCTGGATCGAGGTGTTAGAAAGCGTGTAAAAGCCAATGACGGTAGTCGACGGCGGTTCCAGAAGAACGTAGGGAGCGGCGACGCGACGCCGGGCATCTTGCCCCGCTTGCGATTGAAGATAGCGATCCAGAGCTTCGACGCCGCAGGAAAACCGGGAGCGGTCATGGCGTGCGGAATCGAGAAGCTCTATGAGCGGCTTTCCGGCCATGCCCACGGCTATCCTTCGCCCATCAACGCCTTATAGGCCGCCACGCTTTCCTTCATCTTCTGGCCGGGCTCGCGCGGGTTGAGAAGGGCCTCTACGAAAGCCTGGGAATCTTTGACGCTGAGCTGGATCACCTCATGCTCCGCAATGGTGCGTTTGGCGGCATCCTGCACGCTTGCAAGCACAAAATCGGTGATGCTGCGTCCTTCCAGCGCCGCGGCGTGCTCGATGAGTGCTTTCTGCTCAGCCGTTACCCGCGCTTCCAGCCTCTCGGCCCGTCGGCGGGCGGTCGGACGATCTTCATGTTTTTGAGCGTGGGCCATGGATACCTCCAATTCCTATCGATAATGTACGGCCATATGCCGGCATTTTCAATGTCTGCTTGACAGCCTTTGACTGACCAGCACGAAGGAGGGGCTGTCTCGCGCCACCTCCCGGCATTGCGCCCGACAGGTCAGCCTTCAAACATGGGATTCAATATTTGGATACCTGGGAAGCCCTTGGCATTGTCGGTGACGACGACGCATCCATTGGCTTCGGCAATGGCAGCGATGATGGTGTCGACTGCGCTTCTCGGCCGGCTGCCAGCTTTCCCGTCGGTCATCAAGCGCGCCCAGATCAGGGCGGCGGGCTCATCGAAGGACAGAACGCGGCCGGCGAACAGCGCCTGCGGACCCTCGGGGCCGCCGAACCAGTCTTCCAGATCGTTGCGTCTCTTGCCTGCCGGCTTTTCGAGGATGCCGCGCCGGATTTCCGCGACCGTCAGCGACGCGATGTAGAGGTCGTCGTCATTCTGATCGGCCATCCACGCGAGGAGCGATTCCGATGGTGACGGCTTGGTGACATTGCTGATGATGTTGGTGTCGAGCAGGTATCGCATTAAATGTCGGTATCCCGCCCGGCCTCATCGGAGCGCGTGAGATCGAGGTCGGCCCCGACGAGCGGGGACCGGCGCAGCGCGGCGAGGATGCCGCCTTTCCTTGATTCGTCACCGGCCATGCTCTTGCTGACGGCAGTACGGAGCCGCGAGGCTTCGGGCGTGTCCTCGGTAAGACGTTTGGCGAGTGAGCGGATAAGGTCGCGATCGGAGTCACGGCCCAGCACCTCGAAGCGCACAAGGCCCTTCTCGCTGAGGCGAGAGCGATAGTTTTGAATTGCACGGCGCTGCGAGCTTCCCAAGGTTGATCTCCGGAAATATTTCCAGTAATATAACCAGAGAAATCGAAGCGCGCAACGTCGCATTGCCGCGCGAAGTCGGCGGAACAAAGGGAGTCGAATCGGTGGTCGATTGGCGGAAGAGAGCGGAACGGCAGGGTCTTGGCGGGTCGCCGATTGCGCGCTGCGGCACGCTGGAATTTGCTTCCTCGTGCTTCCCCCCTGCTTCCCCGCTTTCAAGGGCAAGGCCGGGGAAGCAGAAAACGCCCCGAAGGGCGTTTGCTAAATGCTTGATTTCCCTAAGGAAAACTGGAGCGGGTGAAGCGATTCGAACGCTCGACCCCAACCTTGGCAAGGTTGTGCTCTACCCCTGAGCTACACCCGCTCGCGCGGCGCGCCAGCGCCGCAAGCCGCGCCTATATGGCCGAAGAGCAAACGGATTGCAACAGGGAAAGATCCGCTCCGGACAGATGGGATAAGACGGCTTGGCGGGCGATGCCGGAAGGCGGCAGAGGCGAT
>JAFKEW010000001.1 GCA_017308375.1 Alphaproteobacteria bacterium
GTAGGGCCCCGGCACCGGGCCCTTGGCGTTGTAGGTGGAGATCAATCCGCACAGCGCGATGCGCGCCTTCAGGTTCACGTTCTCCAGCACCGCATCCAGGATCGTTCCGCCCGCGTTCTCGAAATCCACGTCGATGCCGTTGGGGCATTCGCGTTTCAGCGCGGCGGAAACATCTTCCGTCTTGTAGTTGATGCAGGCGTCGAAACCGAAATCCTTCACCACGTGGCGGCATTTCTCATCCGATCCGGCCAGGCCCACCACACGGCAGCCTTTCAGCTTCGCGATCTGCCCGACGATGGAGCCGACCGCGCCCGCCGCCGCTGAAACCACCACGGTTTCGCCCGCCTTCGGCTTGCCGATATCCAGCAAGCCGAAATAGGCGGTCGCCCCCGTTGCACCCAGCACGCTCATATAGGCCGACAGCGGCACCTGACCGCGCGGCAATTTCTGGCCACCGTTCTCGACGGAATATTCCTGCCAGCCCGCAATGCCGGACACGATGTCGCCCGGCTTGAAATCGGGATGGTTCGATTCCTCAACCACCGAAAGCGTGCCGCCGCGCATCACCGCGCCCAGCTCCACCGGCGGCATGTACTGCGTCATGTCGCTCATCCAGATCCGGTTGGTGGGATCGAGCGACAGATAAACCGTCCGCGCCAGAAACTGGTTCGGGCCCAGCGCCGGGATAGGTGTTTCCACCAGCGCCAGATCGCCGCTGCCGATCTCGCCCACGGGCCGCTTCTTCAAAATCCATTGCCGGTTGACCTTCGCCATACCCGTTCTCCTGTTTTGCTGCTGCCGCACCCTAACCACCGTTTCACGATGGCGCGAGGGGAACTGGTGGTTGGCCCCGCACAGGGCTATAGCCAGAGCCTATGCGTGCCCTTCGCCTCGCCCTTCTGGCCCTCGCGGCTCTGGTTTTCGGCCCCTTGTCGGCCTCGGCCCAGATCGACCGGCTGCCCAAGGTTCATGCCCGTCTGGTGGGCGAAGGTGGCGAAATCGCCCCCGGCGGCAGGCTGGCGATCGCGTTCGAACAGAAAATCCGCCCCGGCTGGCACACCTATTGGCAAAACCCGGGGGAGGCTGGCGCCCCCACCGCGCTCGCCTGGCAACTGCCGCCCGGCTGGACCACCGATGCGATTGCATGGCCTTACCCGAAACATCTGCCGGTCGGCCCGTTGATGGATTACGGCTATGAGGGGCAGGTCTGGCTTCTCACCGCCGTGCATGCGCCTGCCGATGCGGTGCCCGGCACGCGCGTCACCTTGCGCGCCACCGGCTCCTGGCTTGTCTGCAAAGAGGTGTGTGTGCCCGAAGATGGCGCGGTCGAATTGCCGCTGACCGTCGCCGCCAATCCCACACCGCCTTCGCCCGCGATCAAAGCGGCCTTCGCCGCCGCGCGCGCCAAGCTTCCGCAGGCCTCACCCTGGCCGATGGTTTATGCCGCCACAACGGACCGGCTCGATCTTTATCTGCGCGCGCGCGCGCTTGCCGCCGCCCGGCCTGCGAAGGCCTATTTCTTTCCTTTGACGGAGGGGCAGATTCGCGGTGCCGAACCGCAAACCCTCGGCCTCGCGAAAGA
>JAFKEW010000034.1 GCA_017308375.1 Alphaproteobacteria bacterium
CGCCGCCCGCGTTCGGCCAGCGCGCGGGCGAACATCCGCCCCAGCAACTGCATCGCCACATCCTTGAAGGCGAGCGTGGGGCCGTGAAACAGCTCCAGCAGGTGGAGGCCCTGCCCCAACGGCACCAGCGGGGCGACGGCCGGGGTTTCAAAGCCGGCATAGGCGGCTTCGATGTCGGCCCGCAGGGCATCGGGCGAGAAACTGCCGTCCGTGAAACGGGAGAGGATGGCGAAGGCCGCTTCCCCATAGGAGCGCTGGGCGAGCGCAGCGATCTCCGCCTTTTCAAGTACAGGCCAGGCGGAGGGCAGGAACAGCCCGCCATCGGAAGCCGGACCGGCCAGCAAAACATCGGCAAAGGACTGCGGGGCGGCCTGCCCCCGGGTGCTGATAAAATCCATCTCTCCAAACTCAGTTCAACGAGCCGAGGCGGCTTCCCATAGCATGGCATGGGCTGTTCCACGCGGCATTTCATGGTAGGAATATAGTCTATATATTCCTGAATCTCAAGGCCGGAGAAGGAATTTTTTCAAGAAAACCGCAAGCGGCCCTGACCCCGGTGATACAGCAGGTAGATCACCAGCAGGCCCGCGGCGAGCGCAAACCAGGTGATGGCGTATTGCAGATGGTTGTTGGGGAAATCCACCACCGTCTGCCCGCCCTTGGGCCAGCCACCGGGATTGGGCGTTGCATCGGCCTCCAGCACCATGGGCGCCACAAGACGAACATGGACCGCCGCCGCCATCGCCACGATATCGCGTGCATACCAGATGCGCTGCCTGAGATCGGGCGCCGGTGTAAACAGGTTTGCTGGAGAGGGCGTGCGCCAGATGCCGGTAATCCGGTGCAGCCCTTCCAGAAGGCTCGCCTTCCGGGTTTGCGGATTGCGAAATTCCTTGGGCACAAAGCCGCGATCCACCATCACCACGGCACCGCCCGCCGCCACGAAGGGCGTCATCACATGGTAGCCGGGCATCCCTTCGGAGCCGGTTGCGAAGGCATAGCTTTCCTTGCCGTTGAGGAAATGGCCGGTGAGCGTGACCCGGCGGTATTGCGCCTGATCCGGCGGCAATGCGAGCACACGCGCGAGGGAGATGGGCGTGGCGGTCAGGTGGTGGTTCACCTCCGCAATCAGGCCGAGCTTCCAGTGCAGGCGATGAACCTGCCAGACGCCAAGCGCGATCAATAGAAGGAAGGCCGGCAGGAACCACAGCGTCGGCTTGAACAGGGGCTGGAAGCGGGGCACAGGCCTAAATCTCCATTCCGCTGTCACCGGCATTGTGGCGATACTGCAGGACGATGAAGGCAGCCTTTGCGACACGCAGCAGCGACAGCGTGACAATGAGGATCGTGGGCAGCCAGAGAACAGCATGCACCCAATAGGGCGGCGAATACGCCAGCTCCACGATCAGGGCCGCACCGGCAACGAAAAAGCCGGCGACCAGCACCACCATCGCTGCGGGACCATCGCCCGCGATGAAACCGGAATAATCGAGCCCGCAGCGTGCGCAGGCCGGCTCAAGCGCGATATAGCGCTGAAACAGGCGCCCTTCGCCGCAACGCGGACAAAGGCCGAGCAAGGCGGCGCGCAGAACGCCCGGCTGCCCGGCCTTTTCCATCAGTGCGAGATGGGTCCCTGCCCCCAGACATAGATGCAGGCGAACAGGAACAGCCACACCACGTCGACGAAATGCCAATACCAGGCCGCGGCTTCGAAACCGAAATGGCGGGTTGGCGTGAACTGCCCGGCGATGGCGCGCGCCAGACACACGGCAAGGAAGATGGTGCCGACGATGACATGGAAGCCATGGAAGCCCGTGGCCATGAAGAAGGTCGAACCATAGATGGCGTCGAAATTGCCCGCGCCGGTCGCGAGGTTGATATGCGCCGGATCGCTGAACGGCTGCAGCGCGAGATTGTTGAAGCCGAAGGTGAACGGCGCATGGGCATATTCAAACGCCTGAAGCGCGGTGAAGGTCGCGCCCAGCAGCACGGTGAGGACGAGGCCCTGGATTGCGCCCTTGCGATCGCCCAGTTGCAGGGCGTGATGCGCCCAGGTGACCGTGGTGGCCGAGCACAGCAGGATCAGCGTGTTCAGCAGCGGCAGATGCCAGGGGTCGAGCGTAACGATGCCGGCCGGCGGCCATGAGCCGATCGACACATCGTGAAAGAAGATCGCCGAATTGAAATAAGCCCAGAACCAGGCGACGAAGAACATCACTTCCGAGGTGATGAACAGCACCATGCCGTAGCGCAGATGCAGCTTCACCACCGGGGTGTGATTGCCCTTCACGACGGATTCCTTGATCACGTCGCGCCACCAACCCGCCATGGTGTAGAGCACCAGAAGCACGCCGACCACGAAGATCCAGGGCTGACCGCTGACGGGCAGGCCCCAGAACTGGGCCCCGTCGTTCATCCAGAAGACAGCGCCGACGAACATGACAAAGGCCCCGATGGAGCCGATGAGCGGCCACGGGCTGGGATCGACCAGATGGTAGTCGTGTTTGACTTCGCCGTGCGCCATATCCGTTCCGCCTCTTGTATCGTTAGTGCTGTGCGCCCAGGCGCACCATCGTCATAATAAAAATCAGTGTTACCAGCCCTGCGAGCAACAAGGCCAGAGCGAGATTGCGCCCCCGCCGCGCCTTCGCCGCCCGAACCTGCTGATCATCGTCCCCGCCCTCCATCGCCTCATATCCAGGTGCCGAGCGGAACAAGCCCGAGCAGGTGTTCCGCAATCAGCATGGCGAAAAGAACGAAGACATAAGCAAGTGAAATCCCGAACAGGCGGCGCGCGGCCGGCTCCTTCTCCTGGTCGGTTTCGCGCCAGGTGGCGACCGCTTCCCAGACCAGCCAGCCGCCGACCACGGCAGCGCAGATCAGGTAGAGCCAGCCACCAAGCCCGACGAAGGCCGGCAGCATGCCAAGCGGGGCGAGCAGCAGCGAATAAACGAGAATCTGGTTGCGGGTGGACGCCTTGCCACGCACCACCGGCATCATCGGCACACCGGCCCGCGCATAGTCGCCCGAACGGTAGAGCGCGAGCGCCCAGAAATGCGGCGGCGTCCACATGAAGATAATGGCGACCAGCACCAGCGGCGGCAGCGACAAGGAACCGGTGACAGCCGCCCAGCCGATGGCCGGCGGCAGCGCACCGGACAGACCGCCGATCACGATGTTCTGCGGCGTGCGGCGCTTGAGCCAGAGAGTGTAGACCACGACATAGAAGAAGATCGTGAAGGCAAGCAGCGCCGCCGCGAGATAATTCACGAACAGGCCCATGAAGGCGACGCTGCCGACAGAAAGCGTCCACCCGAAGGCAAGCGCCTCTTCCCGGGCGACGGCACCGCGCGGGATGGGGCGCGCAACCGTGCGCGCCATCACCGCGTCGATGTCGGAATCATAGGCCATGTTGAGGGCGCCGGACGCCCCCGCCCCCACCGCGATGCAAAGCAGTGCGGTAAAAGCGGTCAGCAGGTCGATGGAGCCGGGTGCCACCAGAAGCCCCGCAACACCGGTGAAGATGACGAGCGACATCACCCGCGGCTTCAGAAGCGCGAAGTAGTCACCCGCCGTCGCCACCCGGGGCTGCACGGCATATGTGGCGGCACTGGTCATCGGCCTAGCGTCCCCTCACTCTTTTCCTGTTCAGCCTCAATGCGAGCCCGCCTCAATGCGAACCCGTGGTCGTGCCGATGCGCGGCAGTTCCGAGAACTGATGGAACGGCGGCGGCGAGGACAGCGTCCACTCCAGCGTGGTGGCATGCGGGCCCCAGGGATTGTCACCCGCAACGCGCTTGCGCAGGAAAGCTTCCGCCAGCATCAGGAAGAACACCAGCATACCGGCACCCGCGATGAACGCACCGACGGAGGAAACGAAGTTCCAGCCGGCGAAGGCATCCGGATAATCCGCATAACGGCGCGGCATGCCGGCCAGGCCCAGGAAGTGCATCGGGAAGAAGGCGAGATTGACGCCGATGAACATGATCCAGAAATGCAGCTTGCCCAGGAACTCGTTGTACATGTAGCCGGTGAATTTCGGGAACCAGAAGTAGAACCCGGCGAAGATCGCGAACACCGCGCCCAGGCTGAGCACGTAGTGGAAGTGGGCCACCACGTAATAGGTATCCTGGAGCACCGTGTCGACGCCCGCATTGGCCAGCACCACGCCGGTGACACCGCCGATGGTGAACAGCAGCACGAAGCCGATGGCAAACAGCATGGGCGTTTTCAGCTCCAGCGAGCCGCCCCACATGGTCGCAATCCAGGAGAACACCTTGATGCCGGTGGGCACCGCGATGACCATGGTGGCGAACACGAAGTAGGCCTTGGTGTCGGTGCTGAGGCCCACCGTATACATATGGTGCGCCCAGACCAGGAAGCCGATGAAGCCGATCGCCACCATGGCATAGGCCATGCCGAGATAACCGAACACCGGTTTCTTCGAGAAGGTGGAGATCACATGGCTGATCATGCCGAAGCCCGGCAGGATCATGATGTAGACCTCCGGATGGCCGAAGAACCAGAACAGGTGCTGGTACAGGATCGGGTCACCGCCGCCAGAGGCATTGAAGAAGCTGGTGCCGAAATGGCGGTCGGTCAGAAGCATGGTGATGGCGCCCGCCAGAACCGGCAGCGACAACAGCAGCAGGAAGACCGTAACCAGCATCGACCACACGAACAGCGGCATCTTGTGCAGCGTCATGCCCGGTGCGCGCATGTTGAAGATGGTGGTGATGAAGTTGATCGCGCCCAGGATCGACGACGCGCCCGCGACGTGGATCGAGAAGATCATCAAATCCATCGCCGGACCGGGCGAGCCATAGGTGGAAAGCGGGGCATACATCGTCCAGCCGCCGCCCGAACCTATACCGCCGGAATCCCCTTCCACGAACATGCTGAGGACCAGGAGCGTGAACGAGAACGGCAGCAGCCAGAACGAAATGTTGTTCATGCGCGGGAACGCCATATCCGGCGCCCCGATCATCAACGGCACAAGCCAGTTGCCGAAGCCGCCGATCATCGCCGGCATGATCACGAAGAAGATCATGATCAGGCCGTGGCTGGTCACCAGCACGTTGAAAGTGTGCGGATCGGAAAAGATCTGCAGGCCGGGCTCCATCAGCTCGGCGCGCATCAGCATCGACAGCACCCCGCCGACGATGCCCGCACAGACGGCAAACACAAGATACATCGTGCCGATGTCCTTGTGGTTGGTGGAGTAGGCGTAGCGGCGCCACCCGGTGGGATGGTCGGCGTGCGCGGCATGTGCCAGTTCAGCCATTTCGCTTTTCCTTATGATTTATCCGGCAGCTACCTACCGAGAGCAGCCACGCGCGTACCGTCGTTCTCCGGCGCGTTTGCGGCAAATTCCTGCTTCGCCTTGGTGAGCCAGGCTTCGTAATCGGCCTGCGACACCACGCGAACTTCGATCGGCATAAAGGCATGGCGGGCGCCGCAGAGTTCGGAGCATTGCCCGTAATAGGTGCCGGTCTTGGTGGCCTTGAACCAGGTCTTGTTGATCCGGCCCGGTACGGCATCCATCTTCACGCCAAAGGCTGGAACGGCCCAGGAGTGGATCACGTCGGCGCCGGTGGTCTCAACCTCCACCACAGCGTTCACGGGGACCACCAGGGGATTATCCGCACCCAGGAGACGCGGATCGCCCGCCTTGGCCGCATCCTCATCCGACAGCATCAGCGAATCGAACTGGAATTTCTCCTTCGGGTAGGCGTAGGTCCAGAACCACTGCTTGCCGATAGCCTCGATCGTCAGGTCGGGCTTCGGGATCGTTCCCTGGTAATAGAGCAGCTTGAAGGACGGTACCGCGATGATCACCAGAATGATCACCGGCACGATGGTCCATACCACTTCGAGCAATGTGTGATGCGCCGTCTTGCTGGGAACCGGATTCGCCCGCCGGTTGTAGCGGATCAGAACCCACACAATCAGCGCCAGTACGAACAGGCTGATCGCCACGCTCAGATAGGTCAGCAGCTGGTTGAAATCTTCAACCCGTTCCATGACCGGCGTGACCGCCGGCTGAAGGCCGGTTTCCCACTCCCGCGGCGCCGCCATCGCTGTGCCCGTCCAGGCCAGAAGGCCGGTAAGCGCGCACGCAGCTTTTCTGAAGATCATACGGCAACCTCGCAAAACAATTTGCACGGGACCATCCCTCAGCCCCGCGCTCCCGATTCCCGGGATGATTTACGCGCCGCAAGCTACTGAAGTCATTGCGACCTTATGGCACATCAGGGTTGTAAATGCTGATAAAATAGCCCCACCCCGACGGCGGGCATCGCAAGAAAGCCTAGCTGCCATTATGTTATTCGCTCCACCAGCATGGAGACCCGAGATGGCAGCCAGCGACGACCTGTTTTTTAGCCGCACCGGAATGGAGCGCGGCCGCGTCCAATCGCTGGTCGAAGATGCCCTGAAAGGGGCCGATGACGGGGAGCTTTACCTCGAATACCGCCAGAGCGAATCCTTCGCTTTCGACGACGGACGGCTGAAGGCCGCCACCTTCGACACCATGCAGGGGTTCGGCCTGCGCTCCGTCGCGGGTGAGGTCACCGGCTATGCCCATGCCACAGACCTGTCCGAAGACGCGATCAAGCGGGCGGCGGAGACGGTGCGGGCGGTCTCGCAAGGCCATGGCGGGGTGGCGGCACTGGCCCCTGCCAGGACCAATACGCGGCTTTATAGCGACACCGACCCGCTGGGCACCGCCAGTTTCGAGGCCAAGGTGAAGCTGCTGCAAGAGATGAACGAATACGCCCGCGGCAAGGACGCCCGCGTGAAACAGGTTTCCTGCAGCCTGTCCGGCGAATGGCAGACGGTGGAAATCCTCCGCCCCGGCGGCGAGGTCTATCGCGATATCCGCCCGCTGGTGCGGCTGAACGTATCGGTGATTGCCGAGGAGAACGGGCGGCAGGAGGCCGGCTCCTACGGCGGCGGCGGGCGCAGCGGCTATGAAACTTATCTGGACCCCGCCTATTGGCATCAGGCGGTGGACGAGGCCTTGCGCCAGGCCCTGGTCAATCTGGCCTCGGTTCCGGCCCCGGCCGGTGAAATGAGCGTGGTGCTCGGTCCGGGCTGGCCCGGCATCCTGTTGCATGAGGCGGTGGGTCACGGGCTGGAAGGCGATTTCAATCGCAAGAAGACCAGTGCCTTTGCGGGCCTTCTGGGCCAGCGCGTGGCGGCGCCCGGGGTGACCGTGGTGGATGACGGCACCATCGAAGGGCGGCGCGGGTCGCTTTCCATCGACGATGAAGGCACGCCGACATCGCGCACCGTGCTGATCGAGGACGGAATCCTGAAAGGCTTCA
Organism: Alphaproteobacteria bacterium; assembly: GCA_017308375.1. Classification (GTDB taxonomy): domain Bacteria; phylum Pseudomonadota; class Alphaproteobacteria; order Micropepsales; family Micropepsaceae; genus Rhizomicrobium. The sequence continues at coordinate 7,329 of JAFKEW010000034.1, forward strand.
TGCAGGACCGGCAGAACGCCCGCCTGATGGGGGTGACACCCACCGGCAACGGACGGCGGCAATCCTATGCCAACCCGGTGATGCCGCGGATGACCAACACCATCATGCTGGGCGGCGAACACGCGCCTGAGGAAATTCTCGCCAGCGTGAAAAAAGGAATCTATGCGGTGAATTTCGGCGGCGGCCAGGTGGACATCACCAATGGCAAGTTCGTGTTCTCCTGCACCGAAGCCTACATGATCGAGAACGGCAAAGTGGGGGCGCCGATCAAGGGCGCAACCCTGATCGGCAATGGCCCCGACGCGATGACGCGGGTGAAGATGATCGGCAACGACATGAAGCTCGACAGCGGCGTCGGCACCTGCGGCAAGAACGGGCAATCCGTGCCGGTGGGCGTGGGCCAGCCGACCTTGCGCATCGACGGGCTGACGGTTGGCGGCACGGCACAGGCCGCGTGACTGCGATCTACAAAATCTGTCACGCGGGCGAATGGGCGGCGGCCGAAGCGCGCGGGATTTACGCTGGTTCGGCGAAAGACCGCGAAGACGGCTTCCTGCATTTCTCCACCCGCGAGCAATTGGCGGGAACGCTGGCCAGATATTATGCGGATGCAACCGATCTTGTTCTGGTGGCGGTTGATCCCGAAGCGCTGGGCGAAGCCCTGAAATGGGAGCCGTCGCGTGACGGCGCGCTGTTCCCGCATTTGCATGACACCCTGCCCCTTTCCGCCGTGCGTTGGAGCGCGCCGATTGCGCGTGGTGCCGGCGGCACCTTCACATTGCCGCAGGCGCCATGACGGAACAGGAATTCCTTGCCGTGGTGATGAGCAATCCGGTCAACCGCGCGATTGCAACGCGGCTTGGCGCGATGGGTTTGAACGATGCCTGGCTGGTTTCGGGCGCACTGTTCCAGACCGTGTGGAATTTGCAGTCGGGCAAGATGCCGGGCCATGGCATTCGCGATTACGACATCATCTATTTCGACACAGACACTTCGTGGGCGGCGGAAGACCGCGCCATTGCAAGCGCCAAAGCCGCCTGCGCCGATCTGCGCGTGGAGGTCGAAGTGCGCAATCAGGCCCGCGTGCATCTCTGGTACGAAGAAAAATTCGCACGCCCTTATTCACCCTTGCAGAGTGCGGCCGAAGGCATCGACCGCTTTCCGGCGGTTTGCGAGCAAGTGGGAATTCGCCCCCGCATCGGCGGATTTGAAACGTACACACCACATGGTTTCGAGGACATTGCGGGCATGATCGTGCGGCCCAACCACACGCCCAATTTCGACGCCGCACGCTATCTGGAGAAAGCCGAACGCTGGAAACGCCTGTGGCCGGACCTGACCATCCTGCCGCCATGAACCGATAGGGCGTGCCAAGAGAATTGTGACAGCAAAACGATCTGGCGATCCGCGATCGAGGCGCGTAGCGTTGGTACATCCAGAGACCAAGCACACCCTGCAAGAGGCAGAACAGACCATGCAAGTCCTGAAAGGCAAACCGCGCGATCTGGGTGACGGGCTGATGGTCAGCCGCGTGCTGCCGCAGATCGAACGGCGCAGCATTGGCCCCTTTGTGTTTTTCGATCATCTGGGGCCGACCGAGTTTCAGGCCGGTATCGGCATGGATGTGCGGCCGCACCCCCATATCGGCCTTGCCACGGTGACCTATCTGTTCGAGGGCACAATCGATCATCGCGACAGCCTTGGCAGCTTCCAGCGTATCGCACCGGGCGAGGTAAACTGGATGACGGCGGGCCGCGGCATCGTGCATTCGGAACGCACCGGCGCTGACGTGCGCAGCAATGCCCATCGCATTCATGGCGTTCAAAGCTGGGTCGGGTTGCCGGTGAAGGACGAAGAAACCGAACCGTCCTTTCAGCATGTGGGCACGGGTGCGTTGCCGAGCCTCACCATCGATGGCGTGCAATTGCGCGTGATCGCCGGGACCGCATTCGGCAAGACCGCACCGGTCAATGTGTTTTCGGACATTTTCTACGTCGATGCCGAGTTCGGTGCGGGCCGGACGCTGCGCTTCGACGAGCCCTACCCCGAACGCGCCGTGTTCGTGGCGGAGGGGGAAATCGTTATCGGCGGCGAGCGGGTGCAGACAGGCGAAATTGCGATGTTGCGCGATGGTGCCGTGACGCTTTCCGCCGAAGGACCGGCCCGCATTCTGTTGCTGGGCGGTGCGCCGCTCGATGGGCAGAGGCACATGTGGTGGAATTTCGTTTCCAGCTCGAAAGAGCGCATCGAACAGGCGAAAGCGGATTGGACCGCGCAGCGCCTGGGCGCGGTGCCGGGCGAAAGCGAATTCATTCCACTACCGAAATAGAAAGGACAAACCATGAAATACAATCAGCTTGGCAATACCGGCCTGTTCGTGTCTGAGATTTGTCTCGGCGCCATGACATTCGGTGGCGGCGACGGAATATTCCGCGCCATTGGCGGGCTGGATCTGAAGAGTTCGACGGCCCTGATCTCGCGCGCGCTGGAAGGCGGGGTGAATTTTCTCGATACCGCCGATGTCTATTCCGCCGGTCAATCCGAGAAGATTGTCGGGCAGGCGCTGAAGGATCTGGGTGTCAGACGCACCGACGTGGTGATCGCCACCAAATGCTATGGCCGCATGGGCAAGGGGGCGAACGATATCGGCGCCAGCCGTGGCCACATCATGGACAGCGTGGCGCGCAGCCTGGAACGGCTGCAAACCGATCACATCGACCTTTATCAGATTCATGCCCAGGACGATGTCACGTCTGTCGAAGAAACGGTGCGCGCGCTCGACGATCTGACACGGCAGGGCATGGTGCGATATGCCGGGTGTTCCAACTGGCAGGCGTGGAAGCTCATGAAGGCGCTGGGCGTTGCCAAATACACCAACGCGGCGCGGTTCGAGACCTTGCAGGCCTATTACTCCATCGCCGGGCGCGATCTGGAACGCGATATCGTGCCCCTGCTGCAGGACCAGAAGGTGGGCCTGATGGTGTGGAGCCCGCTGGCGGGCGGCCTGCTCTCCGGCAAATTCGACCGCGACGGCAAAGGCCCCGATGGCGCGCGGCGTGCGCAGTTCGACTTCCCGCCGGTAGATAAAGACCGCGCCTTTTCCTGTGTCGATGCAATGCGCAAAATCGCCACCGCGCATGGCGCATCGGTCGCGCGCGTGGCGTTGGCCTATGTTCTGGCCAAGCCGTTCGTCACCACCGTGATCATCGGCGCGAAAACGATGGAGCAACTGGACGACAATCTGGCGTCCGCAACCCTCACCCTTTCGGCCGAGGAAATAACCGCGCTGGATACGGTGAGCGCGTTGCCGCCCGAATATCCGGGCTGGATGCTGGCGCGCCAGGGCGCCGAACGCACGCCACGCGCGAAGTAGCCCGAAGGACCCTTCACCCGCTGTTCAGAGAAAATTGTATTCCGTGAACAGCGGGCGCATATCGCCCTTCCATTCGCCATTGTAACGCATCAGCAATTCCTCGGCACGGGTGTAGCCGCGGGTAACGAGTTCGCGCAACGGCATCAGGAAACCTTCCTCCGTCATGCCGGCGCTGTCTTCCGCGGCGCGGCGCTTGAGACCGGCGGCCGAAATCTCCAGCATCTGCCGCGCCAGTTCGAGAACGGATGTGTTGCGGAACGGTGTTTTGAAGCCCAGCTTCGGCACCGCATCGCGCATCGCTTCGCGTTCTTCCGCCGTCCAATCCTTCACCATGTCCCACGCCGCATCGAGTGCGGCCTGATCGTAATAGACACCAGTCCACAGCGCGGGCAGACCGCAGATGCGCCGCCAGGTGCCGCTGTCGGCACCGCGCATCTCCAGAAATTTCTTGAGCCGCACTTCGGGAAAGATGGTGGTCAGATGATCGGCCCAATCGGCCATGGTGGGTTCGATGCCCTTCAGCTCCGGAATGCGGCCGTCGAGGAAATCGCGGAAACATTTTCCCGCCACGTCGATATATTTGCCGTCGCGATAGACGAAATACATCGGCACCGAGAGCGCGTAATCGACATAACGCTCGAACCCCATGCCGTCTTCGAACACCCATGGCAGCATGCCGGCACGCGCATTGTCGACATCGGTCCAGACCTGGCTGCGCAATGAGAGGAAGCCGTTGAGGCGGCCTTCGCGGAACGGAGAATTCGCGAACAGCGCGGTCGCCACCGGCTGCAGCGCGAGACCGACGCGGAATTTCTTCACCATGTCGGCTTCGGAGGAGAAGTCGAGGTTCACCTGCACGGTGCAGGTGCGGAACATCATTTCGAGCCCATAGCCGCCGACCTTCGGCATGTAACGGCGCATGATGCCGTAACGCCCCTTGGGCATTTGCGGCACCTCGTCCAGCGACCAGGTGGGGGCATAGCCAAGTCCGATCACGCCGGCGCCGATTTCGCCCGCCACCTCGCGTACCTGCTGCTGGTGGGTATTCACCTCGGTACAGGTTTCATGGACGGTTTTGAGCGGGGCGCCCGAAAGCTCAAACTGGCCGCCCGGTTCGAGGCTGAGCGAAGCACCGTTCTGGTACAGGCCGATGATGTTCTCCCCCTCCAGAATCGGCTGCCAGCCGAAGCGGGCCATGCCTTCCAGCAGCAGCCGGATGCCCGGCCGCCCGTCATAGGGCACCGGCTTGAAGGTGCGGGGATCGTAGACGAACTTCTCGTGCTCGGTCCCGGGAATGGACATGCGCTCCTCCTTGCGGGCAAAGACCCTATGCGCTTATGTGAATATTGAACCAGCCGTTTATCTATTTAGGCGCGACGCCCGGCGGCGGCAATGCGGGCCTCTTTGTTTTTTTGCGATTTTGAGAATCTGCGCGCTCCATTCGTTTTCAAAAAATGCCACCCCCCTTCCCTCCCCCCTTTTCCGGTTGGGACCAAGGGCCGGGCAACGAGGTGCATTCTACCCCCGGCGTGTGCGGTGGTGGATAGCTAATCCCAATCACCACGGAGCGACTGGAAGATTGCAAGTGCGGCAAGGGCGGCGGTGTCGGCGCGCAGGATACGTTTGCCGAGCGTGACGGGGATGGCGCCATCGCGCGCGCGGATCACGGCGCGCTCCGCCGGGTCGAAGCCGCCTTCGGGGCCGGTGAGGATGGCCCAAGAACAATCCCCCTCCCCCGTGGCGCGCTGCGCCTCGCCCCCTTCCGCGAGGGGAGAGGGACGTTTCTGCGCAAACGCTTTGGCAATAGGCAACGCATCACCCGCCTCATCGCAGAACAGCAGCTTGCGGTCAGCGGGCCATTGCGCCAGCAGTTTTTCCAGCGGCAGGGGCTCGCGGATTTCGGGCACATCGGTGCGGCCGGACTGCTCCGCCGCTTCGATCGCATTGGCGCGCATCCGATCCCGATTGACGCGGGTGACGATGGTGCGGCGGGTGAACACCGGCTGCAGGAGGGATGCGCCCAGCTCGGTCGCCTTCTGCACCAGATAATCGGTGGGTGTCTTTTTGATTGGTGCGAAGACAAGCCAGAGGTCGGGCACCGCCTGCTGCGGGCCGGATTGCGCACGGCAGACGAGCGTGCAGCTTCGTTTTGTGACATCGGCGATTTCGGCGCGCCATTCGCCATCGCGGCCGTTGAACAGGCTGAGCATGTCGCCAGCCTTCGCCCGCATCACATGCAGCAGGTAATGCGCCTGTTCGGGAGACGGTGTGATGCGCATCTCTTTGCGGAGCGGGCCTTCGACATGGAGCCGGACTCCGCCGCCGGGATAAGTGAGATCGCCAGTCACGTTGAGGCGCCGGGATAATCGGGCTGCGCCTCAAGCCAAGCGCGCCCGACCGGATATTCCGGCAATAGCGATGGCGTGGGATCGACGACGACATACTCATCCTCATCGGCAACACCCTTGAGGTGGAGTGGGATTCCGACCTGCTCCCCCGCCGAGTTCTGCCAGCGTGTGTAGAGCTTCATGGTTTCGGTCCGCCTTGAAGAATCATCCGCATCTCGACTATCCGAACATCATACTGTATTCTGGTAATACGTAATACGTCTTACCAGAGCAAGGACATGAACAAGCCTCTGATTAGCCGCCTGACATCCAAGGGACAGGCCACTATTCCTGCGGATATTCGCAAAGCCCTTCGGCTGAAGGAAGGAGACCGGGTAGTTTTCGAATTGAAGGCGGGAAAGGTAACCGTACGCAAGCTCGACCAGATGGATCGCGCATTCCTGGCGCTGGCCGACTCCGCTTTTGAAGAATGGAATAGCCCCGAGGACGAGGCTGCGTTCCGTGATTTATAAACGATGGGACATCATTGCCGTCCATTTCCCTTTTCTGGAAGGGATTGACGCCAAACGCCGCCCTGCCTTGATCATCTCCGCAGACCGGCTTTACAGCGAGCACAGCCTCTATTGGATTGCCATGATCACAACTGCAAAATCCGGACAGCGGCCAAAGGACGTTGCCGTCACCAATCTCGAACGCGCAGGCCTGCCGGAAGCATGTGTTATCCGGGTACCGCGCCTTGCAACAGTTAGCGATCAACAAATCGCGCGGAGGCTGGGCGACTTGATCCCGAAAGACCGCAATGCAGTATCGGCCCTGCTAAAGCAATCTGTGCCATGAACACATCTGCCCGCCCACTGGATGCCGTTTCCCGCTCCTGGGTCGAGCGCGCGCCAGACCGGCTGCAGCCCTATCTCCGGCTGATGCGGCTGGACCGGCCGATTGGCACCTGGCTGCTCTACTGGCCTTGCGTGTTCGGGCTGGTGCTGGGCGCAAACGCAGAAGGCCGCAGCTTCGGCACCTGGCAGGATGTGTGGTTTCTGGTGCTGTTCGGCATCGGCGCCATCGTGATGCGCGGCGCGGGCTGCACCTATAACGACATCGTGGATCGCGACATCGACGCGAAGGTGGCGCGCACCGCGGCGCGGCCCATTCCCAGCGGGGCGATCGGCGTGCGCCGGGCATGGCTGTTTCTGGGCGCGCAATGCGCGCTCGGCTTTGCCATCCTGATGCAGTTCAACTGGTTTGCGGTTCAACTGGGTGTCGCATCCCTGCTTCTGATCGCGGCCTACCCCTTCATGAAGCGGGTCACATGGTGGCCGCAGGCGTGGCTGGGCCTGACCTTCAACTGGGGCGTGGTATTGGGCTTTGCCGCCGTGGTGGGCGAGATGGATGGCACGGCGCTGCTGTTCTACGCCGGATGTTTCTTCTGGACGCTGGGCTACGACACCATCTATGCGCTGCAGGATATGGAGGACGACGCACTGGCCGGGGTGAAATCCACCGCGCGGCTGTTCGGTGCGCGTTCGCGCGAGGCCGTGCTGGTGTTCTACGCCGCCGCATTCGCCTTGATGGCGACGGCGGGATTGTGGGCACATCTGGGCCCGATTTTTCTGGCGCTGATGCTGCCCATGGGGGCGCATTTCATCTGGCAGGTGCGGAGCCTGAAGATCGACCGGCCGGAGGTGTGTCTGCACCTGTTCCGCGCCAACCGGGACACCGGCGCCCTGATCGCAGCCGCGCTGATTTTGGCGGGATATTTGCTGTAATCGCGTTCATTTGGCCTTTGGGCCGTTGGCGCTATACTTCCGGTCATGAGCAGCGAACGCTTCAACCCCAAGGCCGTATTCACAGCGGAAGAACTGGCGCAGGTGCGCGCCCGCTCCGACCTCACCGGGTTCCTGTGCGTGTTCCATGCCTGGGTGACGATCGGGATCGCGATGGCGGTTTATGCGGTGTGGCCCAACCCGCTGACCTTCATCCTGGCCGTGCTGATCATCGGCAGCCGGCAACTGGGGCTCGCCATCCTGATGCATGACGGGGCGCACCACGTTCTGATGCGCACACCTTCGCGCAACGAATGGGTGAGCCAGTGGCTGTGCGCCTTTCCGGTGTTTGCCGATACCATCCCCTACCGGCACTATCACCTGAAGCATCATCGTTCGACACAGCAGCCGGATGACCCGGACCTGATCCTGTCCAAACCCTTCCCCATCACGCGGGCGAGCCTGCGCCGCAAGATGCTGCGCGACATCACCGGGCAGACCGGCCTGAAACAGCGCGCCGACCAGATCCGCCGCGGCTTTGCCGGTGCCGGTTTGCGCGAACGCTGGCAGACATTCCGCAAGCGGCTGGGGCGGCAGACGGTGGCGAACCTTGTTCTGCTGGGGCTGATGACCGCGTTCGGCAAGCCGCACTATTACCTGATGTTCTGGATCCTGCCGCTCATCACCTGGCAGATGGCGGTGACGCGGCTGCGCAACATTGCCGAACACGCTGTGGTGCCCGACAACAATGATGTGCTGCGCAATGCGCGCACGACTTATGCGGGCCCGATCGCCCGCGCCTTCCTCGCACCTTACTGGGTGAACTATCACGTCGATCACCACGCGCTGATGTATGTGCCGTGTTACAATCTGCCCAAACTGCACGCGTTGCTGCTGGCGAAAGGGTTCGGGCCGAAGATGGAAATCCGCAAGAATTATGGTGAGGTGCTACGGCTCGCCGCCTCCAAACCGCAGGCGGCCGCAGCCTGAGCGACCCAGCCGCGTTCATCCGCGCCAATACCGAATTGCTTGCGCCGCCTTTGGTGCCGGAAATCAAACTGCATCTGGCAACAGAAGTGGTGCCGATCTGGCGCAAGACCGAAGAAGAACTGGAAGAAATGGGCGTGCCCCCGCCCTATTGGGCCTTTGCCTGGGCGGGGGGACAGGCGCTGGCACGCTACATTCTGGACAATCGTGCGACGGTCGCGGGCAAACGCGTGCTCGATTTCGGATCGGGGTCCGGGCTGGTGGCGATTGCCGCGAAGCTGGCCGGTGCGCAAGCGGTGCTGGCGGCGGATGTGGATCATTTCGCGGTGGCTGCCATCGCGATGAACGCAGAGGTCAATGGCGCGCAGGTCGATGCAACGGCGGATGACATGATCGGGCGCGGTTGTGCCTGGGATGTGATGCTGTGCGGCGACATGTGTTACGAGCGCCCGCTGGCGGAACGGCTGCTCGGCTGGCTTCAGGATCGCGCGAAGGGCGGTGCCACGATTTTTCTCGGCGATCCGGGACGGAGCTATTTTCCGAAGACAGGTGTCGAACGCTGTGCGCTTTATCGCGTGCAGACAACGCGCGAGTTGGAAGACCGCGAAATCCGCGAGACGGGTGTTTACCGTCTCAATGCCCCTTCCCCTTAAGGGCGTGTTGACTCATTCCACGCTTTTGTCGTGGCGCGCTTCTGTCTTTTCCCTCCCCCACTGCGGGGAGGCGAAACATCGGCGTCTCGATTTGTTACCTTCGCACAGGTGCCGGACCGGTGTAGCGCGCACGCGGGCGGATCAGCGCACGGCTCTTCAATTGTTCGATGCCGTGGGCGGCCCAGCCAGCGGTGCGCGCGATGGCGAACAGCGCGATTTCGCAATTCTGCGGCAAACCGAGCACGCGGGCATGAACCGCGATGGCATAATCGATGTTCGGATGTTCGCCCGTCGCTTCGAGAACCAGCGCCGGAACTTCGGTGGCGAAGCGCTCTTGGCCGCTGGATTTTCGCAGCAACGCGATGAGATCGTCGGCACGTGGATCGCCGTTCTTGTAAACGCTGTGGCCGAAGCCCGGAATGTATTCGCCATTGGCGAGGCGTTCGCGGATCAGCGACTGGGGATCGCCATCGGCGCAGGCAGCGACGAAGCGCGCAGCAAGCGGCCCTGCCCCGCCATGGCGCGGACCTTTCAAGGCGGCAAGACCGGCTAACACCGCATCATAGAGACTGACACCGGTGGACGCCGCGACACGCAGCGCAAAGGTGGAAGCGTTCAATTCATGTTCCGCCAGCAGCACCAGTGCACGGCGGATGAAATCTTCGGCGCGCGCGGGGTCAGGCGCCCAGGCTTTCGCGATCTGTTTGTGCAACGGCGCGGCCGACGGCGCCATGTTGAGAATCGCTGCCGCGGTCAGGCGCATGATGCGTGCGCCCAGCGCCGCCCGCCCATCGCGCGAACGGTTATGGGCGCGTGGATCGGCATCGGCCGCGAGCGCCAGCACCGCACCGGCGCGAGCCAGCGGTGTTTCATCGCGCGTGGCGGCGAGCACGGCGCGCATGGCGGGCGACAGCACCGGTAGATTGTCGGCCGCGAAGGGATCAGCCCCGTTCGCATCCCACAGCAATGTCGCGGTTTGTTCGAGCGTCGCAGTTTGCGACAGCGCCACCGCATTCACACCGCGATAGATCGGGCCTGCATCAGTGATGGTGGAGATTGCGGAATCGAGGATCGGCAATTCGTTTTCAAGCCGGGTGCCGCGCTGCTCTGGCGGCGGGGCGCGGCGGTTTTTCAGCGCCCGCACGTCGTCGGCACGGTAGCGGCGGGCACGGCTGTCAGGCTCCGGCTCCGAGCGGATCAGGCCGCGGCTGACATAGGCGTAGAGCGTGGCGGGTGAGATCGCGAGTTCGGCCGAAGCCTCCCGCGCGGTGAGATAGAGCGGCTCTGCGGAATTCTTCATATTGATTAGCTTAATCAAGATTGATCAATCCGTCTAGCGACCCGATCTTTTGTGCATTGCAGCAAAGGAGATCGAACATGACAATTCATCGTGTGGCGGGTCATCGGGGCACTGGCGGGCTTGATGGCGTGGTGGCCGCGGAGACCGCGCTGAGCCATGTGGATGGCGAAAACGGCATTCTGATCATTGCCGGGGAAGCCGTGGCCGACCTGGCAAAAACAAGCAGCTTCGAGGGGGTGACCGCCCGGCTGTGGGCGGCGGCCAGTGAAACGCCGATCACCGAGGCCGAAGTGCGCGCCCAGCTTGGCAAGGCGCGGGAACGGGCATTCGCACGCCTGCCCCAGATCCTGGCGGCAGCAGAGGGACTTTCGCTGGTGGATGGCTTTCGCGCCGGGATCGCCGCTTTGCAGGCCGAGCCCGGCCTTTCGCCAAAAGCCGCAATCATGGGCGCCATGCCGGTGATCGTGGGTGCATTGGCGCGTCAGGCAAAGGGCGAAGCGCCGGTGAAGCCGGACGCCACGCTGAGCCATGCGATGGACAGTTTGCGGATGCTGCACGGGCGCGCAATTGCCCCGCGTGAGGCGGCGGCGCTGGACGCCTATTTCGTCACGGTTTCGGATCACGGGATGAACGCCTCCACCTTCGCGGCGCGGGTGGTGGCCTCCACCCAGGCCGATCTGTTTTCCGCCGTGACCGCCGCCTATTGCGCGCTGACCGGGCCGCTGCATGGCGGCGCACCGGAGCCTGTTTTGGAAATGCTGAACGCCATCGGCAGCCGCGAACGCATCAAGCCCTGGATCGACGCGGCACTGGCACGCGGCGACCGGCTGATGGGATTTGGCCATCGCATCTACCGGGTGCGCGACCCGCGCGCCGACGTGCTGAAAACGGCGATCGAAAAGCTGGCGGCCAACCACGCCGACCTGCCCTTCGCCGCCGATGTGGAGGCTTACGCGCGCGAAGCGCTAAAGCGGAAAAATCCCGAACGCGCGCTCGACACCAATGTGGAGTTCTTCACGGCCATCCTGCTCGACGCGCTTGCCATCCCGCGGGCTGCGTTCACCCCCATCTTTGCCACTGCGCGCGCGGCAGGGTGGACGGCACACGCCCGCGAGCAGCAATTGCATGGGCGGCTGCTCAGGCCGCAATCACATTATGTCGGGCCGATGCCGTAGATCGGTGGTTCGCTTTCTTCTTCGACATCGATAATCCCGCGGCCAACATAGGAACGCGAACGGCTATATCCGAAATAGACCAGCAAC
>JAFKEW010000039.1 GCA_017308375.1 Alphaproteobacteria bacterium
GCTGACAGCGAAGCTGACTGAGGGTGGACGTACGACGCCCCCTCCGTTCCTTCGGAACACCTCCCCCGCGCCGCGGGGGAGGATGACTGTGGCGGTGGACGATCGATGGCGGCCATCACCGCGCGGGCGAGGCGGATGTGTGCCCACATCTGCCGGAGGTGGCGGCGGAAGGCGGCCTGTTCGGCCAGTGCCGCGCGGCTGCGGCGGCCATGTTTCCACGCATTGGTGTTGCCGGGCTGGCCGCCGCGTTTGCGCTTGCCGCTCACAATAGCTGCGGTCATGGCTGCCAGATCCGCGGCGCCTCATTCGTTTGACGGAATTTTTCGTTTTCACGCTCCGCGGCCTCGCGCGTGCGGATCTGAAGCTCCACCTCGCGGCGCACATCCTCCCAGGTTTTTTTCGCTGGCGGTCTTTTATAGTATTCGTTTGACGGTTTTTTCTGTTCACGCCGCAGCAGGAGCGCGGCAGCCGCGATGTTGGCCCGCATCAGGCGGGTGGCGCGGTCCATCGCCATGAAGCGGGTGTCGATGCCGACATCGCGATCGATGGCGACCCTTTCGCATTCGGCGAGGAAGGTGCGGTTCACCCGCAGGCCGTCCGCCAGCTGGGTGGCGAGCACATCCATCGTGAAAGGCATCTCGGGTTCGGGGTCGGTGAGGTTGTCGTGCATGTCATTCTCCTTCTTCGTGCAAGGGTGAAGGAGATGGGATGACAAGCAAGCAATAAAAAGGGGCAGCGTAACGATGGTGGGGGTTAAGCCCTTGAAATATCGGCCTGCGACAAAACTCACGAATTGTTACTATGCAACGGTTTGACTGCTTCCGCGCCGTTGGCGCACCTCCCCCGCATAAACGGGGGAGGGGCACCGCGATCAATCAGTCGCCGTAATCGTCATCGTCGTAAGCGGGATAACCGGGGCCGTTGTCATAAGGGCTGCTGTAATAGCCGCCATTATCATAGGCACCGTTATCATAGCCGCGGCCGTCATAAGCACCGGGCGGATAATCGTAGCGGTCGTAATAGGGATCGGGGCCACCATAAGCGGGACCGTTATAAGCAGGACCTCCGTAAGCAGGGCCGCTGTAATAGGCATCCGAGCGATTGTTCTGGGACGAAATCACCGCGAGCGCGCCGAGCGCCAGAACGCCAAGCCCGATGCCCAGGGCAGCGTCATTGCCGCCATGGTGGTGCGACCAGCCATGATGGTGACCGCGTGACCAGCCACGATAGGAGCCTGCCGAAGCAACTGTGGTTCCGGCAAGCAGGGCCGCAAGCGAGAGCGCGATAACGCGTTTCATGGCGAAACTGTCCTTTCCCGTATCCGGTGTTCGCCCGGTTGGGCGGATCAGCGGATTGCGCCACTATGATGGGGCCGAGTTGAACGGGGCCTGAACGGTTTTTGTCAGGATCGTGGCGGCCCCCTCCGTCTCGGATGCTCACGCATCCTCGCCACCTCCCCCGCCTTGCAGGGTAGGACGGTCGGGCGCTGTCTTATCCCACGGGCACGCGGAAGAGCGGTGGTTGACCGGCCGCAATCAGGC
>JAFKEW010000035.1 GCA_017308375.1 Alphaproteobacteria bacterium
CGTCTGCGGTCATGGGAATGCGGCAATGGGTGTGACGCGGCAATTCTAGCGCAAGGGAACGGGCGCCGCTAATCTGCCGCCCATGACCACACCGAAAATTATTCACACCGTTTCCGAATTGCGCGCCGCCATCGCAGACTGGCGCGGCGGGGGCGCGCGCATCGGCCTGGTGCCGACCATGGGCGCGCTGCATGACGGCCACCTGTCATTGATCCAGGCCATCGGAAAATACGCAGACCGGATCGTGGTGAGCATTTTTGTGAACCCGGCGCAGTTCGCGCCGCACGAAGATTTCGATTCCTATCCGCGCAATCTGGATGGCGATTGCGCCAAGCTGGCCGGGACAGACGCGGGCATCGTGTTCGCGCCGACGGTGCGGGAAATGTATCCGGACGGATTTGCCACCCGGCTCCTCGTTGGTGGACCGGCGGAGGGGCTGGAGAGTGACCACAGGCCGCATTTCTTCGGCGGCGTGGCGACCATCGTCAGCAAACTGCTGATTGCCGCGATGCCGGATGCCGCGATGTTCGGCGAGAAGGACTATCAGCAATTGCTGGTGATCCGCCGCATGGTAACGGACCTTGCCCTGCCGATTGCCATTCCGGGTGGCGCGATCATGCGTGAGGCGGATGGTTTGGCGATGTCATCGCGCAACGCCTATCTCTCGCAAAGCGAACGCGCGATCGCCGGGCAGTTGAATGTGGTGCTGAAGACCGCGATCGCGCGGCTGAAAGCAGGCGATGCAATCGGCGCGGTGGAAGCGCAGGCGCGCGACGCATTGCTGAAAGCGGGCTTTGCCAATGTGGATTATGTGGCGGTGCGCGATGCGCAAACACTCGCCAAGATCGACGATCTTTCAAAACCGGCGCGCATTCTGGCCGCGGCCAAGGTCGGCACCACGCGGCTGATCGACAACATGGCGGTTTAGAGGCTTGGATCCCCTTCCCTCAAATCGCGCAATGCGCGCGATTTTCGCCGGGGATGACAATTACATTAGAGAAGACCCAGCGATACCAATTCCGCCTTCAGGGCTTCCGGCAGGCCGTCGCCGCCTTTGCCGCCGCGCACATCGGGTGGCGCATCTTCCGGCTTCAGATAACGCCAGCCCTGAAACGGACGGTGCATGCGGCGCGCAACGGGAACGAGTTTCGCGTCATAGACGATGCCGCAATGGGGCGTGCCGTCGCGCACGACGGAGCGCAGTTCCAGCAATTTCTGGCGCACAGCAATCTGCCCCTTGATCACCCAGTAGAGCGAACCGCCATCAAGCAGATCGTCCGCGCGCTTCGGCATCATGCGGGTGACGTGAACCAGCTCCGGCTTCTTCTTGCCACGCTTCTTCTGTTCGCGGATGCGGCCCATCTGCCATTGGGCGAGGTCTTCCACCGAATCCGCACCGACGCAGAGCTTGATCAGATGCAACGTCATGCGGGTTATTTTTCTGCTTCGGCGAAGCGCAGCAGGAGGGCGCTTTCGGTGACCTGATCGCCGGGGGCTGCGAGCAGTTCCTCGATTTTCGCGTCGGCCTCGGCGGAAAGCGTGTGTTCCATCTTCATCGCTTCGAGAATGATCAGCGGCTGGCCGCGTTTGACAACCTCCCCCGCCGTGACCAGCACCTGGATCACCTTACCCGGCATGGGCGCCAGAATGCGGTCGCTGGCGTGGCCCTGAGCTTCCGCCGATTCCAGCGGATCGTCCGGGAGCAGGAGCCAGGTGTCGCCATCCGCCATCACGGCCAGCGCGCCGGAGGAAAGCCGCGCCGTGTCGCCACGGTCTGCCGTGATCGGAACCGGGGCGCCGTCCAGCAACAGGCTGTGGCGGCCATCGCGGTGGTAGAGGATTTCGAGCGTGAGCGGCGCACCATCGCAGATGAAGCGGGCGACCTCCCGCCCCTCTCCCGCCAGACGGAAGCCGTCGCGCACGGCCCATGGATCAGGGCTGGCAGAGACGGCGTTGCGTTCGGCCAGCAGAAAGGCAGCCGCCTGTGCCAGGGCCTTTGGCGGCGGGGTCCTATGCTCCGGCACCAGCGTTTGCAGATGCGCGGCGATGAAGCCGGTGTCGATCTCGCCTTTGACAAAATCGGGATGGCGCAGCGCGCGCACCAGAAAGCCCGCATTGGTCGCAACACCGGCCACCGCGGTTGCGGCCAGCGCATCGGCCAGACGCGCCGCAGCCGCCTCGCGCGTCTCGCCATGGGCGATCACCTTGGCAATCATCGGATCGTAGAACGGGGTGACCGCGTCGCCTTCGCGCACGCCGGTATCGATGCGGATGCCCGCACCCTTACCAAAGCGCAGCCGCTCCAATGTACCCGTGGACGGCAGAAAGCCCTTGCGCGGATCCTCGGCATAAAGCCGGGCCTCGATCGCATGGCCGTGAATGGCAAGATCGGCTTGCGCCTTCGGCAATGCCTCCCCCGCCGCAACGCGCAATTGCCATTCGACCAGATCGAGGCCGGTGATCGCCTCCGTCACCGGATGTTCGACCTGAAGCCGCGTGTTCATCTCCATGAACCAGATGTGGCCGGGGCGCAGGCCTTCGGAAGCATCGGCAATGAACTCCACCGTGCCGGCGCCGGTATAGTTGACCGCCTTTGCCGCCTTGACCGCCGCCGCCCCGATATGGGCGCGCATCGCGGCATCCATGCCGGGGGCCGGGGCCTCCTCAATCACCTTCTGGTGGCGGCGCTGCAGCGAACAATCGCGCTCGAACAGATGCACGGCGTTGCCGTGGGCGTCGGCAAACACCTGCACCTCGATATGGCGGGGGCGGCTGACATATTTTTCGATCAGCACCCGGTCATCGCCGAAGGCGGATTGCGCTTCGCGTCTGGCCCCTTCCAGAGCCGCGGCAAAATCTTCCGGCCGGTCGACCTTGCGCATACCCTTGCCGCCGCCGCCCGCCACCGCCTTGATCAGGACGGGGTAACCGGTCTTCGCCGCTTCAGCTGCCAGATGCGCGGGCGATTGATCGTCACCCAGATAGCCCGGCACCACCGGCACACCGGCCTTCGCCATCAGCGCCTTGGCCCGGTCTTTCAGCCCCATGGCCCGGATGGCGGCCGGCGGCGGCCCGACGAAGACGATGCCGGCGTCGGCGCAAGCCTGCGCGAACGCCGCATTCTCCGACAGGAAGCCATAGCCGGGGTGAATGGCGCTGGCACCGGTTTCCCTGGCCGCCGCCAGCACGGCCGCGCTGTTCAGATAACTCTCCTTCGCCGCGGCAGGCCCGATCCGCACAGCAACATCGGCCGCCGTCACATGGGCCGCGCCCGCATCCGCATCCGAATAGATCGCAATCGTGCGCAAGCCCATTCGCCGCGCCGTGCGCAACACACGCACCGCGATCTCTCCACGATTGGAAACAAGAACAGAGGGGAACATGCAATCAGCCGGGCACGGAAGGCGGGCAATGCCGGATTTTCATATCCTGCTTACCCCCGGCGGCGCTGACGCGCAAACCGCGGCCGGCGGATGGTGCGCGCGCGCTCATAGCCCCAGCAGTTTCTGCCAGCCGAACAGCAGGACCCCGAAAATGCCGCCAATGACGAACAGCGTGATGAGGCAGCCCGCGCAGCCCAGCGCGCGAAAGCGGCGCGGCGGGGTGAAATAGATGCGGAAATTGGGATCGGGGAGCTGGCCTGCCATGGATCACGGAAAAGAGGACGGCGGAGCCTTGCCGAAGATGGCCCCGTTAGCAAGGCGTGGGTGATACGGCGCATTGCCCCGGCAAACCTGCCTGCCCAAGACGGCATCGCCGCCAACGCTGGATTGCAGCGATGACGGCGATGGTAAGCCAAGCGGCCCGAACGGATCAGGCCGCAATCAATGACAGGTCAGGCCGCAGCCCCGGTCCAGACATCGGACCACCATTTGGAATCGGGCGCACCGAAGCTCGCCTGATAGAGCGACAGATTGCTGTCGAAGCTCTGACCTTCCACATCTTCGTCCAGAATGCCCGGGCGATGATGCAGGAAGCCACCGGCAACCTTGCGGCACATGGCCATGTAATCTTCCGTGAAGATGATGTGGATGTGCCAGAACTCATCCACCTTCTTCGAGACCGGAACGGCGCTGGATTTGTAAGCGCAGCTCAGCGCCATGAAGCGCTTGTATTCGCGGCACACATCATCCACTTCCGCGGCGCTGAACAGACCTTTGCGCACGGCATGGGCCTTGATGATGCTGAAATCCCAGGCATCGAGGCGGGCGTAGTAATCGGCCACCGTCTCCAGCTTCGTCTCGCCTTCAGCCTTGAAAATGCAACCAGGCTTCTGAGCTTCTTCGAACTTGAAGATGCAGCCGGGTTTCTCAGCTTCCTCGAACTTGAAGATGCAGCCGGGCTTTTCGGCCTCTTCAAACTTGAAAATGCAGCCGGGTTTCTCGACTTCCTCGAACTTGAAGATGCAGCCGGGCTTCTCGGCCTCTTCGAACTTGAAGATGCAGCCGGGCTTTTCGGCCTCTTCAAACTTGAAGATGCAACCGGGTTTCTCGGCTTCTTCAAACTTGAAGATACAGCCGGGCTTCTCAGCCTCTTCGAATTTGAAGATGCAACCGGGCTTCTCAGCTTCTTCGAACTTGAAGATACAGCCGGGTTCCGACTTCTCGGATGTTTCAACCACCGGGAGGGCCTCGATCGGGCCAGCCTTGAAAATACAACCCGGTTTGTTCTCTACGGCATACATTATGTGAACTCCTTGGGAGGTTCCGGAAACCCGGCGGGAGTTCCTATGTATCAAAACGAACCAGGGATTGGTATAGTATGGTTACCACACCTAAGAAGAATTAATAATTCATTTACTATACTTTCAGTTGTGTAGCCGTGGGCAACAAACTTTCGCCTGTGCCGCGTGCGGGTCACAGGCTGTTCTGCCGAGGACGGAATCACATCCTGAAGATGCCGAATTTTGTGTCTGGGATGGGGGCGTTGAGGCAGGCGGAGAGTGCGAGGCCAAGAACGCGGCGGGTATCGGACGGGGCGATGATGCCGTCATCCCACAGCCGCGCGGTGGCGTAGTAGGGATTGCCCTCGTCCTCATATTGCTGGCGGATCGGGGCCTTGAAGGCTTCGGCCTGTTCCGGCGTCCACTTGTCCGCATCACGATGGACGGTGGCGAGCACGCTGGCCGCCTGTTCGCCCCCCATCACGGAGATGCGGCTGTTGGGCCAGGTGAACAGGAAGCGGGGCGAATAGGCCCGGCCGCACATGCCGTAATTGCCGGCACCATAGCTGCCGCCGATGATCAGCGTGATCTTCGGCACCTGTGCGGTGGCAACGGCGGTGACCAGCTTGGCGCCGTCCTTGGCGATGCCGCCCTGCTCATACTTCTTGCCGACCATGAAGCCTGCGATGTTCTGCAGGAACAGCAGCGGAATGCGGCGCTGACAGCACAGCTCGATAAAATGGGCGCCTTTCAGCGCGCTTTCCGAAAACAGGATGCCGTTGTTGGCGATGATGCCGACCGGCATGCCCGCGATGCGGGCAAAGCCGGTGACGAGCGTGGTGCCGTAAGTCTGCTTGAACTCATCGAGTTCGGAGCCATCGACCAGACGGGCGATCACCTCGCGCACATCATACTGGATGGACAGCGATGGCGGCACGACGCCATCGAGTTCGGCAGGATCGTAAAGCGGCGGGTACGGATCGGCGAGCGGGATATCAGGGCGCTTTTCCGTATTGAGATTGGCAACGATCCGACGCGCAATGGCGAGCGCGTGTTCATCGTTGTTGGCGTAGTGATCGGCAACGCCGGAGATCTTCGCATGAACATCCGCACCGCCCAGTTCTTCGGCGGTGACGATTTCGCCGGTGGCGGCTTTCACCAGCGGCGGGCCGCCCAAAAAGATCGTGCCCTGCCCCTTCACGATGATGGTCTCATCGCTCATCGCGGGCACATAGGCCCCGCCCGCGGTGCAGGAACCCATAACGCTCGCGATCTGCGGAATGCCGAGGGCGGACATATTGGCCTGATTGAAAAAGATGCGGCCGAAATGGTCCCGGTCCGGGAAGATCTCGGCCTGGTTCGGCAGGTTGGCGCCGCCGCTATCGACCAGATAGAGGCACGGCAGCCGGTTCTCGCGCGCAACCTCCTGTGCGCGGAGATGCTTCCTGACCGTGACGGGATAATAGGTGCCGCCCTTGATGGTGGCATCGTTGCAGACGATCACGCATTCACGGCCCGAAACCCGGCCGATGCCGGTGATGATGCCGGCGGCATGAATATCGCCGCCATACATCTCATAAGCCGCCAGTGGCGACAGTTCGAGAAAGGCCGAACCGGGATCGAGCAGGCGTTCGACGCGGGCCCGCGGCAGCAGCTTGCCGCGATCGGTGTGGCGCTTGCGCGAACGCTCATCGCCGCCCAGCGCCGCCGCCTCCATCCGCGCCCGCAGCTCTTCCACCAGCGCCGCCATCGCCGCGGCGTTCCTCTTGAACGCAGGATAGGTCGTAGAAAGAGAGGATTTAAGGACGGTCATAATGATCTTTCACCTCCCCCTTGCGGGGAGGTCGGCGAATGTAATGAGCCGGGTGGGGTTGGTTGCAGCAATTCCCCCCACCCGAAGCGCATGGCGCTTCGACCTCCCCGCAAGGGGGAGGTGAAACAAAGCACGGCGCTCACACCAACTCCACCGCGACCGCCGTCGCTTCGCCGCCGCCGATGCACAGCGAGGCGACACCGCGTTTCAGTTTGCGGCGCTGAAGTGCATTCAGAAGCGTGACGATGATGCGTGCGCCGGATGCGCCGATGGGATGGCCGAGCGCGCAGGCGCCGCCGTTCACATTGACCCTGGCGTGATCGAGCTTCAGATCGCGCATCGCGATCATCGGCACATTGGCAAAGGCCTCGTTGATCTCGAACAGGTCCACATCGTCTTTCGACCAGCCGGCCTGTTTCAGAACTTTTTCGATGGCACCGACCGGCGCGGTGGTGAACCAGCGCGGCTCATGCGCGTGGCTGGCCTGCGCCACGATGCGCGCGATCGGTTTGAGGCCGCGCGCACTGGCGACATCGGCACGCGCCAGAACCAGCGCCGCCGCACCATCGGAAATGGAAGCAGAACTGGCCGCCGTGACCGTACCGTCCTTGCCGAAGGCAGGTTTGAGCGTAGGGATTTTCGCAGGGTCCGCCTTGCCCGGCTGTTCGTCGATTGCGACGATGGTTTCGCCCTTTCTGGTCTGCACCGTGACGGGGGTGATTTCATCCGTGAACGAACCATCGCCCACCGCGCGCTTGGCACGCTTCAGCGATTCAATCGCGTAGGCATCCTGATCCTCCCGCGTGAACTGGTAATGGCGGGCGGCATCTTCGCCATAAGTGCCCATCAGGCGGTGCTCGTAAGCATCCTCCAACCCGTCGAGGAACATATGATCCTTCACCTCGCCATGACCCATGCGGTAACCGCCACGCGCCTTCGGCAGCAGGTAGGGCGAATTGGTCATGCTCTCCATACCGCCGACCACGATAATGTCCGCCCGGCCCAGCGCGACCTGATCGGCGCCGATCATCACCGCCTTCATGCCGGAGCCGCAGACCTTGGAAATGGTCGTGCACGGCACCGTGTTCGGAATGCCGGCATGGATGGAGGCCTGCCGGGCGGGCGCCTGCCCCAGCCCGGCGGAGAGCACATTGCCCATCAGCGTTTCGTTCACCGCATCGGGCGCGATGCCAGCGCGTTCCACCGCCGCACGGATCGCCGCCGCGCCGAGATCGGTGGCGGAGATGCCGGACAACTCGCCCTGAAAGCCCCCCATCGGCGT
Organism: Alphaproteobacteria bacterium; assembly: GCA_017308375.1. Taxonomy (GTDB): domain Bacteria; phylum Pseudomonadota; class Alphaproteobacteria; order Micropepsales; family Micropepsaceae; genus Rhizomicrobium. Next base: position 7,759 of record JAFKEW010000035.1, read on the forward strand.
GCGTGCGGCGGAGAGGATCAGCGTTTCGGCGATTGTCATGACGGGTTTCCTTTCGAGGCGGCGAGCATACGCTCCCCAAACAGATTGGACCATTGCTCGGGCGTCAGTTGCGCACGCTTCTGGCCATAGCTGGCGGGCGTTGCGTGGTCCTTGCTGCCGGTGCCCGCAAGGATGGCAGGCCGCTCATTGATCTTGAGCCACCATTTCTGCACGGCGGGATAATCGGCGATGTCGATGTCGATCATGCGGGTGGCGCGCACCCAGGGCCAGCAGGCGATGTCGGCAATCGAATATTCCTCCGCCAGATACTCCGCCTCGTTCAGGCGGTATTCCAGCACGTCGAGCAGGCGGCGGGCCTCCTTGCTGTAGCGTTCGATGCCATAGACCTGACCTTCAGGCGCGTAACGGATGAAGTGATGCGCCTGGCCGTGCATCGGGCCGAGGCCCGCCATCTGCCAGATCAGCCATTGCAGCGCGAGGCCGCGGCGGCGGAAATCTGTCGGCAGCAGCTTGCCCGATTTTTCCGCGAGATAGATCAGGATCGCGCCGGTCTCGAACACCGCGAACGGGCCTTTGCCATCCGCCGGATCGTGATCGACGATGGCCGGCAGCTTGTTGTTGGGATTGATGCGGCGGAATTCCGGCGTGAAATGTTCGCCCTTCATCAGATTATACGGGATGACGCGATAGGGTAGCCCCATTTCCTCCAGCGCGATAGAAACCTTATGGCCGTTGGGGGTTGCGACGTGATGAAGATCGATCAAGAAAATTCTCCGATTGCTGGAACAAGGATATTGTATTACATTGTATTACGTTTTTGAGAGGCCGTCATGACGAAGGATGTTACCCTGTCTCTGCGCATCGACCGCAAGCTTTCAGATAAGCTTGCGCGGCGCGCCCGGCAAGCCAAACGCTCGAAATCATCGCTGGCAGCGTACGCAATAGAGAATTTTCTGGAAATTGAGGCACAGGAAATTGCCCTTACCAGACAGGCGCTCGCCCGCTCCAAGGCAGGCGCTCCCATGATCGCCCACGAGGATGTAGACCGCTGGCTAAAAAGCTGGGGAACACCGAACGAGTTGCCAAGGCCAAAAGCAACTGTGAAACCTTAGTTCATGCGATTGACGCTGAATGAGGAGGCCGGCAACGACCTTGAGACGATACGCGAATACATTGCACAAGACAGCCCGGCGGCAGCGGGCCGCGTTGCAGCCATGCTGCTGTCAGGATTGTCCCTGCTGGCCAATCACCCCCACCTTGGACGGCCGGGTCGCGTAGCCGGTACGCGCGAGTTCGTATTTTCCAACCTGCCTTATATCGGCGTCTATCGCGTGCACGAAAATATTGGGCTGATCGAAGTTCTGCGTATTGTTCACACAGCACGATATTATCCGCCCGACGACCTTCGAGACTAAGCAGCCCGTGCCCTTGAACAACGGCGGCGGCGGAGCAGCATCAGGCCGGGCGCGATCGCGAATAATGCAACCGTCGCCGGTTCGCTGATTGCCGTGCCGCCGCCCATCGTACCGCCCTCTCCCGGCGCGCCGGCCGAGGCGGACGAGGTATAATAATAGGCCGCTTCCAGCACGCCACCGCCGGTGTACCCGCCAAGCGGTGCAAAAACAGATGGCCTGAAAGTCATCGCCTCGTAAATCGGAAACGGCGCGATGTCTGTAATGAAATCGGCACGCGTGGCGTCGATGATCGCCTGCGTGATACCCGCACCGGAATCGGTATCGGCAAAGACAACACCACTCGGATCGCTCAATGCGGTCAGATCGAAGGAAAGCGAAAACGTCGCCACAAACGGAACGATGATGGAGGCACAAGGGTCATCCGGACCGCAGACATCGGTATTTGCCGCCTGCGGTAGATACAGAAGGACATCGTTTGAAAAGTCAAAGCCGCGGCCGGAAAGGCTGAACGCGTTGAAAGCGACAACCGGTGCCACGGTCTGGCCGGGAGCGAGACGCATGTCAAAGGAGAACTGTCCCGTGATGCTGACATGCACCTTATCGAGCCTGCCGAGCGTCTGGTCGAACGCCGCGAACAGCATACTGGCGTTGTTGCCGGAAATCGAGAACGGCGCGTCCTGAACGATGGTATCCGCCTGGCTTGCGCCCGCCACAGCGAGCGCGGCGGCCACACCGGCGAGGAAACGTATTGCAAAGACACGCAGCATTTGAACGGACATGGCGATTGGTCTTCCCCCGATATTTTGCGGGTGACAGTATCGCCTCCCGATCCCGCAAGAAACCTCGCAAGAACCGTTCCAGACACGTAAAATCACTGGAAATCCGCGATTATTGCCGCCTGCCGTGCCGGACGGCCGGAACGATTGTAAATGATAGGGACACCCGCCGGGGCGGCGGAACGGTCACGCTGTTTCCTCGAACAGTTCGCGGCCGATGAGCCAGCGGCGGATTTCGGAGGTGCCGGCACCGATCTCATAGAGCTTGGCATCGCGCAGCAGACGGCCGGCCGGAAACTCGTTGATATAGCCATTGCCGCCCAGGCATTGCACCGCTTCCAGCGCCATCCAGGTCGCCTTCTCCGCCGCGTAGAGAATGGCACCAGCCGCATCCTTGCGCGTGGTCTGGCCACGGTCGCACGCGCGCGCCACCGCATAGACGTAAGCCCGCGCGGTGGAGAGCGCGACATACATATCCGCCAGCTTGCCCTGCATGAGCTGGAAGGTGCCGATGGACTGGCCGAACTGCTTGCGGTCATGCAGATAGGGAATCACCAGATCGAGGCACGCCTGCATGATGCCGAGCGGACCGGCGGCCAGCACGGTACGTTCATAGTCGAGCCCGCTCATCAGCACATGGACGCCGGCACCTTCGCGGCCCAGCACATTTTCCGCAGGCACCTCGCAATCGCTGAACACCAGTTCGCCGGTGTCGGAACCGCGCATGCCAAGCTTGTCCAGCTTCTGCGCGGTGGAAAAACCCTTGAAACTTTTTTCGATGATGAAGGCGGTGATGCCGCGTGCGCCGGCGGACGGATCGGTCTTGGCATAGACCACCAGCGTATCGGCCTGTGGCCCATTGGTGATCCACATCTTGGTGCCGTTCAGGATGTAGCGGTCGCCCTTTTTGTCGGCGCGCAGCTTCAGCGAGACGACATCGGAACCGGAGCCGGTCTCACTCATCGCCAATGCGCCGAGATGTTCACCGGACATCAGCCTGGGCAGATAACGGCGCTTCTGGTCTTCCGTGCCGTTGCGGCGGATCTGGTTGACGCAGAGATTGGAGTGCGCGCCATAGGAGAGGCCGACACTGGCGGAACCGCGGCTGATCTCCTCCATCGCCACGCAATGTTCGAGATAGCCGAGGCCGGAGCCGCCATACTCCTCCTCCACCGTGACGCCAAGGAGGCCGAGTGCCCCCATTTCCGGCCACAGGTCGCGCGGGAAGATGTTGGATTTGTCGATCTCGTCCGCGCGCGGGGCGATCTTGTCCGAGGTAAAGCTGCGCACCGTATCGCGCAGCATGTCGGCGGTGTCGCCAAGGTCGAAATCAAGACTGGGATAGTCGTTCGGGATCATGACAAAGCGCCGCTATTTTTCAGGCCCCAGTCTAGCCCATTTTTGCTGCCGGCAAGGGTGTCAGCATGTCCCGCATCGGCGGGCGGCGGAGAGCGTGGGCGGCAACGCAAAAGCCGCCCACCTGGAGGTATATCCTCCCCCCGAAGGCACGCGCCGGATGGCACCTATTGTTTCGACCAGGCCCAGGAGGCGATGCGCCAGTCGCCGATAATGTGACGCGCACATCCGTGACCTTGTGTTTCTTATTGTTTGCCGCAAAGGCCTTCAGCCACGCGTCGAAGGACGTCCAGTGATAGGGCGCGAACTCATCTATGATCGGGACATTGGACAAATGGGTAGAAGCGGCGGCCTTGACGTTGCCGGCATTGAGCGAATCGATGAACTGATGAACGGGTACCATTGCGGCGTCTTCCGCCTGTGCAGCGCTACTGCCCAGCATGCCGCACGCCACAGACACCATGACGGCGAGAATGAGTTTTTTCATCGGCGTTTCTCCTTCGCGGGAGAGATCGTCAGCCGGGAAAAGTATTTAGGCAACAGGCCGTTTTCCACAACGGCTCTGCCAAAGCTGCCCCTCAACGCGCAGGATCGCCTGACTGGAACGGCTGCTGAACATTCTATTCCCTCACCTGATGGTGAGGTGAGGGAATTGGCCCAAAAATAAAAGCCGCAACAGCGGCTTAGATTTTTAGTGGTGCGGTCGAGAAGACTCGAACTTCCACGGGTTGCCCCACTAGCACCTCAAGCTAGCGCGTCTACCGTTCCGCCACGACCGCATCGTTCGCGAGGTGCAGCCGTGTAGCAAAGCGGCAGGCCAATGAAAAGCCTTGCTTTCGGCCACACCTCTGACGGGTCAGATACCCTCGCCGTCCACCCCGGTATGGATGCCGCATTCGTCTTTTTCGAGCCCGGCCCAGCGGCCGTCGCGATAGCCCTCACCCGCAGCAACCCGGCGGGTGCAGGGAATGCAGCCGATGGAGGGATAACCATCCTCCACCAGCGGGTGGACCGGCAATTTGTGGGCCGCCACATAGGCGTTCAAATCCTCCAGCGACCACTCCGCCAGCGGATTGAAGCGGAAACGGCCCTCGAAATACTCCACCGGCTCCATCGCAGCCCGGCTGTGGGTCTGGAACCGCTTGCGGCCCGTGATCTGAGCCGAAAAACCCTCCAGCGCATGGCGGAGCGGCACCACCTTGCGGAAATGGCAGCAGGCATCGGGATCGCGCGACCACAGCGTGCCTTCGGGGTCCAGCGCCTTCCGGTCATCCGGATGGGGGCCAATGGCCCGCAGGTCGGTCAGCCCCAGCTCGGCCTGCAGGCGGTCACGATAACGCAGGGTCTCCCCGAACAGCTTGCCGGTGTTGAGGAAAAGGACCGGCGTATTTGGGTCGATGCTGGCAACCAGATGCAGCAGCACCACGGATTCCGCGCCGAACGAGGACACCACCGCGGTCTTTCCCGGAAACGCCTCTTTCAGCGCCAGCTCAAGAATGCCCGTGGCATCACGCCCCGCCGCGGCTTTGCTCAGCAGGTCCAGCTTTTCGCGAATGGCGGGATCGTTTGCGCCGGCACCGGGCCGGTCAAACGCGCGGGGGGTGCTGCCCCCCCTCTTGCGGTCAATGACAGTGACAGTTGCGCCGCTCATTCGAGCCAGCCTTTCTCGGATACACGTTCACGGGTTCTTTGCGAGACCACAGGCGGCGGCAGGCCTTCGGCCCGCCAGCCTTCACGCGCCACACTGAGGTCATCGAGATAGGTCTGCCATTCGGGGCCGAAGCGGGTTTCGAGCCATTCGCGCAAGGTGCGCGACAGGCCCGGCACGCGGCCGCCGGTGGAAATGGTCAGCAGCAGATTGCCCCGGCGCACAGAGGCCGGAACATGGAAATCACAAAGCGCGGGCACATCTTCGACGTTCACCAGCACGCCCAAATGGCGGGCGAGACGGGCCAGACGCGCGGCACGCCCATTCTCCAGCCCGGCCACGAACAGCAACCGCACCGCGGCGATGGCGCCTTCGCCCGCGCCCGCATCGAGCACGATGGGGCAGATTCCGGCGTCATCCAGCATCTGGCGGCGGCGCGCGAAACCCTCGCCCTCGCCCACCAGGCCGACGACACTGTTCGCAGGATCGAAAATGATCGGGAGCATGCGTCCCCTCAATCTCCGCCTTCCACGGAAGGGCGGTTCTACAGAGAGGTACGCATCATGTGGACAAAATGCAATGTGTGTTTGGGAAATAATTTATAACACAAATTGCGACTGTATTATTGGTAGTTTTGCAGCAGTTCCGTGATCGAGACCGCGATCTTGTCGCCATTGATGACGATTTCGCCTTTGGCCACTGGCCGGTCGTTCGCCAGCACCAGAACCGGATCTTCCTGATGGGAATTGAGCTCAATCACCGCGCCGCGGCCCATGCGCAGCAATTGGTGCATGGGAATGACCGAGCGGCCGAGCACCACCGAGATCTCGACCTTGACCTTATCTATATTGGAGGACATGACCCCTGCCATGATGCGTGAACCGGACCAGTCTTCCGCGGTTATGCTTTCGGACCGGTTAATGACCAGCCCGGATACCCCGGAATGGCTGGTGGCATCGGGGCTCACCCCCTACCCCGAGGCGATAGCCTTCATGGAAGCGCGTGCGGCGGCCATTGCGGCCGGGGCGGCGCGCGACCTCGTCTGGCTGGTGGAGCACCCGCCGATCTACACCGCCGGCACCAGCGCGAAGGACAGCGACCTTCTGAGCACCCGGTTTCCGGTCTTCCAGACCGGGCGCGGCGGCCAGTACACCTATCACGGGCCGGGCCAGCGCGTGGGCTATGTAATGCTCGATTTAAACAGGCGTCAGAAGGACGTACGCCGCTTTGTTCACGATCTGGAAGAATGGCTTATCCGCACCTTGTTACAGTTCAACGTGAAGGGCGAGCGGCGCGACGGCCGGGTGGGCATCTGGGTGGCGCGCGGCGGCGGACGTGAAGACAAGATCGCCGCCATCGGGGTGCGGGTACGGCGCTGGGTGACGTTTCACGGCGTGGCGCTGAACGTCGATCCCGATCTGTCACATTTCGACGGCATCGTGCCGTGCGGCATTCGCGAGCACGGGGTGACGAGCCTGGCGGACCTCGGCCTTCCCGTCAGCATGGCGGATGTGGACGTGGCGATGAAGAAAGCATTCGCAGACGTGTTCGGCACGGGCGGACGGTAAGCCTTTTCCTTCGCAATAAGCGCCGGTAGCTTCTCGCAATCCGAATCACAGCGGGACGATTCATTTTTACTGCTTCGAATACCCTGCCGCGACGGCGGGAATGATTTCAACTTCCGGATTTCAAAAAACGATTGGAGAGAACGATGCCACGCGTGGCGACAGCATTCTTTGCTGCGGGTAGCCTTCTGGCGCTGTGCGGCATGATCCTCGGCGAATATATGGGCGCGCATGAAGACTTCACGCTGGCGCCGCTACATGCGCACATCAACCTGCTCGGCTGGACCACACTGGCGCTTTATGGCGGGTTCTACGCCCTGACACGGGAGAGCTATTCGCCGCGCCTGGCGTGGATCAATTTCTGGTTATCCACGCTGGGCATATTGGCGATGATACCGGCATTGGCGCTGCTGCTGACCAGCGGCGACAGCGCAACCTATGGCCCGATGCTCGGCATCGCGGGCGGTATTGCCACGTTGGGGCTGCTCACGTTCATCGTATCGGTTTTTCGCGAGTTGTTCCGCAAGACGGCCTGAACAGACGCAAGATCAGACAGAGGGGCGGCGGCGGAAACCCTTTTCCGCCGGTGGTTCCGCCTTTTCGAGATCGATATGCGCGACCCGCGATCCGGGCGGGCCATTGCCGCAGGCGGCGACGAATGTCTCCACCGCTTCGGTCGTGCCGGACACCAGTGCCTCCACCGAACCATCGCTGCGATTGCGCACCCAGCCATTGAGGCCGAGGCGCGTCGCCTCCCCGATCGCGAAATGGCGGTAGCCGACGGCCTGTACGAAGCCTTCGATCCTGAGACGCAGGCTGGTTACATTTTCATCCACGATGGCTATTCCCGGCGCTATGCTGCTCTACCATAACGCATATCGGGCGATGAGGCGTAAGCATGAAACGGCGATGGCGTATTGCAGCCCGGATTGCTGCGGTGGCGGGTATTCTGCTGCTTCTCTGCGGCGCCATTGTCTTTGCCTTCTTCCAGAAATTCTATCCCGCGGCGCCGGAAGCAGACTTCCCCAAACCGCAGAACCTGGCCGAGGCGCAACGGCAGGACCTGGATTATTTCGCGCATTATTTCGACTACAACAAAGCCTATAGCGCCGAGGGCTTGCGCAAAGCCAAAGCGTCGCTGGCCGTGACCCGCGCCAAGGCAGGCACGCTGAGCAAGGCGCAGTTCGAACTTGCCATCGCGCGCATGGTAGCCCTTGCCGATAACGGGCATTCGACGCTGTTCATGGGGCCGCTTTCGCGCGCCAACAATCGCCTGCCCTGCCGCTTCTACCGCTTCGCCGATGGCTATTACGTCATCCGTGCAAAGGGCGCTTGCGTGCCGTTTCTGGGCGCGCGGCTGACCGCCATCGACGGCAAAAGCGCCGATGCGGTGGCGGATGCGATGTACCGCTATTCCGGCGGCCCACGGAATCACTATGAGCAATTCAAGAGCGTGATGTTCTTCGAGTCACCCGAATTGCTGCACGCGGCCGGGCTGGCGCATGACACGGCGCGCGAGACGCTGACGCTCCTCATGCCCGACGGCCGCGAGCAGATAGCCACCCTTGATGCCCTGCCGCCCGACGAGAAGGCGCCACGGGTTTATTCGGACAGCTATCTCTCACCCGAACCGATCGAGGGCGAAGACAAGAGCTGGACGCCGCTTCTTGCCCACGGCACGGCGATGCCGCAATTCCTGCGCGACTACGCCAATCCATTTCATGCGCACTACGATGCGGCGAAGCGCACCTACTATGTGCAGTTCCGCGACAACGCGGATGCAGGGCCATACGCCATTGGCCCGTTCGTGGCGCGGGTGAAACACGACATTCAAACTTTGAAACCGGAATTCGTGATTGCCGATTTGCGGCTGGATCAGGGCGGCAATTTCACCACCACCGCAAGCCTGATGAAAGACATCGCCGGTCTGGCGCCGTCGATCCGCCATATCTATCTGCTGACCAGCGCGTGGACATTCTCAGCCGGCATCGTCAGCACCGCGCTGGCAAAGTATCACGGCGGGGACAAGGTGACGATCGTGGGCGAAAATGTCGGCGACCGCATGGCGTTCTGGGCTGAAGGCGGCGGGATGGATCTGCCCAACAGCAAGATTTCCATCGGCTTCGCCACCGGCCTGCACGATTACCACAAGCCCTGCTGGCGGGAGCGCGGCTGCTTCTGGATTCTCTATTTCTTTCCGGTGCATCTGAAGACGCTGACGCCGGATGTGACCGTGCCTTATCGCTTCGACGATTACGTTCACGGCCGCGACCCGCTGCTGGAGCGGGTGCACGCCATGATCGCGAGATCATAATTAAATGAATTCGAGGATCACTTCGTCGAGCGCGAGGTTGTCGCCTTTTTTCGCGTTGACCTTTTTCACCGTGCCGTCGCGCTCCGCCTTCAGGACGTTTTCCATCTTCATGGCTTCGACAACGGCAAGGGTCTCGCCCGCCTTGACCTCCTGCCCCTCTTCCACATTGACGGAGACGATCATACCCGGCATCGGGCAAAGCAGCATTTTGGAGGTATCGGGCGGCGCCTTCACCGGCATCAGTGCCGCAAGTGCCGCCGCGCGCGGAGAGCGGATGGTGGCGTTCAACAGAACGCCCGCGTGGTTCACCCGGTAACCACCCTGATGGCGCACGATCTGAATGGCGTAGTGACCGGTAACGTCCACAAGGTGCATGACAGGCGCGCCAAGCGGCCACTGGATGCGGGCTTCGACCGGCTTGCCTGCGATTTCGGCGTGAAGCACGTCATCGACCACGCGCGCGTTTTCAACCGCGAGTTCTTTATCCAGCACCACGGCAAAATCACCGCTCGACTTATAAGCGCCGTTCAAGGTGCCGGAGATATGGGACGCGCGAGCCTCGCGCAGCAGCTCGGCCGCGGTGACCGCAGCGGCCAGACGATGCCGGGTTGCCGCGCTGAGCGGGGCACCATGGAAACCGTCGGGATATTCTTCCGCGATGAATCCGGTCGTGAGACGGCCATCGCGGAAGCGCTTATGGAGCATAATGGCGGTCAGAAAATCGATATTGTGATTGATGCCTTCGATGCGGAATTCATCGAGTGCCGAGGCCATCGCATCGATCGCCGCCGGGCGCGTGGGCGCGTGGGTGCAGAGCTTGGCGATCATCGGATCGTAGAAGATCGAAATCTCGCCGCCTTCGTAGACGCCAGTGTCGTTGCGGACCGTGATCCCGCCATGCGTCGCTTCCTGTGGCGGCTGATAACGCACCAGGCGGCCCGTGGACGGCAGAAAGCCGCGATAGGGATCTTCGGCATAGATGCGCGTTTCGACGGCCCAGCCATTCAGCTTCACATCGCTCTGCTTGATCGTGAGCTTCTCGCCCGCCGCGGAACGCAGCATCAGTTCCACAAGGTCGAGGCCCGTGGTCAGTTCGGTGACCGGATGCTCCACCTGCAGGCGGGTGTTCATTTCGAGGAAGTAGAAATTGCGATCCTTGTCGACGATGAATTCGACCGTGCCCGCGCTGTCGTAATTCACCGCCTTGGCCAGCATCACCGCCTGCTCGCCCATGGCCTTGCGCGTCTTCGCGTCCAGAAACGGCGACGGCGCTTCTTCAATGACTTTCTGATTGCGGCGCTGAATCGAGCATTCGCGTTCGTTCAGGTAAATGACATTGCCGTGCTTGTCGCCCATCACCTGGATTTCGATATGGCGCGGGTCGGTAACAAATTTTTCGATGAACAGACGGTCGTCGCCGAAGCTGGCGCGCGCCTCGTTCTGCGACGACTGGATGGCCTGAACCAGATCTTCTTCCTTGTGAACGATGCGAAGGCCCTTGCCACCACCGCCGGCGGAGGCCTTCACCATCACGGGATAGCCGATTTCTTTCGCGATCTTGCGGGCGTGGGCGGCGTCCTTGATCTCGCCCACAAAACCCGGAACGGTCGTGACCTTGGCAGCAACCGCGAGCTTCTTGGACTCGATCTTGTCGCCCATGGCCGCGATGGCCTTCCCATTCGGGCCGATGAAGGCAACGCCGGCCGCGGCCAATGCCTCCGCAAACGATTCCCGCTCCGACAGGAAGCCATAGCCGGGGTGGACAGCCTCGGCGCCGGTGTCGATGCAGGCCTGCACGATCCGGTCTGCCTGGAGGTAGGACTGTGCCGAGGGTGGCGGGCCGATATGCACCGCCTCATCCGCCATGCGGACGTGGAGGGCGTGCTTGTCCGCATCGGAGTAGACGGCGACCGTCTTGATGCCCATGCGCCGCGCGGTCTTGATGACCCGGCAAGCAATTTCGCCGCGATTTGCAATCAGAATTTTCTTGAACACGATGTCCCCTGGCCCTGGCGCCTCCGGCACCCACAATGGCCAGACTGGCAAGCTTTCTAAGACCTTAGTCCGGGGGGGTAAACCGTTTTCTTGCGACGTGCAGCCGCATGTCCTAGGACGGAGTAAGCGCAAAGGCCGCCGCGCCCGCAAGGACGGCCGCAGCACCCGCCCCGGCCAGAATGCAGCCGATTTTTGCCGGGGCAAGCGTGACCGCTAGCGTCAATTTCGTGATCCCGTTGGTGACTGCCGCGATCAGAACCGCGAGGGCCGCCACGCCAAGGCTGATTTCACGCCCAGCCATCTGGGAAAC
>JAFKEW010000042.1 GCA_017308375.1 Alphaproteobacteria bacterium
GCCGGTTTCCCCGACCTTCCTTCGCCTGCGGCTCCGTGCAGGCCGGGTGATCCCCCTCCGGCCCGGTCGCCCTTGCCCTTGCTACCCCGGTCTCGCCGACGGGCAGGGGTGCAGCGCAGCGCTGCGCTGACACCCCAACCCAAAGGAGAATGACCATGACGACCAAGACCAACACCGAAACCGTCACCGAGAGCGGGACGGAAATCTTCGTGCCCCTGAGCAAGCTGAAGAAGTCGCCCCGAAACGCTCGGAAGACCCCGCACAGCGAGGCCCATATCGAGGCGCTGGCGGCGAGCATCGCCGTGAAAGGGATGCTGCAAAATCTTGTGGTGGAGCCGGAGCGTGACCGGGAGGGCGAGCCGACCGGCTCCTATTTCGTCACCATTGGCGAAGGCCGCAGGCAGGCGCAGCTTCTCCGCGCCAAGCGCAAGCAGATCAAAAAGACCGAGCCGATCCGCTGCGTTCTCGACACCGAAAACGATCCGCAGGAAATCAGCCTCGACGAGAACGTCAACCGCGAGAACCTTCATCCTGCCGACGAGTTCGAGCGCTTCCGCGAGCTGGCGGAAACGCGCGGATGGGGCGCGGAGGAAATCGCCGCGCGCTTCGGCAAATCCCCGCATGTGGTGCGGCAGCGGCTTCGCCTTGGGGCCGTCAGTCCGAAGTTGATGCAGGTCTATCGCGACGGCGGGTTGACGCTCGACCAATTGATGGCCTTCGCCATCAGCGAGGACCACGCCCGGCAGGAGCAGGTTTACGACAACCTCTCTTGGAACAAGGAACCGCACATCATCCGCCGCATGATGACGGAGACGCATGTGCGGGCGGCCGACCGGCGGGCCATCTTCGTCGGGGCGGACGCCTATACGGAAGCAGGCGGCGCGATCTTGCGCGATCTGTTCTCCGAGGATGGCGGCGGCTATTTCGAGGACGCCGCCTTACTCGACCGGCTGGCGCTGGAAAAGCTGGAGAAGATCGCGGAGGACGTTCGGGCGGAAGGCTGGAAATGGGCGCAAGCCTTCATCGACTTCCCCCACGCGCACGGCCTGCACCGCTACTATCCGCAACCAGCGGCGTTATCGGCAGAGGATCAGCAACAGCTTGACGCCGCCCAAGCCGAGTTCGACGCGCTCAATGAAGACTATGACGGCGCGGAGGAACTGCCGGACGAGATCGACGCTAAGCTCGGCGAGCTTGAGGCCGAGATCGAGCGGCTGTCCGAGCGGCAATATGCCTATGCGCCGGACGCCATCGCCCGCAGCGGCGTGTTCGTGGTGCTGAACCACGACGGCACCGCGCGCATGGAGCGCGGCTTCGTGCGCCCGGAGGACGAAACCGCGGAGCCGGAAACCGAAGCGGTAGAACACGGCAACGGCGGGGCCGCCGACGACGAGATGGTCGCGGACGTGCAGCCGGGTTCCGACGATGAAACGGCGGAAGACGAGGACACGGACGAGAGCAAGCCGCTGTCCGATCTTCTGATCCGCGACCTGACCGCCCATCGCACCCTCGGTCTGCGTCTCGCCTTGGGCGACGCCCCGGACGTGGTGTTGATCGCCGTCACCCATGCGCTGGCCGCGCAGACCTTCTATCGCGGCCACGACACGGGATCATGTCTCGACCTCACCGCCGTCAGCACGCCCTTGGGCGGACACGCGGACGGGATCGAGGACACCGAGGCGGGCAAGGCTCTGGCGGATCGTCACGCCGCCTGGGCGGCGCGGATGCCGCAGGAGGCGGACGAGTTGTGGGGCTTCGTGGTCGCGCTCGACCCTGACAGCCGCATGGCGCTGTTCGCGCATTGCGCTTCCCTCACCGTGTTCGCGGTCAAGCAGCCGTGGGATCGCAAGCCCCGCGCGCTGGCGACGGCGGATAGGTTGGCGCAAGCCGTGTCGCTCGACATGATGGCGCATTGGCGGCCGACCGGGCGCAGCTATCTCGGTCGCGTCACCAAGGCGCAGATCGCAGAGGCGGTGCGCGAAGGCGTCTCCGACGAGGCGGCGCAGCGCATGGCGGGCATGAAGAAGCAGGCGATGGCGGAAGCCGCCGAGCAGCTTCTGGCCGGGACCGGCTGGCTGCCTGCCTTGCTGCGGACCCCGGAGGCGGCATCTTCCGCCGATGGCGCAAACGGCGACTACGCTCACGCCGCCGAGTGATCGGGTGGGATCGGGGCCGCTATCAGCGGCCCCGGTCTTCCTGTTCATGCAGCCTATCGCGGCCGCGCGCCTTTGGGCGCGCGGCCATTGCCGTGTGTCAAAGCCGGTGCAACGCCGGATGCCGAGGATTCGTCATGCCGGTTTACGCCGTCGCCTTTGATCCGCGCGGTGGCCTCGGATGGTCTGGTCTGACCGAACGCCGTATCGCTGGCGCTTTTCCTCGATCTCCCGCGCAACCGCGCGCCCCGAATTTTTTCCGCCGCCTTCGGCTTTGCAGCGCGAAGCAAAAAATCCGGCGCGCCCGGTCCGCCGCTGACGCTCCGGCCCGTCCGGGTGCGGATCGCTCGCCTTCGGTCCCTTGACCGCCATCGAGGCCGCAATGGCGCGGCCCGGCAACGGACAAGGATCACCGTCATGGCCAGCTTCGTCATCCCCCGGCAACTTCCCGATCTTCCGATCACAGCGCGCAACGCCGTCCTGCAGGGCGACTGCACCGCACTGATGCGGCGCATGGAACGGGACTCGGTGGATTTTATCCTGACCGACCCGCCCTACATCACCCGCTATCGCGGGCGTGACGGCCGCACCGTCGCCAATGACGACAACGCCCGCTGGCTCAAACCCGCCTTCCGCGAGATGCACCGCGTCCTGAAACCCGCTTCCTTCTGCGTCAGCTTCTACGGCTGGGCCAAGATCGACCTGTTCGCCGCCGCCTGGCGCGCCGCCGGCTTCCGCATCGTCGGCCACATCGTCTTTCGCAAATCGTATGCCTCGTCCGCGCGCTTCCTGCGCTACGAACACGAGCAAGCCTATCTGCTCGCCAAGGGCGACGTGGCGCTGCCCGCCCAGCCGATCCCCGACGTGATCGACTTCCCCTATACCGGCAATCGCCTGCATCCGACGCAGAAGCCGGTGACGGCGCTGAAGCCGCTGATCGCAGCGTTCTGCCCGCGCAACGGACTGGTGCTCGATCCGTTCTGCGGCTCGGGCTCGACGCTGGTCGCCGCGCGCGACCTTGAGCGCGGTTATCTCGGCATCGAGCTGAGCGCCGCTCATCATCGCACGGCGTGCGAACGGCTCGACGCTCCGCAGAGGGTTGCCGCGTAGGCGGCGCAGCCCCTCCGGGATTGGCATTGCACCGTCCTGTCCCGATTCGCCTCGCTGATCCGCGCGGGGCGCCGCCGCGGCGGCGCGATCCTTTGCAGTTGCCGCTGCGGGCACGTCGTCGGCTTCGGGAGCACGCCCGCCCCATCGCCGACCGCAGCCGTGTCTTCGATCCGCTACGTCGTCGCCGCCGTCTTATCGCTGTGCCGGGTCTTTGCCGCCTTCCATCCGCCATTCCAGGTCGTTGCGCGATCGGTCCGGTGCGGCTCTTGCGGAAGGCTTCTCATGACCACCATGACTCCATGCGGGTCGGTCCAGACGCGGCCACGCCGCCTCGAATGGCCTGATCTGACCGAGGGTCGGCTTCGCCTCGATCGCCTGCCCGCAACGGCGTCGGCCAGCTTTTTTCCGCCGCCTTCGGCTTTGCAGCGCGAAACAAAAAAGCTGGCCGTCGCCGTCCTTCGCTGACGCTGCGGCCGCAGGCGGTGCGTGTCGATCGTCTCCCCGGTCCAGTGATCGCCATCGAGGCCGCGATGGTCGCGGCCCGAACAACCGAAGGAGTACAGGTCATGAGCAACAAGCCTTCTTTCATCGCCTACGCCGTCCGCCAGCGCGCCGAGGGTGAAAAGGCCAACTGGACGGCGATCGGCGTCGCCTGGGCGCACAAGAAGGGCGGCGGCTTCAATGTCGAGCTGGAAGCCACGCCGCTGGACGGCCGCATCGTCCTGATGCCGCCGAAGGACGACGACGGCTCCGACAGCGCCTCCGACTGAGGCCCGCCGCCACCGTCTCGGCCCGACGCCCCGCTCTTTGGAGCGGGGCGTCTTCGCGTCTATCGTTCCGATTGCTGCGCGTGACCGCACGCCATCAAGCGTCGTAGCCTTTGGCGTCTTCGGCGGCTTGGGTCAGCAGGTGGCGATAGCCCCGCTTCGTCATCCAATGCGCACGGTCGAGATGGCTTTCCCAGCAGCGCCGGGTCCGCGCCTGGTCAGCAGTCGGATCGCGATGCAGCACGATGCGCGCGACCTCCGCCCAATCCGCGCCGTCCGCCTCGGCATCGAGCAGCCGAAGATAAGTAATGGCATGAGCGTCATCGTAGGGCGTGATCATCTCGAAGCCGTTGGGGGCTTCGTCATCGACATCGGGATCGAGTTCCGGCTTCACGCGCATGAGACTCCTCCATCCAAGAAAGAGGGTCCGTCCATCATAGTCGATCCGGGCGCCGACGATCATGAAACCAGCGCCGAGACTCTTGCAGGGAATGCAACGGGCGTTGCGCTGCGCGCCGCGCTCTCGACTGCGCCGGAACCCTGTTCCGGGTTTCCTCCCTCCGGCTTCGATCGCTAACGTAAGGGCGAGCGGACGGCTTCGCCGGGGCTTTTGTGGATCGCTTTGCTAAGGGCTCCGCCCTCGCGCGGGCAAGGGTAAAGCGCCGGCGGGCCGGCGCCGACCGGGCCGGTTTCCCCGACCTTCCTTCGCCTGCGGCTCCGTGCAGGCCGGGTGATCCCCCTCCGGCCCGGTCGCCCTTGCCCTTGCTACCCAGGAGACTTCCCCATGAACACCGTAACTTTGAACCAACAGCCCGTTTCGAGCGGCTATCGCGTGGACATCTCGCGCGGCCAGCGGATCGGCCGCGTATCCTCGGAATGGTTCTCGCGCCCCGATGACGAGCGCTATTTGAGCCTGACCGCCTTGCATGAAGCGGTGCGCCGCCGGGCGGAGAGCGCGACCGCGCGCACCGTGGAGAGCCGCGCCGTGAAGGTGGAAGCGAGCCGGGACGACGCCGAGCGGCTAGCGCTGACCGTGCCGGGACGGGATGAACCCGTGTCCTCGACGCATTGGAGCTTCGGCCAGTTGTGCAGCTTGGTCGGCGCGCCCGCGTCCTACATGCGCCAGCTTCCCGCGCCCTTGGCGGGGATCAACCTGCAACACGGCTTGCTCAACCACCGCGCCGAATTGGTCAAGACCTTGGAGGCGGAGGACGGGCGGGTGGAGCTTCGCGCCGTCACTGGCCCCGATTACGGCCGCATCTGGGATCACGAGCTTGTCGCCGCCGTGCAGCGCATCGCGGGCGACGGCACCGGGGATACCCGATGGAAGGTGCCGGGCGTGCTGGATTGGGCGACCATGACGCACAACCCGTTCGTGGACGTGACCGCCGAGACGACGACGCTCTATGCCAGCGACCGCGACGTGTTCCTATTCCTGGTGGACGACACGCACCCCATCGAGGCGGGGCGCCTCGCCGATGGCTCGCCCGATTTGTATTTCCGGGGCTTCTATGCCTGGAACAGCGAAGTCGGATCGAAGACGCTGGGCATCGCCTCGTTCTATCTGCGCGCCGTGTGCCAGAACCGCAACCTATGGGGCACGGAGAATTTCGAGGAAATCACCATCCGGCACAGCAAGTTCGCGGCGCAGCGTTTCGCGCATGAAGCGGCCCCCGCCTTGACCAGCTTCGCCAATTCATCACCCGCGCCGTTCGTCGCCGGGATCAAGGCCGCGCGCGAGCGCGTCGTCGCCCGCACCGACGAGGACCGCGAGAGCTTCCTGCGCAAGCGCGGCTTCTCCAAGCCCGAGACGGCGACGATCATCGAGACCGTGTTGAACGAGGAAGGCCGCCCGCCGGAAAGCATCTTCGATTTCGTGCAGGGCATCACCGCGCTGGCCCGTAGCAAGGCCCATCAGGACACACGCCTGGAGCTGGAAGGCAAGGCGAAGAAGCTGATGGATCGTGCCGCCTGACACCCTGAGAGCCGTGCAGCCGCCCGTCCGGTTGCACGGCTTTCGCTCTGGCGATGATGTGAATGCGCGGGCGCCAGAATGCGCCGCCGATCCCGTTTTGCGCGTCGGCGGCGCTCGCCGGGCTAACGCCCGGCTCGCGACTCACCCTTTGTCGCCGGTCTCCGCCAGGAGATCGACCGGCCGCACGCCCAGCGCCTGGGCCGCGTGCCAGATCGTGAGCAGCGTGGCGTTCTGCTGGCCGCGCTCGATGCCGCTGATATAGGCGCGATCGACGCCCATGCGCTCCGCAACCGCTTCCTGGCTGAGGCGGGCTGCAAGCCTGTACCGTCTGACGTTGGCTCCAAAAATCCTGCGAATGTCCATCCGCAGGATAGGAGGCAATCGTGCATTTTAGTGCTACGTGTTATAATACACGGCCGGGAGACCGGG
This sequence comes from Alphaproteobacteria bacterium, assembly GCA_017308375.1. Taxonomy (GTDB): domain Bacteria; phylum Pseudomonadota; class Alphaproteobacteria; order Micropepsales; family Micropepsaceae; genus Rhizomicrobium. Next base: position 6,435 of record JAFKEW010000042.1, read on the forward strand.
CGGAGAGGCGCAGATTTGCGCATGTTGGCGATAGCTGGACGCTGGGGTTGCGATGCATGGGGCGCATCTTTCGGGCGTCGGTTGATCCTGTTCACCCTGATTCGAATTTACCCAATAATGAGGTTAACCGGGCTGCGGGGTGCGCCATGACCGATGCGCCGTTTGAGGATCGGCCGCCGGACCGTCCTCATCTGACGACCTATGACGAGCGTCATCTGGTCGAATATCTCCGCCTGCTCGACGCGGCCGAAGAGGGCGCCGACTGGCGCGAAGCGGTGCAGATCATCTTCGGCCTCGATCCCGCCCGCGAGCCCGAACGCGCCCGCATCGTCCATGACAGCCATCTCGCGCGCGCCCGCTGGATGACGGAGACCGGCTACACTTATTTGCTTCGGCCGCCGCTGCACTGATTGCCGCGCCGCGATTGCGGCGTGGCGATCGCCCCGTAATGGCACAGAATCATGCGACCTGGACGTGCATCGTTATCGCCGAACTTAGGGTCTATTCCTGCGCGCTTTCCTCCGAATACTGACCATCGGAGTTTTGTTTGGTCAGCTGGGAGGCGTCCATGCCAGCGACATCCGACTGGCGATCCGCGCAGGTCGCCGATGTCATGAAGCGTTTGGAACGACCGGGCTTCGCCGTCGAGTTTCTGCGCCGCAGCCCCGTCTACCGCACCGATTACACCAGCACGCGGCGCCGCATCGCGGCGGGCGCGGCGAGCGAGGGCCGCGCGCTTGCGGACCTCGCCCGCCGATGGGGGTTGAGCTTTCCCTTTCGATCCCGCGGCCGCGTCCGATGCGCGGCCGATCTTCTGGCAGCCGGACTTGCTGCCGGTCACGGTGCTGCTGACCGCCGCGCCGTCCTGCTTCGAGAGCGCGCCGACCGATGACCTCGCGTCGTTGTCGCCGGGTGCGACGCTGGACCAGGCGGACGGCCGCCACATGGTTCTCGACGAATCCTCCGGCGCGCATCGGCTCTGGTATCTCGATCCGGCGCCCGGCCAGCCGCTCGGCGTTCTCATTCCGCTCGATGCGGACTTCCGCATCCGGCTCGACGCGGCGCTGCGCTTCCATCGCCGGCTTACCGGCACGCCCGTCGGGCCGCTGCCGCGCGGCTGGCGATTGACCGCCATGCAGCGTCGCCGCCTCATCCTGATGCTGCGCGCGCTCGACGGTCGGCAGGCCGGCGCCAGCTACCGCGACATCGCTTTGGCATTGTTCGATGCGCAAGAGGCGCGCTGGCCGGCGCGCGACTGGAAATGCTCCGCCGCGCGCTCGCATGTCATCCGGCTCGTGGCGGACGCCATCGCGCTGATGAACGGCGGCTATCGCAAGCTGCTGCGCGGACGCTGATCGCGCGCCGTCTTTTCTCCATCCTTATAGGCTCACTGCTTGTGCGCTGACTGCCGCCGGCGCGTGGCGCCCGTGTCTGTTTAGGGGTGGGCATTCCGGCGCAGCGCGACTCCGTACTCCACCCGACCGAAGACGCTTCGCCACTGTGGTCGTCGATCCGCCGTCCCAGCCGACGGCGTCACCGACACCACGGAGGTTTCCATGTCCGACAACCCCTATCGGTTGCCGCCGCGCTATTTGCGCACGCCCGAAGCCGCACGGTTTCTCGGCCTGTCCGGCCGCACGCTCGAAAAGCACCGCACCTTCGGCACCGGCCCGATCTATCGCAAGCTCGGCGGCCGCATCGTCTATGCGCTCGACGATCTGCAAGCCTGGGCCGATCGCGGCCTGCGCCAATCCACCTCCGATCCCGGCCACGGCATCGTCCATCCCGCCAAACCGCAGACGCCGCGCGACGACGACGGCGCGCCTTATGCCCGGTGACGGCGATGACCGCGCCGCCCGAAGACGCCACGCGCGTCGAACTGATTTGGGTCGAGAAGCAGATCGAATGCTGGATCAGGTTCGGCCGCGCGATCCATGAGCAAATCCTCGATCGCCGCCGCCGCATCGTCAGCTTCGCACCGGACAGCACCTTCGCCTTGGTCCGGTGGATGGCGAACGATCACGGCACCATCCTGTCGCGCATCGACATCCTGCGCGCCATCTGGCCGGGCGAGCGCTGTTCGACCATCCCACAGGTCGCGCCGGGCGGCGAGAGCCTGTTGCGCTGCTCGAGCTGGCCGCGTGTCGAGCGCGTGCTGCAAGCGATCGACGCCGTCGAGGCGCAGGACATCGAGCCGGAAGATGCGGCGCCGGATTACTGGCGCCATGTCCATGCCCGGCTGATCGCCGGCGAGCCGCCGCGTCCCTATACGCCGGCGCGTCATGGCGCCTGGCTCAAGCGGCGGCGGTTCGCGTCATGAGCCGACGCATCCTTTGGACGACGCTCGCCGCCGGCGCGGTCGCCGCGATGGTGCTGCCCGGCCTCATCGGCGCGCCGCCACAACTGGTGTGGAACGCCAGCGCCTCGGTGCCGATCGGCTTCTACACCGTGTCGCCGCCGCGTGGTCTGCGTGTCGGCGACATCGCCGTCGTCCGCCTGCCGGACCGGATCGCCGCGATGCTGGCGGCCCGCCATTCGTTGCCGCGCGGCGTGCTGCTCATCAAGCCGGTCGCCGCGCTCGCGGGGCAGATCGTCTGCCGCGATGGTCTCACCGTCCGCATCGATGGCAAAGCCGTCGGCGCAGCGCTGGCGCGCGATCGCCTCGGCCGCCCGCTGCCCGTCTGGCAAGGCTGCCGCCGGCTGACCGGGCGCGATGTCTTTCTGATGAATCCGACCGTGCCCGACAGCTTCGATGGACGGTATTTCGGCGTGGTGCCGCGCACCGCCGTCATCGGCCGGGCGACACCGCTGTGGCGGCCGGGAGCGCACTGACCATGCCGCGCTCTCCCACCCAATCCCCCATTCCTCTGTTCGATCGGAGCACGCACCATTCCTCCGTCCCGACCGGGATCGCATCAGCCGCCGCGCGCAGCGGCGGTCCAGGGCGGCCGCATGGCCGGCGCGAACGCGCTTCATCCTGGACGGGCGCGAGCACGGTGGCAGGCTGGCGGCGCATCGGGTTGGCGATGTGCCGGATGTCCTTCGTCAGCCTGCTGCTGACCATGACGAGCCTGACGGCGCTGGCGCAGTCACCACCGCCACTAGCCCCCACGCAGAGCCACGGAAGCGACGGTCCGTTCGCGGATTTCATCGGGGAGGCGTCGCGCCGCTTCGGTCTTCCGACGACATGGATACGCGCCGTCATGCAGGCCGAAAGCGGCGGCGATGCGCGCGCGGTGTCGTCCAAGGGCGCGATGGGGCTGATGCAGATCATGCCAGGCACCTGGGCGGCGTTGCGGGCGCGCTACCATCTGGGCGCCGATCCGTTCGACGCGCATGACAATATTCTCGCAGGCGTCGCGTTCCTGCGTGAGCTGTATGACCGCTATGGCGCACCGGGTTTTCTCGCCGCCTACCAGGCCGGTCCGCGGCGCTATGAAGATCATCTGACGACGGGCCGCGCGCTGCCGCCCGACACACGATCGTATGTCGCGGCGCTGGCGCCGGTGATCAGCGGCGTGTCCGACACCCATCAGATTGCTGTCGCTGATCCGCTCGCTTGGACGCGCGCACCGCTGTTCGCCGTGTCAAACAACGGCGCGTCGGCTGTCGCGTCCGATGCAAATCCATCGCCGCCCCGTCGACCGGACTCCGACCCTGCCGCGGTCGAAGCGTCGTCGCTCGGACCGCAAGCCGATGGCCTGTTCGTGCCCGTCGCGGGACACAGGCCATGAGGATCGCCTATGCCGATCCGCCTTATATCGGCTGCGCGCATCTCTATCGCGGCCGGCCCGACTATGCCGGCGAAGTCGATCATGCGCGGCTGATCGCACGGCTCCAGCGCGACTATGACGGCTGGATATTGCACGCCGCCGCGACGCCGGAATCGTTCGCCGTTCTCGCGCCGCTGATAAGGCCGACCGGCGCCCGATGGATGGCCTGGGTGAAGGGGTTTGCGGCGTTCAAGCGCAATGTGCCGGTCGCCTGGGCGTGGGAGCCGGTCATCGTGAAGCCCGCACGCAAGCCCGTCGTCAGTAAGCGGCTGGTCATGCGCGACTGGATTCAGGAGAGCATCACGCTGCGCCGTGGATTGACCGGCGCCAAGCCCGAAGCCGTGTGCCATTGGGCCTTCGAGATGGTCGCCGCGCGCCCCGACGACACGCTCGACGATCTGTTTCCTGGCACCGGGGCGGTCACGAAAGCCTGGGCGAATTGGCGTCTCAAATTCGCGCTGCCCGCCGATCCGGGCGCAGCAACCGTGCCCGCCGCCGCGCCATGAAGTCCATCGGCTTCTTTCGCAGCCTGTCGCGCCCCATCGCACATTCGGTAGCAGGAGCCGTCGCAGAAGGACCACCAACCGCACGATGGCAGGATAAAAGGCGGCGATGTGCCGCGCGGTCGGTTGGTGGGATTTCAAGGGGTTATGGACCGATTCCGCGAGGTGCGCCGCGAGTGCGCAGCCTGCGGAATCGGGCGAGTATCTGTCTTTGCTCGGCATTTTGCGATGTGCGGGGCAAGGCATGACGCGGGACGACGATTTCCGCGTCCGCCCGGGCCGCATCCGCTCCAGGGGCGCGCAGCGCGCACGGCCCTTCATCGCCCAGGCGCTCGCCGCCGCGCAGAAGGCCGGAGGCCGCATCTCGCGCAGCGGCCGCATCGTCAGCCCGCGCGGCAGCAGGATGGGCCGGGGCCGTTCGGCCAGCGTCCGCGCCAACCGCCTCCTGACCAGCCGCTCGCGCGGCGCCGTGGTGAAGGCGCGCGTGGTCCGGCACAGTGGCAAGGGTGCGCCACTCGCCACTCATCTCAATTATCTCCAGCGCGATGGCGTCACCCGCGATGGCGAGAAGGGCCGCCTGTTCGGACCGGAGATCGATGAGGCCGACGGCCGCGCCTTTGCCGAACGCTGCGAGCAGGACCGGCATCATTTCCGGTTCATCGTCTCGCCCGACGACGCGGTGGAGATGGCGGACCTCAAACGCTTCACCCGCGATCTGATGCGCCAGGCCGAGCAGGATTTGGGGACCGGCCTCGATTGGGTCGCCGTCGATCACTGGAACACCGAGCATCCCCACATCCATGTCATCGTCCGCGGTATGCGCGACGACGGGCGGGATCTGGTCATCGCCCGCGACTATATCCGCGAGGGCCTGCGCGACCGGGCGCGCGATCTCATCACCCAGGAGCTGGGCCTGCGCACCGATCTCGACATCCGCCGCACGCTGGAACGGCAGATCGAGGCCGAACGCTGGACCAATCTCGACCGCCAGCTCGCCCGCGACGCCGAGCGGGGCGTAATCGATATGGCGCCAGCGCCGGGTGAGCAGCCCGATGCGTTTCATGCGCTGAAGGTCGGGCGGCTGCGCAAGCTGGAGAGTCTCGGCCTCGCCGAGCAACTCGCGCCGGGGCAATGGACGCTGGCGGACAACGCCGAGGCGACCCTGCGCGAGTTGGGCCTGCGCGGCGACATCATTAAGCGCATCCATCGCGGTCTGACCGAACAGAAGCTCGATCGGGGCGCGTCGAGCTTCGTCCTCGCCGGCGAGAGTCTCGGCGATCCGGTGGTCGGCCGGTTGATCGCGCGCGGCCTCGACGACGAGTTGGCCGGTAGCGCCTATGCGGTGGTTGATGGCATCGACGGCCGCACCCATCATCTGCGGCTTCCCGATCTCGACGCGGCCGGAGATTCCCCGCCCGGTTCCATTGTCGAGTTGCGCCGATTCGAGAACGCGCGCGGGGAACGGCGCGTCGCATTGGCCGTCCGCTCCGACCTCGGGATCGAGGCGCAGGTGACGGCGGCGGGCGCAACCTGGCTCGACCGTCAGCTCATCGGCCGCACGCCGCCGGCGCTGGGCGAAGGCGGGTTCGGCGCGGAGGTGAACGCGGCGATGCGGGCGCGCGCCGAGCATCTGATCGAGGAAGGGTTGGCCCGCCGCCAGAACGAGCGGCTCATCTTCGCCCGCGATTTTCTCAGCACGCTGCGCAAGCGGGAGCTGGACCAGGTGGCCGCGAAGCTATCGGTGGACCATAGTCTCCCGTATGTCGCCGCCGCTCCCGGTGAGCATGTGGCGGGCGACTATCGCCGCCGGCTTGACCTCAGTTCCGGGCGCTTCGCCATGATCGACGACGGCCTGGGATTCAGTCTGGTGCCGTGGTCGCCGTCGCTCGAACGCCAGCTGGGGCGGCATGTCGCCGGCATCGCCCGCGACGATGGCGGAATCGATTGGGGTTTCGGCCGCAAGCGCGGCCTCGGCCTATAGGTCGATGACCGGGGCGTCGCCCCGCCGGTCTTCGAGACGCGGCGGTGGCGCCGGCTGGTAGTAGATGACCTTCGGCTCCGGCTCTAACGGCATCGACCGGACATGGACCGGCTCCGGCGCGCGCGCCGGGGACGCGGCCGGCAGAGGCGGCGCGGTGCGTATCAAACGCGCGATCGCTAGAATGCCGAACAGAAGGCCACCACCGATGCCGGCGAGGATCGGCCAGACCGGGCCCTGGGCGCCGCTTTGGATCGCCATCGAATGGATGGCGATGGCGCCGGCCCAAACGGGCGGTGCGGTGTAGAGCGCCAGTGCGGTGAAGCGGACGGCTTTGGATCGGCTCGCCATTGCACCCTGGAACAAGGCGAGCGCCAAGCCCGCGCCAAGGATGCCGACGCCGAGGGCGATCAGCCAGCCCGATCCGTGCTCGACCGCAAGCCAGCCCAGGCCGACCCCGGCAAGGATCGGCACGATCCAGACCATCAGGTGGTAGAGCACCACCAGCGCCAGGATCATCACACCGACTTCGATCACCATCGTCATAGCAGCACCTCCGGGCCGTCGGCAGAACGGTGAGCGCCATCACGGGCGGAGGCGGTAATATTACGCCAAAACCCGCCACGATACGACTTCTATTCGACGAGCCTTGAAGCCCGGAATTGTTGCGCTTTCCTTGAACATCGGCATTTCCAGCAGGGAGAGTTCCGATGTCGGGCGGCAAGATTCTATGGGGCCAGATGCTGATCGTTTTTGCGATCATCCTCGCCACCACCTGGGGCGCGACCGAGTGGACGGCGTGGCAGCTGGCGTTCCAGCCGCAGCTCGGGCCGCCCTGGTTCGCCGTCTTGGGGTTCCCGTTCTATCCGCCGCCGGCCTTCTTCTGGTGGTGGTTCGCCTATGACGCCTATGCGCCGCACATCTTCGTCGAGGGCGCTTACATCGCCGCGTCCGGCGGTTTCCTGGCGGTCGCCATCGCCATCGGCATGTCGGTCTGGAGCGCGCGCGAGGCCAAGAACGCCGAGACCTATGGCTCGGCGCGCTGGGCGACGCCGGACGAGATGCGCGACGCTGGGCTGCTCGGCGAGGATGGCGTGGTGCTCGGCAAATACCGCCGCGCCTATCTGCGCCATGACGGACCCGAGCATGTGCTGTGCTTCGCGCCGACGCGCTCGGGCAAAGGGACGGGCCTGGTCGTGCCATCGCTCCTAACCTGGCCGGGAAGCTGCATCGTGCATGACATCAAGGGGGAAAATTGGGATCTGACATCGGGCTTCCGATCGACCTTCGGCCGGGTGCTGCTGTTCGATCCGACGAATCCCGACTCCGCCGCCTACAATCCATTGCTCGAAGTGCGCCGCGGCCCGCTGGAGGTGCGCGACGTGCAGAACGTCGCCGACGTGCTGGTCGATCCCGAAGGCTCGCTGGAGCGGCGCACCCATTGGGAGAAGACCAGCAACAGTCTGCTGGTCGGCGCGATCCTGCATGTGCTCTACGCCGAACCGGACAAGACGCTGGCCGGCGTCGCGCAGTTCCTGTCGGACCCGCGCCGGCCGATCGAGACCACGCTGAAGATCATGATGACCACCCGGCACCTGGGCGATGCCGGTCCGCATCCGGCGGTGGCTTCGACGGCCAGGGAGCTGCTCAACAAATCCGACAATGAACGATCGGGCGTATTGAGCACGGCCATGTCGTTTTTGGGCCTCTATCGTGATCCGGTGGTGGCGCAAGTGACGCGCCGCTGCGACTGGCGCATCGCCGATCTGATCGAGAGTGAGAAGCCGGTGACGCTGTATCTCGTCGTGCCGCCGTCCGACATCAGCCGCACCAAGCCGCTCATTCGCTTGGTGCTCAACCAGATCGGCCGACGTCTCACCGAGGAACTGCATCCCAAGAACCGCCGCCATCGCATGTTGCTGATGCTCGACGAGTTTCCCGCGCTCGGCCGGCTCGATTTTTTCGAGAGCACCTTGGCCTTCATGGCGGGCTATCGTCTTAAAGCCTTTTTGATCGCGCAGAGTTTGAACCAGATCGAGAAGGCGTATGGCGCCAACAACTCGATCCTGGACAACTGCCATGTGCGGGTCTCGTTCGCTACCAATGACGAGCGCACCGCCAAGCGTGTGTCGGATGCGCTTGGCACTGCCACCGAGATGCGGGCGATGAAGAACTATGCCGGCAGCCGGCTGTCGCCCTGGCTCGGTCATCTCATGGTCTCGCGCTCGGAGACCGCGCGCCCGCTCCTGACCCCCGGCGAGGTGATGCAGCTTCCGCCCAGCGACGAGATCGTCATGGTCGCCGGAATGCATCCGGTGCGGGCCAAGAAGGCGCGCTACTTCAAGGATCGCCGTTTCAACGAGCGCATCCTGCCGCCACCCGAAGCCACTGCCGTTGCGACGCCGCGGCCGGATGATTGGACATCGCTGCCGACGCCGACCCGCGAAGACGTGCGCGATACCGCCGCACCGGCGCCTGACGAGGCGGAGGATACGGCCAATGGCGGGATTCGCCGCGAACCGGGGCTGGAACCGCACAAGGACATCGTGCCCGAGGCGCGGCCGACGGAGGATGAGTTTCACCTCGATCGTGACGAGGACGATGCCGAGGCCGCCCGCGCCCGGACATTGCTGCGGATGCGCCAGCTCGCGCGCGGCATCTCGCTCGATCCAGGCGACGACATGGAGATGTGACGGTGAAGAAGGTCCGGCTTTCCGTCTATCTCGATCCCGACGTGATGCAGGCGCTGGCGTCCTACGCCGCGCGGCGCGGTCAGTCGCGGTCGCTGATCGCCGAGGCGGCGATCGCCTCCTTCCTGTCGCCGGACGCGGCCGAGCGGCAGGAAGCGGCCGTCACCAAACGGCTCGATCAGATGGATCGGCGGATGCTGCGCACGGAGCGCGATGTCGGCATCACCGTCGAGCTGTTGGCGCTGTTCGTGCGCTTCTGGCTGACCAGCACGCCCGCGCTTCCCGAACCGGCGCAGGCCGCCGCCCGCGCCCAGGGGGACAAGCGCTATGACGGGTTCATGGAGGCGCTCGGCAAGCGGCTCGCCAAGGGACCGAATGTGCGGCAGGAGATACCCGAAGATCATCCCCGCGCGGGCGACCTTTAGACGGCGTGGCGTCTCACCGAATGCGCCGCCAACCTGAGTGCAGGCGCTCTGCCTTTCCGCATTGCGCTGCTGCCGGTGATAGCTCAGCCGACTCGCCGATCCGGATTCGTCGCGATCATTGACGCTGCCCTTGGGACCAACACCGCCGTCTCCCTGTCTTTCTACGCCAGAGCCCTACACCCCTCAGAGGGTTGTTGCGTCGGGCCATTTCCTGCCTCTTCTAATCATCCCCGTTCGCTGACCGCGTTGGTGCGGTCGGCCAGAGACGGGGATGACAGTGACGGTCCAGTCCTTCCGAGCAGAGGCGATTTCCCGCGGCGCGCGGATGCTGCGCACCGCTCTGGGCACCTGCATCGCCACCTGGCTGGAAGACCCGGCCATCGTCGAGGTGATGCTCAATCCCGACGGCCGGCTTTGGGTCGATCGGCTGAGCGACGGCCTTGCCGATACGGGCGAACATCTGTCGGCCGCCGACGGCGAGCGCATCATCCGGCTGGTCGCGCACCATGTCGGCGCCGAGGTCCATGCCGGCAACCCGCGCGTTTCCGCCGAGCTGCCGGAGACCGGGGAGCGGTTCGAGGGCTTGCTGCCGCCGGTGGTGACGGCGCCCGCTTTTGCCATCCGCAAGCCCGCGGTCGCGGTGTTTTCGCTCGACGATTACGCCCGCGCCGGGATCATGACGGCGGATCAGGCGGCGTTGCTGCGCCGGGCGGTGCAGGAGCGCCGCAACATCCTGGTCGCCGGCGGCACCTCGACCGGCAAGACCACGCTCACCAATGCGCTGCTGGCGGAAGTCGCGGGCACCGCCGATCGCGTGGTGCTGATCGAGGACACGCGCGAGCTTCAATGCAAGGCGCCCAATCTGGTGGCGCTCAGGACCAAGGACGGCGTGGCGTCGCTGTCGGACCTGGTGCGGTCCTCGCTGCGCCTGCGCCCCGACCGCATCCCGATCGGCGAGGTGCGCGGCGCCGAGGCGCTCGACTTGCTCAAAGCCTGGGGCACCGGCCATCCGGGCGGTATCGGCACCATCCACGCCGGTTCCGCGCTGGGCGCGCTGCGCCGCCTCGAACAGCTCATCCAGGAAGCGGTCGTCACCGTCCCGCGTGCCTTGATCGCCGAGACCATCGATGTCGTCGCGGTGCTGTCCGGCCGGGGCGCCGAGCGGCGGCTGGCCGAGCTGGCCGGCGTCGCCGGGCTGTCGTCCGCTGGCGATTACCACCTCACCGATCTTTCCCACGCCTCGACAGGAGATCAGCCATGATTCGTGTTTTTCGTCTTCGTCATTCCTTCCTCGGCGCGGCCGGCGCCGTGTTCGCCAGCCTGATGACCGCTCCGATGGCCTATGCGGCCGGCTCGTCGATGCCCTGGGAACAGCCGCTGAACCAGATTCTGGAATCGGTGCAAGGCCCCGTCGCCAAGATTATCGCGGTCATCATCATCATCGTCACCGGCCTGACGCTGGCGTTCGGGGACACGTCCGGTGGTTTCAGGAGATTGATCCAGATCGTCTTCGGTCTCTCGATCGCCTTCGCGGCGTCGAGCTTCTTTCTTTCATTCTTTTCGTTCAGCGGCGGGGCGCTGGTCTGATGGCCGAGTTCATCAGCCAAGAGACCGTTGCCGGGTTCTTCGCGCCGGTGCATCGCGCGCTCAGCGAACCGATTCTGCTGGGCGGCGCGCCGCGGGCCGTGGCGATCGCCAACGGCACGCTGGCGGCCGCGATCGGGCTCGGCCTGCGGCTGTGGATTCCGGGCCTCGTCATCTGGGCGATCGGTCACGCCGCTGCCGTCTGGGCGGCCAAGCGCGATGCGCAGTTCGTCGATGTGGTGCGCCGGCATCTGCGCTATCCGGCCTATCTGCGGGTGTGAGGCGGCCATGCTGAACCTCGCCGAATACCGCAACAGGGCCGCCCGGCTGGCCGACTTCCTGCCTTGGGCCGCGCTCGTCGGCGAAGGCGTGGTCCTGAACAAGGACGGCTCGTTCCTGCGCAGCGCGCGCTTCCGCGGACCTGATCTTGATTCTGCGACCTCGGCCGAGCTGGTCGGCGCCACGGCGCGGCTGAACAATGCGCTGCGGCGGTTGGGATCGGGCTGGGCGATCTTCGTCGAGGCGCAGCGCCATCCCGCTACCGCCTATCCCGATAGCCGATTTCCCGATCCGGTCTCGGCGCTGGTGGATCATGAGCGCCGCGCGCAGTTCGAGGAAGAAGGCGCGCACTTCGAGAGCACCTATTTCCTGACGCTACTGTGGCTGCCACCGGCCGAGGATGCGGCGCGCGCCGAAGGCTGGCTTTACGAAGGCCGCTCGCAGAAGGGTGTCGATCCCAAGGAATTGCTGCGCGGCTTCATCGACCGCACCGATCGCGTGCTGCAACTGGTCGAGGGCTTCGTCCCCGAAGTGGTATGGCTAGGCGACGCCGAGACCCTGACTTACCTGCACAGCACGGTCTCGACCCGGCGCCAGCGCGTGCGCGTGCCCGAAACGCCGATGTATCTCGATGCGCTTCTGGCGGACGAGCCGCTGACGGGCGGTCTCGAACCGAAGCTCGGCCATCATCACCTGCGCACGCTCACCGTCGTCGGATTCCCGACGATGACCCATCCGGGCATCCTCGACGAACTCAACCGGCTCGCCTTTCCTTATCGCTGGATGACGCGCGCGCTCTGTCTCGACAAGACGGACGCGACGAAGCTCATCACCCGAATCCGGCGGCAATGGTTCGCCAAGCGCAAATCGATCGCCGCCATCGTCAAGGAAGTGATGACGAACGAGGCGTCGGTGCTGCTGGACAGCGACGCGGCTAACAAGGCCGCCGATGCGGATCTGGCCTTGCAGGAATTGGGCGCGGACCACGCCGGCGAAGCCTATGTCACCGCCACCGTCAATGTCTGGGATGAGGATGCCGGGATCGCGGCCGAGAAGCTGCGGCTGGTCGAGAAGATCATCCAGGGCCGTGACTTCACCTGCATGACGGAAGGCGTGAACGCCGTCGAAGCCTGGCTCGGCAGCCTGCCGGGACACGTCTACGCCAATGTCCGCCAGCCGCCGCTCAGCACGCTCAATCTGGCGCACATGATTCCGCTGTCGGCGGTCTGGGCGGGGCCGTCGCGCGATGCGCATTTCGATGCGCCGCCGCTGTTCGTCGCCAAGACGGAAGGCTCGACCCCGTTCCGCTTCGCCCTGCATGTCGGCGATGTCGGCCATTGCCTGATCGTCGGACCCACGGGCGCGGGCAAGAGCGTGCTGCTCGCGCTGATGGCGCTGCAATTCCGCCGCTACCGCCATGCCCAGGTGTTCGCTTTCGATTTTGGCGGTTCGATCCGCGCGGCCAGCCTGGCGATGGGCGGCGATTGGCACGATCTCGGCGGGGCGCTGGCCGGGGATGCGAGCGAACCCGTCGCCTTGCAGCCGTTCGCGCATATCGACGACGCGGGAGAGCGCGCGTGGGCGGCCGAGTGGATGGCCGCCATTCTGGCGCGCGAGGGCGTCACCGTCGATCCGCAGGCCAAGGACCATCTCTGGTCGGCGCTGACCTCGCTCGCCTCCGCGCCCGAATCCGAGCGCACGCTGACCGGCCTCGCCGTGCTGCTTCAGGCGCAGAGCTTGAAGCAGGCGTTGCGGCCCTATTGCATCGGCGGCGCCTTCGGCCGGCTGCTCGACGCCGAGAGCGAGCGGCTCGGCAGCGCATCGGTCCAGGCGTTCGAGACGGAAGGGTTGATCGGCGCCGGCGCCGCGCCCGCGGTACTGTCCTATCTCTTCCACCGCATCGAAAGCCGGCTCGACGGCAGCCCGACGCTGTTGATCGTTGACGAAGGCTGGCTAGTGCTGGACTCGCCGGAGTTCGCGCAGCAGCTCCGCGAATGGCTGAAGACCTTGCGGAAGAAGAACGCCTCGGTCGTCTTTGCCACGCAATCGCTGGCCGACATCGAGACCAGCGCCATCGCCCCGGCGATCGTCGAGAGCTGTCCGACCCGGCTGTTCCTGCCCAACGAGCGGGCGATCGAACCGCAGATCACAGCCATCTATCGCCGCTTCGGGTTGAACGATCGCCAGATCGAAATCCTGAGCCGCGCGACGCCGAAGCGCGATTATTACTGCCAGTCACGGCACGGCAACCGGCTGTTCGAGCTGGGCCTGGGCGAAGTCGCGCTCGCCTTCACCGCCGCCTCGTCCAAATCCGATCAGATCGCCATCGCCGACACGCTCGCCGCGCATGGCCGCGACGGCTTCGCCGCCGCCTGGCTCGCGGCGAAGGACGCCGCCTGGGCGGTCGAGCTGCTTCCCACAATGGAGTCATTGCCATGATCCGTATCCGCCGTCGCGCGGCATTGATCGCCGCGTCCACGCTCGCATTGTCGCTCGCGCTGTCGCCCTTGGCGGTCACGCCAGCCTATGCGCTCTTCGGCGTCGGCGACATCGTATACGACCCGACCAATTACGCGCAGAACGTCTTGCAGGCCGCCCGCGCGCTGCAACAGATCGACAACCAGATCACCGCGCTCCAGAACCAGGCGCAGATGCTGATCAATCAGGCGCGCAATCTGGCGAGCCTGCCGTATTCCGCGCTGTCGCAGCTTCAATCCTCGATCCAGCGTACCCAGCAGCTTCTCGGCCAGGCGCAACGCATCGCCTATGACGTGACGCAGATCGAGCAGGCGTTTCAGACGAGCTACGGCCCGGTCTCGACCACCGCGTCCGATCAGGCGCTGATCGCCGGCGCGCAGGATCGCTGGCAGACCTCGGTGGCGGGCTTCGAGGATGCGCTGAAGGTGCAGGCCGGCGTCGTCGGCAACCTCGACACCACCCGCACCCAGATGAACGCGCTGGTGACATCGAGCCAGTCGGCGACCGGCGCGCTTCAGGCGGCGCAGGCCGGCAACCAGATGCTGGCGCTGCAATCGCAGCAGATCGCCGATCTGACGGCGACCGTGGCCGCGCAGGGCCGCGCCGAGATGCTGGAGGATGCGCGCGAGGCCGAGGCCGAAGCGCAGGGCCAGGAGCAGTTCCGCCGCTTCATGACGACGGAAGGCTATCAGCCCTATCCGGTCCAAGCCTTCCACGAATGAGGGCGGCGATGGACGACAAGCGAACCCTCAAGATCGTCGTCATCGCCGTCCTGGGCGCCGTGGCGCTCGCGGTCGTGATTGCCTTCGACACCACCGATCGCACGCCACGGCAGGACGTGTCCGCCCCAGCGGTCAGTGACCGCCGCGATCCGCTGGATGCCGAGTTGGCGCGGTGCCGCGACCTCGGCCCCGATGATCCGGTCGATGCACGCTGCCGTGCCGCCTGGGCCGAAAGCAACCGTCGCTTCTTCGGCGACGACAAGCCGGGGAGGTGAGCGATGGACAATGTCGGGGTCATCGACCGCTTCCTCAACACCTTCACCACTTATATCGATTCCGGCTTCGGCCTGATCCACGGCGAGGTGGGCTATCTCACCTCGGTCCTGATCGTCCTCGACATCACGCTCGCCGGGCTGTTCTGGGCCTGGGGCGCCGATGAAGACGTGATGCAGCGTCTGGTGAAGAAGACTCTCTATATCGGCTTCTTCGCCTTCGTCATCGCCAACTTCAACCATCTCGCGCACATAGTCTTCGACAGCTTCGCCGGCCTCGGCCTGAAAGCCGGCGGATCGAGCATCTCGACCGATCAGTTCCTCCAGCCCGGCCGGCTGGCGCAGGTGGGCCTCGACGCAGGCAAGCCGCTGCTCACCGCAGCGGGCAAGCTGATGGGCTTTCGCAGCTTCTTCGCTAATTTCGTCCAGATCGCCGTGCTGATGGTGTCCTGGGTGCTGGTGCTGATCGCCTTCTTCATTTTGGCGGTGCAGCTCTTCGTCACCATCCTGGAGTTCAAACTGACGACGCTCGCGGGGTTCGTGCTGATCCCGTTCGCGCTCTTCAACAAGACCGCGTTCCTCGCCGAGAAGGTCTTGGGGAATGTCGTCGCGTCGGGCGTCAAGATTCTGGTGCTCGCCGTCATCGTCGGAATCGGCACCGGCCTGTTCGCGGATTTCACCGCCGGGTGGGGCGACAATGTGCCGACCGACGAGCAGGCGTTGTCGGTAGTGCTGGCGGCGCTGTCGCTGCTCGGCCTCGGCATCTTCGGCCCCGGCATCGCCAATGGTCTGATCTCCGGCGCGCCCCAGCTCGGCGCGGGCGCCGCCGTTGGCACGGGGCTGGCCGTCGCGGGCATCGGCGCGGCCGGCTTTATGGGTGCGCGGGCCGGCATCGGCGCGGTCGGCGCCGTCGCCAACGCCGCCGGTGCGACCGCGCGCGGGGCCGCGTTCATGGCGGGCGGTGCGCGAAGCGCCTATGGCCTCGCCTCGGCCGCTTCGGGTGAGAGTGGCGCGGCCGGCGTCGCCGCCGGTCTCGGCGGCGTCGCCAAGGCCGGGACCGGCGCAGCCCTTTCGCCGCTGCGCCGCGCCGCCGCGCGCGGCTCGACCGCCTTGCAGACCAGCTATCAATCGGGCGGTCGCGCCGCCTTCGCCGTCACCGGCGGCGCATCCAGCGCCCCAGCCGAAGCAGCGTCCGCAACCCGTGCGGAAAGCGGTGGGCCGCCTGCCTGGGCGCAACGCCTCAAGCGCAATCAGACCTTCGGCCACGGCATCACCACCGCCGCCCATGCCGTGCGGGCCGGCGATCGCGGCGGCGCGGCCAGCACCGTCAAGCTCGATGAGGAGGACCGCCGATGACGCTGTTTCGTCGCCCCGCCGTGCATTACGGCAAGACGCCCGAGCCGGGGACGCCCTATCAGCGCGCCGCGCAGGTCTGGGACGAGCGCATCGGCTCGGCCCGCGTGCAGGCCCGCAACTGGCGCCTGATGGCGTTTGGCTGCCTCGCCTTGTCGGCGGGCCTGGCCGGCGGGCTGGTCTGGCAATCCGAACGCGGCGCCATCGTCCCGTGGGTGGTGCAGATCGATCCGCACGGACAGGCGCAGGCGATCGCTCCCGCCACCGCCGATTATCAACCCACCGATCCGCAGATCGCCTGGTATCTGGCGCGCTTCGTCGAAGAAGTCCGCTCGCTTCCGGACGATGCCATCGTCGTGCGCCAGAACTGGCTGCGCGCCTATGACTTCACCACCGAGCAGGGCGCGCTCGCACTCAATGATTATGCCCGCGCCAACGATCCGTTCAGCCGCGTAGGCAAAGAGCAGGTCGCGGTCGACATCTCCAGCGTCATCCGCGCCTCGCCCGACAGCTTCCGCGTCGCCTGGGTCGAGCGCCGCTACCAGGACGGCAGCCTCGCCGGCACCGCCCATTGGACCGCCATCCTCACCATCGTCCTCCAGCCGCCGCAGGACGCCGAGCGGCTGCGCAAAAATCCCCTCGGCGTCTACGTCACCGCCATCAACTGGTCGAAGGAGCTGGACCAATGACGCCATCGCTCGATCGCACCGGCGGCACATGGCTGCCGGCCTTGCTGCTTTCCACATCGATGCTTGCCGGCTGCGCGAGCACCTACAAGCCACCGCAAATCTCGTATGACAACGCCACGCCGGCCGTGCTGACGCCGGAGCCGCCGAAGCCCGTGCGGGTGGTCGCGTTGCCCAAGCCCTTGCCGCTGCCCGGCCAGTTGAAGGCCGTTCCGCACGACAAGGCGATGCCGCCGGAGCCGGCCGATCCTGCGACGCGGGTGGACCGGGCCAACGACGCGGCCCGTGTGCAACCGTCGCGCGTCGATTATCTCAACGCGATCCAGCTCTATCCCTATAGCGACGGCGCGCTCTACCAAGTCTATGCCGCACCCGGCGAAGTCACCGACATCGCGTTGCAGCCGGGCGAGCAGCTTGCAGGCACCGGCCCCGTCGCGGCCGGCGATACGGTGCGCTGGATCATCGGCGACACAGAGAGCGGCACCGGCGCGGACAAGCGCGTCCACATCCTGGTGAAGCCGACACGGCCGGATCTAGTGACGAACCTCGTCATCAACACCGATCGGCGCACCTATCACCTCGAGCTGCACGCGACCGATAAGACCTATATGGCGTCGGTATCCTGGTCCTATCCGCAGGACCAGCTCATCGCGCTGCACGCGGAAAGCGCCGCTGCCGACGCTCAGGCCCCGATCGCCAGCGGGATCGACATCGCGGCGTTGAATTTCCGCTATCGCATCGAGGGCGATAATCCGCCCTGGCGTCCGCTGCGCGCCTTCGATGACGGCCGCCAGGTGTTCATCGAGTTTCCGCGCGGCATCGCGCAAGGAGAGATGCCGCCTTTGTTCGTCATCGGTCCCAATGGCGGCGGCGAACTGGTGAATTACCGCGTGCGCGGCAACCACATGATCGTCGACCGCCTGTTCGCCGCCGCCGAGCTGCGCATGGGCGACAAGGATTCCGAGCAGCGCGTCCGCATCGTCCGCACCGACGGGAGGCCGCACTCATGACCGAGCATCCGGCGAACGAACAGGCGCCGGCGCCCGACCTGCGATTGCGCGCCGGTCCGCCCCAGGTCATGCGGCTGTCGCGCAAGATGCTCGCCGGGCTGGCGCTCGTGACCGGCGTCGGTATCGGTGGCGCGCTGATCTATGCCCTTCAGGGACAGCATCAGACTGCGCACACCGAACTCTACAACACCGACCATCGCGCCACGCCGGACGGCCTGGCGTCCATGCCGCGCGACTACGCGCATGTGCCCCAGCTTGGCGCGCCGCTTCCCGGCGATTTGGGGCGGCCGATCCTCAAGGCGCAGGGGCAAGGTCAGGCGGCACCGGCCGTCGATCCCGCCCAGCAGCGACTTGCACAAGAGCAGGACGCCGCGCGGATCAGCAAGCTGTTCGCGGGCACGGCCACGCACCCGGCCGCACCGGCCGTGGTGGCAGCACCGGGAAGTCCGAGCGCATCAACACCCGAGCCCGGCCAGGCCGCATCGAGCGACCCGACCGCCACCCAGAACATGCAGGACCAGAAGCTCGCCTTCATGAACGGTCCGGTCGATCGCCGCACCGTCAGCCTGGACCGGCTGGAAACGCCGCCGTCGCCCTATGTCGTGCAGGCCGGTGCGGTGATCCCGGCGGCGCTGATCACCGGCATCCGCTCCGATCTGCCGGGCCAGGTCACGGCCCAGGTGACGGAAGACGTTTATGACAGCCCGACCGGGCGCTATCTGTTGATCCCGCAAGGCGCGCGACTGATCGGTCAGTACGATAGCCAGATTTCCTTCGCGCAGAGCCGCTTGCAGTTGGTGTGGACGCGGCTGATCCTGCCGAACGGCAAATCCATCGTGCTCGAACGGCAGCCCGGCGCCGACGCCGAAGGCTATGCCGGGTTGGAGGACGAGGTCGACAATCATTGGGGCATGTTGTTCAAGGCGGCGCTGCTCTCGACCGTGCTCAGCGTCGGCGCCGAAGCCGGCACCAGCGACAGCGAGAACAACCTGGCCCAGGCGATCCGCATGGGCGCCTCCAACAGCATCAGCCAGACCGGCCAGCAGATCGTCGAGCGTAACCTGAACGTCCAGCCGACGCTCACCATCCGGCCGGGCTTTCCCGTGCGCGTGCTGGTCGATCGCGACCTTATGCTCGCGCCCTACAAATAAGGACTCCTGCCATGCCCAAGTTGAAGCTCGGCCCGCTCGCCGACGACCGCCCGGTCAAGCTGACCATCGAATTGCAGGCGCTCGTGCATCGCGATCTCGTCGCCTATGCCGAAGTCCTCGGCCGCGAGACCGGGCAGACCGTATCCGACCCGGCCAAGCTGATCGGTCCGATGTTGGCGCGCTTCATGGCGACCGACCGCGCCTTCGCCAAGGCCCGCAAGCAGGGCGCAGGCGGACGGCCTCACTCCGGCTCCGGCAGCGCCGGATAGCGCTCCCGCAGCAATTTGAGGAACGAGCCGAGCGCGGGGTTGAGATTGTCCGCCGCCCAATGCGCCCGGTAGCCGAGCCGCCACGGCCCGTTGCCGTCGCGCGCCTCGCGGTAGGCGACGCCGGCATAGCTGACGCCGAGATAGGCGTCGCAGGTGATGCTCACCCCCAGGCCCGCGCCGACCAGGCTCTTGATGGTTTCGCCGTTGACTTCGTACTGCACGATCTTGGGCCGGTCGCCCGGCGAGGCGAGCTTCATCATCAGCAGGTCGCGGAAATCCTGGCCAAGATCGAAGCGTGCGAGCAGGAAGGTCTCGCCCTTGAGATCGGTCCAAGAGACGATTTCCTGCGCCGCCAGGGGATGGCCTTCGGGCAGCGCCACCATCACGCGCTCGCTCCACAGCGCCATCGAGCGCCGGTGCTGGCCGTTGGGCTCGCCGGTGACGATCGCGATATCGAGCGCGCCATTATCGACGGCGGTGAACAAGCCAGCCCTGGAATCTTGGTAGAGACAGATTTCTACCTGCGGAAAACGTTTCACATATTCTAATAGGGTTGCTCTTAGATTGCCGGCAGAAAGCGAGGTATAGAAGCCGACGGTCAGCCGGCCGACTTCGCCGCGCCCCGCACGTTTTGCCATGCGAGCCATTGCATCGACCTCCCGCACGATTCGACGCGCGGCGGTGAGAAACGACACTCCTGCCGCGGTTGGTCTGACCCCTGCGCGCGATCGCTCGAATAGCAATACCTCAAGTCGTTGCTCCAGTTCCCGCACGCATCGGCTCAGAGTGGATTCTTTCAAACGTAACGCCTCGGCGGCACGGCGCAGACTATGATGGTCGGCGGCAGCAATGACGTAGCGCAGATGCCGTATGTCAACCGAATTGCCGACGCCTATCGGCTCAACTCGCACCACACCCAAGGGTGCTACTGCCGAATCACTATTCTGGACCACCATCACTTCATCCCGCCGACAGACGGCCATTGGTGGTTGCCGACTGTCGCGCTGCGTTTCCTCCCTCTCGACGTCTTTTCGATTACGCGGATATCCTTAAGCCATACCGCGCTCGTACCAACTTCGAGAAGATCGCACGATGCGAACGACTGAAAGCATGACAGGCACTTCAACCAACACGCCCACTACTGTCGCCAAGGCGGCGCCTGACTGGAACCCGAACAGCGCGATTGCAGTGGCAACCGCGAGTTCGAAAAAGTTACTGGCACCTATTAGTGCAGATGGACCTGCGATACACCAATCGACGCCAAGCCGCCGATTGACCCAATAGGCGAGACCTGCGTTGAGGTATACCTGGATTAGAATTGGTACCGCGAGCATGGCAATCACCAGCGGCTGGCTGACGATCTGCTGGCCTTGGAGACCGAATAGCAGAACGAGGGTCAACAGCAGCGCTGTTAATGAAAGCGGCCCTAATGTCCGCAAAGTCCGATCAAGAAGCGCTTGGCCGCCAGATCGCAGCAAACTCGCCCTCCACGATTGGGCAATTGCGACAGGGATCACGATATAGAGCGCCACTGACAGGATCAGGGTGCTCCAAGGAACGGTAATCGACGACAGTCCCAGTAGAAGTCCAACGATCGGGGCAAACGCAATGATCATGATCGAGTCATTGAGCGCAACTTGACTCAAGGTGAAGTGCGGCTCGCCATCCACAAGATGAGACCATACAAAAACCATTGCGGTGCAAGGAGCGGCGGCAAGAAGAATTAGACCGGCGATGTAGCTGTCGATTTGTCCGCTCGGGAGGAAGGGCCGAAACACAATTCCGATAAATATCCAACCTAGCAGGGCCATCGAGAACGGCTTAATAAGCCAGTTGACGCCGACTGTTGTTGCAATTCCACGCCAATGCGCTCCCACCTCGCGCAATGCTGCGGGATCGACTTTGAGCAACATGGGAATGATCATCAGCCAGACGAGCACGGCCACGGGAAGGTTGACCTGTGCGATCGTGGCGTCGCCGATTGCATGAAACAGGGTAGGCAGGACCTGACCCAACGCGATACCGACAACAATGCAAAGCCCAACCCACAGCGTAAGCCAGCGCTCAAACAACCCGAGTTTGGAAGGTCTTTGGGCCCTGGCGGCGGATTCCATGGTCGTCTCAGTCATTGAGATGCTCCACCAGCCAATATGCGGAGTCCTTGTGCATCAACGACTCTCTCACCGTCTTCTTTGGTGAAAGCGCCCCTCTGCGCGGTCGGGAGTATGTCCAGCACAGTTTCCGATGGACGACACAGCTTCACGCCTAGGGGTGCTACAACAACAGGTCGATTGATCAGAATCGGATTAGCCAGCATGACATCAATGAGCTGTTCGTCTGTCCACTTCGGGTCGTCCAATCCGAGTTCGTCATACGGCGTACCCTTCCGGCGGAGCAACTCGCGAACTGAAATCCCCATGCGCTTAATGAGGTCGAGCAGCGTCCGTTTGTCTGGCGGGCTTTTCAAATATTCAATAATGGTGGGCTCGATACCGGCGTTGCGAATGAGGCCGAGGACATTGCGCGATGTACCGCAGTCCGGATTGTGATAGATTGTAACTTCATTCATGATGCTTCATCCTCCGCGGCGTCATTGCGCACCCGGCCAATCTCGATGACCTTCCGCTCTCGTTCAGCGCGCGAGAGCGCCCTATGGCGCACCGCGAGAAAGAGCTGAATGCGGCGCTCCAACATCCGGAAAGCATCACGGAAGGCGAGCATTTGCGCCGCTTCCGTTCCTTCTACAGCGGCCGGATCGGGCACACCCCAATGCGCGGTTATGGGATGGCCAGGCCATATCGGACAGGTTTCGCCCGCTGCGTTGTCACAGACGGTGAAGACATAGTCCATTTCTGGCGCGCCAGGCGCTGCGAACTCCTCCCAGCTCTTTGACCTCAATCCCTCAATCGGCAGCCCGATTTGACGCAAAAGGACCAAGGCTAGAGGGTGGACCGTGCCCTTGGGATGAGAGCCGGCGCTCCAACCGCGAAACTGACTCTTACCGGCGTGATTCAGGATGCTTTCGGCCAAGATGCTCCTGGCCGAATTTCCTGTGCAAAGAAACAGGACGTTATAGGGCCGCTCTATCATGACCGGGGCTCGCAGCAAACGTCAGCCTTCGGTCCGCATCCACAGCTAGCCGCAACGGGCGCCAGCTCCTTCGTCATCGACGCTGGTTCACAGCATCCTGCTCCTGCCAGTGCAGTCGCACGCTCTTGCCCATAGACGGTGCTTTCGCCATGAGTGAGAAATGTCTCCCACGCGACACCCTGGGGATCGGCAATCCACTGCTTATCGCTTTGCGCATAGCAGCATACCGTTGCGGTCTCCTCTATGACGGGACGTTCGGCCTGCTCCAACCGCCCATAGATTTCCGCGAGCTCATCTTCGTTTTCAGCTTGAATGCCGAGATGTTCCACGCCAGCGGCATGACCACGCTTTGAGATGGCAAAATTCACGCGGGGATCGTCGAGCATCCATTTGGCATAGTCTGGCTTGACGATAGTCGGCTCTATCGCAAAAAGCGTCGAGTAGAACCGGATTGATTCCGTCAGGTTCTCGACGGAGACATGGACGTGAAACCGCTTCATGCTGATCTCCTTTTGGTGTGGCGGCGATCTATGTCCGCAGACAGCTCGGCTTTTGCCGGATTGTAGACGGGGGCACAGGAGCCGCTATGGCTGCAGCAATTTTCGGTGAGGTAGCCCACCAGCTTAGTCATGGCGTCGAAGTCGGCTGCGTAAATGAGTTGTCGACCCAGGCGGCGCTGCGTCGCGAGACCGGCGCGAACGAGCGCTTGTGTGTGGAAGGTCAGAGAAGACGGAGGCACGCCGAGCGCCTCAGCAATGGCGCCGGCCGACAACCCTGCCGGTCCGGCTTCGACGAGCAGCCTGTACACTGCTAGCCGGTGTTCGTGGGCGAGCGCCCCAAGCGCCTCAATGACCTGCTTTCCCTTCATAGCTATCATCCGATAATTCGACGATAGTCGAAATATGTGGAACCAACTTTGATCTGTCAATGACCATTCGAGAAAAATCGTATTATCTCTCGCGGGGCCGCTAGCTCCCTCATTTCGCCTTTCCCCCAGAACGTAGCCGACGGATCTGACCGTTGTGATCGGGTCGGGTTTACCGGACGCTGTGAGCGCACGCCGCAGGCGAAAAATATGCGTATCCACCGCGCGAAGATGAATGGCGGCTCCTTCGCTCCATATTGCGGCAACCAAATCTTCGCGGCGGTGGACGCAACATGGGTGCTCGATCAGGAAACACAGCAGGCGATATTCCGTCGGCCCAAGGTGGACGTAACGTCCCGCTCGAACTACTCGGTACGCATCCAGATCAATATGAATGTCGCCGAAGTATAGGATGCGCGTTTCGACAAATGCAGAGTGATGCACCTTCCAGGTCTTGCAGCATCCGTTGCCCAACGCGGCATTCATGGGTCAGCCTTGTCGCGTTGCAGACGGTAAGTCCCCCCGTGCGAGAAATCGTGCCTCCTCGGCGATATTGGTCGCGTGATCGCCGATGCGTTCCAGACTTTTGCCGACGAAAAGAGACTGAATGTCGCCGGTGACGTCGGCCGAACCCGTTTGTATACGTGCAATTACGGCGTGGAACAGGTCGTCATAGAGGGCATCCGTCGTTTGATCTTGACGGTGTATGTCACTGGCGAGTGCTTCGTTCTTCTCTCTAAATGCACGTAATGACTCCACAAACATTGCGTATACCGACTTATGCAGGCGAGCGATCAACTCGTTTGTAGCTGAATCAGACTTGGCGCTCCTTGCGAGCGAGAGAGAGCGTTTAGCAATGTTTTTTGAATGATCTGCCGCCCGCTCCAGATCGCCAGCGATATGTTCGATCGCCAAGACAAGCCGCAAATCGGAGGCGACCGGCTGGTGACGTACAAGCGCATCGAGCGTCCGTGAGATAATCGCGTTCTTCAGGTTATCAACTTGAAGGTCGTCTTGAATAAGCTGGTTTGCTGCGGCTGTATCTCGATCTAGAAATACCTGAACTGACTTTTCCACCATCGAGCTGACATGAATGCCCATATCGACGATTAAGGTGACCAATTCGCTTAGCGATTGGTCGAACGCCTTGAGTGTATGGGCACCGCCTATAATCAAGTTCGGAGCGCCTGTCGTCTCGTCATCAACCATCGACGTTTCCCTCTCCGATTCCATTTGATGCACTATTCTCGTCTCGTTTCATCCGAAGCGACCAGTGATGTAATCTTCTGTCTGCTTCTTGTCTGGATTTCGAAACATCTTCTCCGTCTTGCTGAACTCGATGAGTTCGCCGAGATACATAAAAGCTGTGTAATCAGATACGCGCGATGCTTGCTGTAAATTGTGCGTCACAATGACGATGGTATAATTCTTCGATAGCTCGATAATCAGTTCTTCAATCCTGCTCGTGGAAACTGGATCAAGAGCGGAGCATGGTTCGTCCAGAAGCAACACTTCAGGGTCAATAGCCAAGGCGCGCGCAATGCAAAGGCGCTGCTGTTGGCCGCCGGACAATCCGGCACCAGGACGACGCAAGCGGTCTTTGACCTCGTCCCACAAGGCCGCCATGCGCAGGCTGCGCTCGACGCGCTGATCGAGCGCCTTGCGGTCGTGCAGGCCGTTCAAACGAAGGCCCGCAGCGACGTTCTCGTATATTGACATGGTAGGAAACGGATTTGGCTTCTGAAATACCATTCCGACACGGCGACGCACCTGCGTGACGTTCACTCCGGCGGCATATAGGTCTCGGCCATCCAGAAGAATCTGGCCGGTAGCAGATGCACCGCGGGTGACTTCATGCATCCGGTTTATACAGCGCAAGAGCGTGGATTTTCCGCAACCGGACGGTCCGATCATCGCAGTGATGGCTTGCGCTTGGATTTCAAGGCTCACGTCCTTCACGGCGTGAGTTTTGCCGTAATAGGCGTTCAGCGAGTTCACTTCGAGGATTGGTCTTTTCGAATCCACTATTGGCGCCTCAAGTCTTTTGGTTGCAGCTTCAATCATCGAGGCGGCTCCTGAATGCCAACCGGGTGAGTGAGCTGGCGATGAGAACGATAAATACGAGAATCAGCGATGCAGCCCATGCCTGTGCATGCCAATCGTCATAAGGCGCCACGGCGTAGCGGTAGATCACGAGAGGCACGGTCGCGATGGGCTTCGTGAGATCGACATTCCAGAATGAATTACCGAACGCCGTGAATAACATGGGCGATGCTTCGCCAAGTGCGCGCGCAAATGCGAGGAGCAGCCCGGTCATCAAGGCGCGTGAGCAGGTCGGCAGCACGATACGGAGGATCGTTTTCCAAACGGGCACGCCCAATGCCAACGACGCTTCTCGAATTGAGTTCGGAACCAAACGGAGCGCTTCCTGCGCCGAGATGACCAAGATCGGAATCATCAGGAAGGCATAAGCGACCGACCCGGAGAACGCGGAGAAAGAGCCCATCGGCTGCACTACCATCGCATAGGCGAAAAGCCCCACGACGATGGCGGGAACGCCTGTGAACACGTCAGCCAGAAACCGAACAAACCAGCCGAGCCAGCGGCTCCGGTATTCGTTTGCAAAAACAGCAGCGCCCACTCCAATAGGCACCGCCATCAAGGACGCAATGCCGACAACGATCAAGCTGCCCACAAGCGCGTTCGCGATACCACCACCGCCTTCGCCGACTGGCGTTGGCAGTGAAGTCAGGAAGCTCCAATTGATGTATCCGCTTCCCTGGATAATGACGTATCCAAGGATTAGTCCGAGAACACAGATCGTTAGAACTGTGCTTATGACCATGAAGCCTAGTGCAGCTTTATCGACTAGCGACCGCCGAATAAGGCGAATTTTCTCTCCTGCCCCCATAATCACTCCAATATCCCGACTTGGCCGCGCGAAAGCCGCCAGATGAGAAGTTGCGAGAGAAGGCCCAACACGATCGTGATCCCGAACAGGACGAGGCCGACGTAGATAAGTGAGGAGACGTACAGGTTGTAGGTTGCTTCGGTAAATTCGCTGGCGATCTGACTCGCCATGCTGTGCACGGGATCGAAAAGTGATGTGACCAGCTTGAAAGCGTTGCCACCAACAAGCGTCACCGCCATTGTCTCACCGACAGCTCTTCCCAATCCTAAGACGACGGCGCCGACCAGTCCGACACGCGCATATGGAAGCACTGCTTTCCAGACAGCCTCCCAGCGTGTCGCGCCAAGCGCGAGCATCGCCTCCATCTGCGAACGTGGCACCGCGCGAAGAAGATCGCGTGAGATCGCCGTAATGATCGGCGTAATCATGATCGCAAGGATTAGGCCCGCGGCCAGAACGCCTACGCCGTAAACGGCAGGGCCATTGAAAAGAGGGAACCAGCCAAAATGAGATTTCAGCCAGATTTGCCAAATTCGCACGACCGGAACGAGCACGAACAATCCCCAAAGGCCGAATACGACGCTAGGAATTGCGGCGAGAAGCTCAATGAGAAATGAAAGCGGGTTGCGCAACCAGCGGGGTGCATACAGCGCTAGGAAGATTGCTGAAGCAAAGCTGATGGGTACAGCTATCAGAATCGCCAGAAAAGATTTGACGAGTGTGCCTACAATCGTCGGAAGCGTTCCGAATATTTCTGCAACAGGGTCCCAAGTTGTACCAATCAGGAAGTGCCAGCCAAAACGCTGGATCGCCTGCCAAGATCCGTGAAAGAGATAAAAGACGAGAAGTACCGCTAAGAGAATTATGAAAAGCGCGAAGCACTTAGTCACACTATAGAATAACTTATCGCCAATCGTTCCTTGACTGGCCTGCGCCGCTTTGGCAGACGGCGAACGTGGTAGTGGCTCAAGAATTTTCCACGGCAATGGATCGAGGGCGGCTTCGGCAACTGTTTCAGCTGGCCGCTCAATCATATTGTCCTGCCGACCATTCATAACGATCACTCCACATCAGCGGGCCCCCAACCGGGAGCCCGCCTATTGGCCGCGCATCGCGTGCTCAGTTGCCCGCGAGGATGGGTTTGTTGGCGACTTTGACCTGCCTGATCAGGCTTTCGGCTTTCTGGACGGCTGCCGGCGCAAGAGGAGCATACAGCAGGGCCTTGCTGTATTTTTGGCCGTCGTGGATCATCCACCAAGCCAGATGCGCAACCGCATCTCCGCGCGCGGCATCCTTCTGATCTGCGTATATCAACATCCAACTGAAGCCGGAAATCGGATAGGCGTATTGATTGGCACTGTTTGTCACCATGACCTTCATGTCGTCGGGAAGGCTCTGTACATCAGCGGCGGCCGCTGCACCTTCGAGCGACGGCGGCATGAATGTCCCGGCCTTGTTGCGCACAAGCGCCCACGGCATGTTGTTCTGCATGGCGTAGGCCAATTCGACATAACCGATCGCGCCGGGAATTTGGCGGACTTGGTTGGCGACGCCCTCATTGCCAGCGCCACCGATGTCACCTGGCCAGTTCACCGAGGTTGCGGTCCCGACCTTGTCGGACCAGTCTTTCGATACCTTGGAGAGGTAGTCGGTGAAGATGTAGGTAGTGCCCGAGCCGTCCGAACGATGAACGACGGCAATATCCAGATTGGGAAGAGACACGTTTGGGTTCAGCGCCTTGATATGCTGATCATCCCATTTGGTGATCTTCTTAAGATAGATGTCGGCAAGTACATCGGGAGTGAGCTTGATTGCGCCGCGCGCAATTCCCGGCAGGTTGTAGACTACCGCTTCCGCGCCGGCGGTGACGGGCACATGAAGCACCGGGCCGCCTTTGGCCTGTGCCAATTGCTGCTCAGTCATGATTCCGTCGCTGGCGCCGAAGTCCACCGTCATCTCCTGGAGCTGGCGGATACCACCGCCTGAACCAATCGACTGGTAGTTCACCTTCACGCCGCAGAGCTTATTGTATTCATCGAACATCTTTGAAAAGAGCGGGAAGTCGAAAGTCGAGCCGGCGCCCGTCAACTCCTTCACTCCCTTCGTCGGACAGTCACCCGCCGCAGCTTGGGCGGCTTGGCCGCTAAGCATTATCAAAGCGACAAGCCCGAGGCCGACGTTCTTCAAATACCAAGATTTCATGGGTGGAATCCCCTCCATTGATTGCGGTTTGCAGCGAGGCCGTGCCCGGCCCGCCCTCACGTTGGCGACCGACCACAAGCTTTGCTTGGTCGAGCCCCCAAGCTGGTCATCCACGCTGGAGAATTGGCTACGCGCCTCATGACCTCATTGCCCGCCAAGCCCGATTCGTCCCGTCGAGAACCATCGACGAAAGGAATAACAGAACTTTTCATTAATGTCGAGACATCCCGACATATAGAATCATTTCAGAAAAGTGGTTGCGGTTGGCGCGCGCGTAAACCCGCCCAGCAGAGACGGGGATCGCCCGATACCGCGATTCAGAAAAAAGAGCTCAGACCGGCAAGTCGGTCAGTGTCAGGCAGCGTTGCTGACGAGAGCGAGATCGGTCGCCCCGTCCATGATAGCGATTTCCGAAAGGCGGGAACGCAAGGTCGCCGCATCAAGTGATTCCAGCGGCATGTTGACCAAGGCCGAAACGCGGCTGCTCAATCGGCGGTAGGCTTCCATAAAGGCGGCGCGCTTCTCTGCATCGGTGCCCTGAACGGCAGCAGGGTCGGGAATTCCCCAGTGGACACGCAAGGGGTGATCCGGCCAATAAGGACAAGCTTCGCCGGAAACGTCGTCGCAAACGGTAATGATAATGTCCATGCGCGGCGCATCAGGTTTCGCAAACTCGTCCCAGCTCTTCGAGCGGAAGCCTTCCGTGTCGTATCCAAGGGACGCGAGTAGCTCGATAGCCATGTAATGAGGTTTTTCTGCTGGTTTGCTCCCGGCGGAATAGGCTCGAAATCGGCCGTGCCCTTCGCGATTGAGTATTGCTTCCGCAAGAATGGAACGCGCCGAGTTTCCTGTACATAGCACTAGGACGTTATAAGGCCGTTCAACTTCATGCATCGGCCGCTTTTGCGGAAATGCTGGCTCGAAGAAGGGCAATGCCGGAGCCGCAAGGTCATGCAGCGACGTCCCGAAATCGGCGAGAATATTTCTCAATACGTCTCCGAGCTTACTGGAGCTGGCAGCATAGATAATGGATCGTCCCTCGCGGCGACTGATGACCAACCCAGTTCGTTCAAGATGGCCGATATGCGTCGACAGAGTGTTGTGAGGAACCGCAAGCAGCCGGGCAATATCTCCGGCCGCTAATCCATAAGGCAGATACCGGAGCAGGAGGCGATATGCTTCGAGCCGTGTGGGCTGGGCCAGGGCATCGAAGATTCGCACCATATCGTCTGAGCCCAACCGATCGTCGGTCATTTCTGCTTGAAACCCGCCTATTGAGCCAATCCGTCGATAACTGGCGACATATCGAATTTATCCGATTGCCTGCGGGCGATCAAGACGAATATCGCCAAGCGGAATCGCACTTTACCGATGATATTATTCAAGATCAAAAAAACACTTTCTATAAACGATAATCGTTGATATTATGCCGATGCTAACCACGAGCCGTTGCCAGGATGAAGATATGGCCGACACAGCGCCGATAACTCCGGCCCAGATCAGGGCCGGACGCGCACTCCTTGATTGGTCGCAGGAACAGCTTGCTGAAGCCGCTGGCGTGGGACTCAGCTCGGTGCGCGATTTCGAGAAAGAGCGGCGGGGGAGCGAAGTCGGAGCGGTTAGAGCCATTCGCCAGGCTTTGGAAAATCACAACGTCCTGCTCCTCCCCGGCGAGGGCGACAACGGGCCAGGCGTCCGTTTGCTCGCGCGCACGCCCAATGTGCTGCGCCGGCCCACGAAACTCGGGCGATGGGACGCGCTGACGATCCCGGTCGAGTGGCGCGGACGGGAATTCGAGATTTTCCTGTCCCAAGACTTGCTCGACGATCTCGGGCGCTTCCGGGAAACGCGGCCTGCGGCGGAGTATGTCGCGCTGTTCGACGCTCATCGGGCGGCGATCCTCAAGTCGGCAGCGGCGGCGATCGACGCAGGTCGCGTCGCGCCAGACCGCCGCGTCCATCTCACCCATGACGATTTTCCCGAGTTCCAGAGGCGCGGATGAAGCACGCTTCGCACCGCCCTGAGCCATGCGCCGTCGGCCGCTTGTTTTTGCGCTTCGCGGTTATGCGCCGCTCTGCGCCTTTTCCCTCGCGAGCGGCCGGCAATCGTCCCGCACGCGCGATTTCCGGGCTTGCCGGCTGGGCCGCGCGGGCGAGGATGTCCGGATGGCACGCAACTCATCCGTCCGTCCGCCGGCAGCCGACTGCGTGGTCGATTTCTTCAACTACGCGCCTCGGCGCGCACCTTCAAGGAAGCCGCGACGGCGGCGGGAATCGGATTGGCGGCCGGTCGTCACCGATGACTTTCCCGATCCGCTGCCGATCACGGACGCGGAGCTGGACATCATCGAAGCGCACTTCGCCGACCTGCTGGACGAGTTGTTCGGCCCGCGCGGCTAAGCCTTTCGGAGGAAGACCATGACGGCCAACGGCGACGATCTCGCGCCGGCGCCGACGCGCGCGGTGCTCTATCTTCGGGTTTCGACAGGGCGCCAGGCCGAACACGACCTGTCCATTCCCGACCAGCGGCGGCAGGCGCTCGCCTATTGTGAGGGCAAAGGCTGGAAGGTCGTCTCGGAATATGTCGAGCCGGGCGCGACGGCCACCGACGACCGCCGACCGGAGTTTCAACGGATGATGGATGCGGCCGCGAACCGCCCGCCGCTCTTTCATGTCATCCTCGTCCATTCGTTCTCGCGCTTCTTCCGCGACCAGTTCCAGCTTGAGTTCTATGTCCGGCGACTGGCGAAGAACGGCATCCGGCTGGTCTCGATCACCCAGGATCTGGGCGACGATCCGATGAGCGTGATGATGCGCCAGATCATGGCGCTCTTCGACGAGTACCAATCCAAGGAGAACGCCAAGCATACCCTCCGCGCCATGCGGGAGAACGCCCGGCAAGGCTATTGGAACGGCTCGCGGCCGCCCTTCGGCTATCGCATCGTCGCCGCCGAACAGCGCGGCACGCGCACCAAGAAGAAGATCGACATCGATCCGCTGCAAGCCGAGCATGTGCGCCTGATGTTCCGCCTGGCCCACGTCGGAGACGGCGACGACGGGCCGTTCGGCGTCCGCCAGATCGCCCACTACCTCAATGACCACGGCATCCGCACCGCGACCGGCGGCCGATGGGGCCTTGGCATGGTCTATGAGGTTCTGACCCGAACAAGCTACATCGGTATCCACCGCTTCAACGTCTATAGTTGGCGCAAGAAGCAGCGGAAGCCCGATGACGAGATCGTCGAAATGGCGGTCCCGGCTATCATCGATCAGGCCGAGTTTGACGAGGTACAGGAGATGCTCCATGCCCGGTCGCCGCAGTTGAAGGCGCCGCGCTTCGTGAGCGGCCCGACCTTGCTCGGCGGCATCTGCTTCTGCGCCGACTGTGGGGGCGCCATGACCCTGCGATCCTCGGGCAAGGCAGAGCATTACCGCTATTACACCTGCTGCACCCGGAACCGGCAGGGACGGTCCGGCTGTACCGGCCGGACCGTGCCGATGGCCAAGCTCGACCGGCTTGTGACCGATCACCTGGAGACCACCTTGCTGGCCCCAGAGCGGGTCAACGACCTTCTGGCGGCTTTGTTGGAGCGGCGCCATGCCCACCAGGACCGTCAGCAGGAGCGAGTCGCGGCCCTCAAGCGCCAGGCGGCCGAGGCCGACGCCAAGCTCACCCGCCTTTATGCGGCCATCGAGGACGGGGTCGCCGATGCCAGGGATGAAAACCTCAAGGGCCGGCTGGCCGAGCTTCGGGCGATCCGGGATTCGGCACGCGCCGATGTCGAGCGCGCCGAGGGCAAGGGGCGGGCGCAGCCGATCGAGATCACGCCGGAAGCCCTCGCCAAGTTTACAGGCGAAGCAAGGCGGAAGCTGCGGACCGAGGATGGCGGCTACCGCCGGCACATCGTCCAGGCCATCGCCCAGCGGGTCGATGTCGGCGATAGCGAAGTCCGGATCACGGGATCGAAGGTACGGCTCCTCCGGACGCTCATAGCGTCCGGAGGCGTCGCAGGAACTGTGGAGCGCGAAGTTCGCGCTTTCGTTCCGAATTGGCTCCCCGGGCCGGATTCGAACCAGCGACCAACCGGTTAACAGCCGGTTGCTCTACCGCTGAGCTACCGGGGAACACTGAACACGTATCTAGCGTGTCTGGATGCGCGTGCCTATATCAATCCGCCACCGTGTTCAAGCGACAGATCAACGCCCGATGCCCGACAAGAAGCGCCTGCGCCTTGGAAAATACTCAATCGGCCTGCCGGGCACGAAGAAGTCGCGCACCGCATTGGGCGGCGTGCTGATTCTGGGTGGCGGGCTCGGCTTTCTGCCGGTACTGGGCTTCTGGATGATTCCGGTCGGGCTGGCCGTGCTGTCGATCGACTATCACTCGGCCCGGCGGCTGCGGCGGCGAGCGGAAGTGTGGATCGCACGCAAGCACCGGAAAAAACAATCGAAGGCGCAGTGACCCCGGCGCCGTGATTCGAACGCCGTGATTCGCTTGCGGCTGCCGGCGTGGCATTCCGGTCCGAAACTGTGGAAATCGCCAGAGAAACGCCCGGAAAAAGAAAGGGCCAGGGAGTACCTGGCCCCAAGGCGTTGGGTAATGGTGGGGTGTCTTCAAGGGAAGACGATGGGAACTTGCGCCGATAAGGTTAACAAGCGATTAACATCCCGGCAGGGCTCAATATTTTTTGAAAAAATCGCGGGCAGGCCGCGAAAAGGGGCGGTTGGCCCGGCGGGCAGGGCCGGACGGAGGGGAGGCCCGGCAGAAAAACCCTGGAGGCCACGCCCGGAATTGAACCGGGGTACGCGGTTTTGCAGACCGCTGCGTCACCACTCCGCCACGTGGCCATCGGGCAGGGGCGCCCTCATATCAGCGGTTTGCCGTGACGACAATCCACCGGCGCCGAATGCAGCCCGCGTTGCCGCTGCGGAGGCGGCCCAGTATAACCCGCGCCCACTGCCTTGCGCGTTTACGCCTTCCGGAACCGGTACCCGATGCCAGATTTTGCCCAACAGCGCCGCAATATGGTCGAAGCCCAGGTCCGCGCCGATGGCGTGCGGGATGAGCGGCTGCTGGAGGCCATGCTGGCGGTACCGCGTGAGCGTTTCATTCCCGCAGCGCGTTCTGCGCTGGCCTATGCCGATGTGCCGGCCGAGGTGGCGCCCCGGCGCTTCCTGCTCGACCCGCGCAGCTTCGGGAAACTGGCGGAACTGGCCGCGATCAAGGCGGAGGACCGGATCCTCGATGTCGGCATGGCGACCGGCTATTCGTCCGCTGTGCTGGCGAAGCTGGGCAGGCGGGTTACCGCGCTGGAACAGGATGCCGATCTGGTGCGGATCGCAAGCGACAGCCTGCAAAGAACGGACGCCCGCAACGCCACCGTGATGCAGGGCGGGCTGGCGGAAGGGGCTAAAGCCGAAGCGCCCTTTGACGTGATTTTCGTCAATGGCGCGATCGAGGCCGAACCCCAGCGGCTTCTGGCCCAATTGGCGGAGGGCGGGCGGCTGGTTGCGGTGATTCAGACCGGCGTGCTGGGGCGGGCGCATCTTTTCATCCGCGAAAACGGAACTATCTCGGTAAAGCCTGGCTTCGATGCCAGCGTGCCGGTTCTGGCGGGATTCCGCGCACCGGCCGGATTTGTGTTCTAGAGTTTCCGCATAGACCGCAACGACGCTTCGAGGGGATGCGCATGCACCGGTATCTGGCAGCAGTGGCAGTCTGCGCGATCTGCGCCGGCACGCCCGCCATGGCAGACACCTTCACCCTGCAGGAGGCGCTGGGCGTTGCCTACGAGACCAACCCGCAACTGGATGCGGCCCGCGCCAACCAGCGCGCGGTGGACGAAGGCGTGGCGCAGGCCAATGCCGGATGGCGGCCGAAAATCAATGCCGGTGGCGCCTATGGCTATCAGGAGACCACCATCTCCGGCTACGGCACGATCAAATCGCATCCGCTGTCCGGCCAGGTGGAAATCACCCAGCCGATCTTTCGCGGCGGCCAGACCTATGCCGAGGTTTCGCGCGCCAAGGCGCAAGTGCGGGCAGGCCGCGCGCAACTGACGGCGGTGGAGCAATCCGTGCTGCTGGATGCGGTGTCGGCTTACATGAATGTCGTGCGCGATATGGCGACGGTGGATCTGCGGCAGAACAATGTGCGTGTGCTGGACCGGCAGCGGCGGGAAACCAAAGAGCAATTCGATGCCGGCGCCCTGACCCGCACCGATGTTTCGCAATCCGAAGCGCGCCTTGAGGGCGCGCGCGCCGGGCTGATCGCCGCCGAAGCGCAACTGGCGGCATCGCGCGCCCAATTCGAACGCGTGATCGGCCGCCCGCCGGAAACGCTGGACAAGTTGCCGCCGCTGCCCAGATTGCCCAATAGCGAGGATGCAGCCTTGCAGGTCGCGCTGAAGCAGAATCCGGCCCTGCTGTCGGCGCGTGAAACCGCCAAAGCGGCCGACTATGCAGTCGACGATGCGCTGGGCGCCCTGATGCCGAGCTTCGCGGTGACCGGGCAATATCAGTATCAAAAGGGCGGCTACAACACGACCGGGCTGGGCAGCAGCACTCTCGGCACCACCGCGCGCTCTGCGGCGATCCTCGGCCAGCTCAATGTACCGATTTATCAAGGCGGCGCCGACGAGGCGGCGGTGCGGCAGGCCAAGCAGTTCCGCAGCCAGGCGGAACTGAATATCGCGGTATCCGACCGCCAGGTGCGCGAGGCCATCCGCAGCGCGTGGGAAAATTTCGCCGCGGCACAGGCGACGATCAAATCCAATAAGGCACAGGTTGAGGCCGACAAGATCGCCTTTGAAGGGGTCCGGCGCGAACAGCAGGTGGGCGGGCGTACCACGCTGGACGTGTTGAACGCCGAACAGGAATTGCTGAATTCGCAAGTTGCCGTGGTGTCGTCACAACGCGACGCGATCGTGGCGGCCTATCGATTGCTGGCCACGACGGGGGACCTGACCGCCGGAAACCTTGGCCTGAAGGTTTCGCTTTACGATCCGAAAGCCTATTACGACGACAATGCTTCGCGCTGGATCGGGCTCGGCGATTAAGGTAGGGAAATCGCGGTGAAAGAGGCCCCGGGCACGCGGTTAACTTCACCTTTTCTTATTTCGGCAACTGTCTTAGGGTCCGTGATATCTCACACCAGCACCCGCGGGACGGAGTATTGGACTGATGGCAAGCCCTGCCAATCCGCAGCATGAACCGACCATGGAGGAAATTCTCGCCTCCATCCGCAAAATCATATCCGAGGATTCCAGCGATGCAGCGGCCCCTGCGGCCGGGACCGTGCAGGAAGAGAGCGAAATCCTCGAACTGACCGAGGAAGTGCCGCCGGAAAGCGCGCAAGGTTTGCGCGCGGCGGAGCCCGACGAAGTTGTGTTCAAGGAAGTCGAGGAACCGAAAATGGCAGAATCCAGCAATTCCCTCTCCGCAGGCAGCGAGATATTTTCCGACAAGACACGCGCTGCGCTGGACGACACCTTTGCCGGGCTGAGCGAGAGTGTGCCACCGGCGGCCGAGCGGCCCACATTGCCGCCGATCGAAGGAAATTCGATCGAAGCGGTGTTCCAGCGCACGGTCCGCGACAGTTTCGAGCCCCTGCTGCGCAACCATCTTGAGGCCCATTCCGAGGCCTTGATGGCGCAGATGAAGCCCCTGATCCGGGAATGGATGGACGAGAATTTCCCCGCCCTGCTGGAAGATGCCGTCCGCAGCGAAGTCGCCCGCGTGGTCAAGGCACGCAGCCGCCGTTAACCCAGCCAGATACCGGCCGGGACGGCGAACCCGGCCAAGCCTCTTGACGAGCGGGCATCCGGGCTGTTCACCAATCCGGATCAGAGGTTCTCATTGCCATGCTCGAAAAGACTTTCAATCCCCGCGATATCGAACAGCGGATTTATGCCCAATGGCTGGAATCCGGCGCCTTTGCCGCCGGGCGCCGGCCGGATGCGGAACCGTTCTGCATCGTAATCCCGCCGCCGAACGTGACCGGGCGGCTGCATATCGGCCATGCGCTGAACAACACGCTGCAGGACGCCCTGGCCCGGTTCGAGCGGATGCGGGGCAAGGATGTGCTGTGGCAGCCGGGCATGGACCATGCCGGCATCGCCACCCAGTTGGTGGTCGAACGGCAACTGGCCGAGCGGCAGCAGAGCCGCGTGGCGATGGGGCGCGAGAAATTCCTCGAAGCGGTGTGGAAGTGGAAGGACGAGTCTGGCGGCGCGATTGGCGAACAATTGCGGCGGCTTGGTGCCTCTGCCGACTGGTCGCGCGAACGCTTCACGATGGACGAAGGGTTGAGCCGCGCGGTCCTGAAAGTATTCGTGCAGCTCTACAGCCAAGGGCTGATCTACAAGGACAAGCGGCTGGTCAACTGGGACCCGCGGCTGCAGACGGCGGTGAGCGATCTCGAAGTCGAGAATATCGAGGTCAAGGGTCACCTCTGGCACATCAAATATCCGATCGCGGGCGCGGACGGGCAGTTCCTGGTGGTGGCCACCACGCGGCCCGAGACCATGCTGGGCGATACCGCGGTCGCGGTGCATCCCGACGACGAACGCTACAAGCATCTGGTTGGGAAGATGGTACGCCTGCCGCTGGCGGACCGGCTGATCCCGATTGTTGCGGACGAACACTCCGACCCGGAAAAGGGCACCGGCGCGGTGAAGATTACGCCCGCGCATGACTTCAACGACTTTGAAGTCGGCAAGCGGCACAACCTCGAACAGATCAACATCCTGAACAGGGACGGTACGCTGAACGATGGCGTGCCGGAAGCCTATCGCGGGCTCGACCGCTTTGAAGCGCGCAAGCGGATCGTGGCCGATCTCGAAGCCATGGGGCTGCTCGAAAAGACCGAAGCCATCGTGCACGCCGTGCCGCATGACGAGAAAACCAAAACGATAGTGCTGGAGCCCTATCTGACCGAGCAGTGGTACATGAATGTGAAGCCGCTGGCGGAAAAAGCTATTGCCGCGGTGGAGGACGGGCGCACCAAATTCGTGCCGGAGAATTGGGCCAACGTCTATTTCAACTGGCTCAGGAATATTCAGCCATGGTGCATTTCCCGCCAGCTTTGGTGGGGGCACCAGATTCCGGTTTGGTACGGAAGAAAATTACAACAAGACACTCTTTCTCTGGGGCATACTACGGCTGCGTTTCAAACTGAGCCCTTTTGCGCTGAGACGCAGGAAGAAGCGATAAGGCTCGCAGAAACGTATTACGGTAGTGACGTCGAAATTGTTTCAAGGCCGTCCGCATACGACAACGTTCAACCAGCAAACTTCGACGTATTTGATCGTGGTAAACCAGCACAGATTTGGCGCGATCCTGACGTGCTCGACACCTGGTTTTCATCGGCGCTGTGGCCGTTTTCGACACTCGGCTGGCCGGATGAAACGCCGGAACTGAAGCGGTTCTATCCCACCAGCGTTCTGGTCACGGGTTTCGACATCATCTTCTTCTGGGTGGCCCGGATGATGATGATGGGCCTGCACTTCATGAACGATGTGCCCTTCCACACCGTGTTCATCCACACCCGCGTGCTGGATGAGAAGGGCCAGAAGATGTCGAAGACAAAGGGCAAGGGCAGGGGCGCGACATGCGCATCGGCCCCAGCCGTGTGGAAGTGAACCGCAACTTCGCGACCAAGCTGTGGAATGCCTCGCGCTTCTGTGAAATGAACGAATGCGTCACCCGCGCCGATTTCGATCCGGCCAGGGTGACGTTAACGGTCAACCAGTGGATCGTTGCCGAAACCGCACGCGCCGCGGCGGCCGCAACGGCCGCGCTGGAAACCCAGCGTTTCAACGAAGCGGCGGGCGGCATCTATCACTTCGTCTGGGATGTGTTCTGCGACTGGTATCTGGAACTGATCAAACCGGTGTTGAATGGCGATGACGGACCGGCCCGCGTGGAAAGCCGCGCCACCGCCGCATGGGTGCGCGACCAGATTTTTGCATTGCTGCATCCGCTGATGCCGTTCATCACCGAAGAATTGTGGGCCCGCACGGCGGAGCATGCCGCCCCGCGCAAATCGCTTTTGATCGAAGCAGCGTGGCCCAAACTGGATTCGCTGCCCACATTCGATGAGGCGCGTGCCGAAATCGGCTGGGTGGTCGATCTGGTCTCGGGCGTGCGCTCGATCCGCGCCGAAATGCGGGTGCCGCCATCCTCGCGCATTTCGCTGCTGCTGAAAGACGCCTCCGCCGATACGCGGGCACGGATGGATCGCAACCGCGATCTGATCCTGACCCTGGCGCGGCTTTCCGCCGTGCAGCCGGCAGATGATCTGCCGCAAGGCTCCGCACAATTCGTGATTGGGGAGGCGACGGCGGCATTGCCGCTGGGCGACGTGATCGATCTGGCGGTCGAGCGCGCACGGCTGGAAAAGGAGCTGGCCAAAACGGATGCGGAGATCGCCCGCTTCGATGCCAAATTGTCCAACGAACAATTCGTCTCGCGGGCGCCGGAGGAGGTGCTGAACGAACAGCGCGAAAAGCGCGCGGATGCGGCAGCCCTGGCCGAACGGCTGCGGCAGGCCGTGGCGCGCCTGCACGGGTAATAAAGGCAATGGGCGCCATCGCCACGCCCTTCGTGCCCGGTTAGTATGGCAGCAACAATGCGGAATATAAGTGATGCTACGCGGCTATCTTTCCCCACTGATGTCGAGTGTGCAGCCGGGCCTGCTGCGCGCATGCGATCGTTTCGCCCGGCGAC
Source organism: Alphaproteobacteria bacterium (assembly GCA_017308375.1). Classification (GTDB taxonomy): domain Bacteria; phylum Pseudomonadota; class Alphaproteobacteria; order Micropepsales; family Micropepsaceae; genus Rhizomicrobium. The sequence continues at coordinate 45,403 of JAFKEW010000042.1, forward strand.
TTGGCATTCTGCAACAACCGCTGGTGAGCGAAAGACTGGTTGCGAAGGCGGAATCGCGTGCCGGGCGCCCATTCGCAGATTCCGCATTCGTGCCGGCGCTGGAACGGCTGGTGCAATCCTATAATGAAGAAGCGGCACTCAGCCTGATCGGGCGGGCGGCGGCCAGATGGGACATCCTGCGCTTTCTCGGCAATCTGCTGCGCTTCGAGCAGGAGGAGGCGTTTGCGCCCGCGCTTTTGCAGGCCGATGTTGAAAGCCCGATCTTCATTACCGGCCTGCCGCGCAGCGGCACCACATTCCTGCACACATTGCTGGCGCTCGATCTCGCAAACCGCGCGCCGCATTGCTGGGAAACCATCTATCCCTATCCGTTGGCGCGCGGCGGCCGCGACCGGCGCATTGCGCGTGTGGACCGCCAGTTTCGCGCCTTCGAGAATTTGTCGCCCGGTATCGGCAACCTGCATCCGCTGACGGCGATGACGCCGCAGGAATGCACCGAGATCTGTGCCCACGTTTTTCAGAGCCTGCGCTTCGACACCACGCATCATGTCCCGTCTTATCAGGCGTGGCTGGAAGACAACGGGCACGAAGCGGCGTTCCGCTTCCACAAGCGGTTCCTGCAGCATCTGCAGCACCAGAACGGGGTGGGGCAGTGGGTTCTGAAATGCCCGGACCATATCTTCACGCTGGATGCCATCAGGACAGTTTACCCCGATGCACGCTTTGTTTTCGTGCATCGCGATCCGCTGAGCGTACTTCCATCCGTTGCCAAACTGACCGAACTGATCCGCGCGCCGTTCACACGCGTGCTCGACCCGCTGCAAATCGGTCATCAGGTCAGCGAACGCTGGGACGAAGGCGCGCAGTTGATCGTGCAGGCTTCGCAAAAACTGGAAAGCGGACCGGGAATCTTTCATATTCACTATGCCGAACTGACGGCGGAGCCGATGGCAAGCGTGGCCGCCCTTTATGCGCATTTCGGCATGACGCTGAGTGAGGCGGCACGTCAGGCTATCGGAAAATTCATACTGGAGCGGCCGCGGGGCGGCTATGGTGTAAACCGGTACAGCTTTGAGGATTCAGGGCTCGACCCGGCGCAATTGCGTGAGAGGTTTGCGTATTACATGTCCGCGTTCGGAATCGCGAATGAGGTGAAGACGCGGGCCGACCGCCGCGCCGCTCCGGCATTGACCGTCGCATGAAAGCCGTGGCTGCGAAATATCTCGGCGCCCTCATATTCGTGGCGGGGCTGGGGCTGATCGCCTATCTGGTGTTCCGCTTCGGTCTGGAGCCGATCGGCCGCGCATGGACGGCGCTCGGTTGGCATGGTCTCGCCATTGTGGTGGCCGTGCATCTGCCGGTGGCGGCCATACTGGGTGCCGCATGGTGGGTGATCGGGCATGGCACGGCCCACGCGCGCCTGCACAAATTCATCTGGGGCAGGCTGGTGCGTGATTCCGCGGCCGAGGTGCTGCCGTTTTCGCAGGTCGGCGGCTATGTGCTGGGCGCGCGCGCGCTGAGCCTCAGCGGTGTCGATGGCTTTACCGCCGCGATCACCACCGTGGTCGATCTGATCATCGAACTGGCGGCGAAGCTGCCCTATATCGTTATCGGCTTGTTTCTTCTGGCCTGGCTCAAACCGGAAAGCGATTTGTTCGTGCCGGTCGCCGGTGGCGTTCTGGTCAGCGTGGCCTTGCTGGCTGCAGCCATCATGCTGAAAGACCGTACCCGCGGTGTGCTGGAGCGGATGGCGGTTCGCCTCGGCGCACGCTGGCCCGCGCTTGGGCTCGGCGATGAAAAGAAAACGCTTCAGACCGTGGGCCGCGTGTTCGAGAACGGGCATGGCGCGGCATCCGGTTTCGCGCTGCATCTGGCGGCGTGGCTGCTCGGCGCGCTGGAACTCTGGATCGCGCTGCACCTGATGGGGCAGGACATCAGCTTTGCCGAGGCGATTGTGATCGACAGCCTGTTCACGGGCCTGCGCACTCTGGCATTCTTCGTGCCCGGCGCCGTCGGCATTCAGGAAGCGGGCTATGTTCTGTTGTGCGGCATGTTCGGGATCGGCGCACCGGTGGCGATTGCGTTTTCCTTCATCCGCCGGGCGCGCGATTTCCTGATCGGCGGACCGGTTCTGCTGTTGTGGCAGACGCAGGAAGGCCGCCGCTCACTGGTGCGGCGCACCCGCCCCGCCGTTACGCCTTAAATTTTTGAGGCTTCACCCAAAAATCACATGCTCCTCCCCGAAGAACAGCGGGGAGCGCGGCAGGTCGATGAATTTGCGTTCGTCTTCGAGCAGCGCAAGGCCCGCGGCGCGTTGCGCCTCGCTCTGTTCGCCGGTGAGGTCCGCGATGCTGTCCCACCACAATTGGGCGACGCCGTCATACATTTCCGGCGCCTGACGCGAGGCCGCGATGCTTTCATTCATGACATCGGTCACGCTGTGAAGCTGAACATAGCGGCGGATGCGCAGCACCGCGCGGTGGCTGGCCACCAGCGGAGCATGGTGGTTGCGCCAGTAATCCTGAAACTCCGCACGGGTGAGATGGGGCAGGCGATGCAGGCAGAAGGTGAGCTTGATCATGGCGGTCTCCAATGGGCTATGCTGGCCGAGTGTAGAGGTGACGCGTGCGGGAATGAAATGCGTTTGATGCAACGGGGCAGCGAAGACGATGAAACATCTGGTTGACGGGTTTTGCGATGATGCCTTTCAGCCAGTGCGCGACGCATTTGCGGGCAATTTTGCCGAACGGGGCGAGCCGGGTGCGGCCTTCGCCCTGTCGCTGAACGGCCGCGTGGTGGTGGATTTGTGGGGCGGCTGGGCCGACCGGGCACAGACGCGGCCATGGGCGCAGGATACCATCGTCAATTTCTTTTCGGTCAGCAAAGCACTCTCCGCCATCGTGGCGATGCGGCTGGTGGAGCGGGGCGCGCTTCATCTGGATGCGCCGGTGCGCGCGTTGTGGCCGGAATTTGCGCAAGCCGGGAAGGAGATGGTGACCTTGCGCCACATGCTGTCGCATCAGGCGGGGTTGCCGGCGCTTCGTGAGGTTCTGCCCGATGGCGCAATGCTGGATTGGAATCGCATGACGGCGGCGCTGGCGGCGCAAGCGCCATGGTGGCAGCCCGGCACGGCGCATGGCTATCACGTCAACACCTATGGCTTTCTGGTGGGGGAAATGGTGCGCCGCGCGGTGGGCAAGACCTTGGGCACCATGCTGCGGGATGAGATTGCGCGGCCGCTTGGCGCCGATGTTTTCATCGGCCTGCCGGAAGCGGAGCATGGCCGCGTGGCCGAATTTCTCTGGCCGGAAGGCGGGTTGAAACCCTTGCTGGGAACGGACGATGCAATGGCGGAGATGCGCGCCAAGGCCTACTGGAATCCGCCGGGGATTTCAGGCGCCGGTTGGGTGAACAGCCGCGCCTGGCGGCTAGCGGAAATCCCATCGACCAACGGCCACGGCAATGCGCGCGGCGTCGCGCGCGTCTATGCGGCACTGGCCAATCACGGAACGATCGACGGTGTGCAGATATTGTCGAACGAGACGCTGAGGCTGGCGACACAGGAACAATCGAACGGCACCGATCTGGTGACGCAGCGGCCGTCGCGTTTCGCGCTTGGTTTTCAATTGACCCAGGTTGAAAGGCCGCTTGGACCCAATGCCGGTGCGTTCGGCCATTTCGGCGCTGGCGGATCGCTCGGCTTCTGCGATCCTGAGACCGGTGTCGCATTCGGTTATGTCACCAACGATATGGGGCCGCGCTGGCAGAACCCGCGCAATCGCGCCCTGATCGATGCGGTGTATGCGTGTTTGTAGATGAGGCAGCTAACGCGGCCCGCCGCCGGCAGCGACGGCCGGACGAACCGTCATCCTTTCGGCCACAGGATCAGTTGCGTGTTGCGAAAACAGGCAATGACGGCATTGTTGTCGCCGCGCCGGACTTCGGCATCCCAGACTTGCGTGGTGCGCCCCTTATGGATCGGATGCGCCGTGCAGATCACGACGCCTTCGCGGGCGGTGCCGAGCATATTGCTTTTAAGCTCCACGGTCGTGAAGCCGGTCGCCCCCGGCGGCAGGCTGCGCACGGTCCCGTAGCCACAGCACGTATCCGCGAGAGATGTAACGGTGCCTGCGTGGAGATAGCCGTTCCACGCCCCCAGGGCACGGCGCACCTCAAGCGTCGCGATCACCTCATCCGGCTCCACCTTGGTAAACTTCATGCCGAGAAGGCCGGGCAGGTAATCTGCGCCGGCCGCATTCCATTCATCCAGTGTGGTCGGGATCGTGATGCTCATAATGTTATGCGGTCCATCGTTGGAAGCTCTTGAAGACAATCGGATTCAATATCGGTTTCAATCATTTTCGCCGGTCACCTTAGAGCACAATCGGAAAAGTGCGCGCGTAAAAACAAGGCCCTGTCCGATTGGCCGAAGGGACAGAGCCGTTTCTGACACCGATGGACAAGCCGGCCGAAGGCCCCCGGCGGAGGACCAATGACCGGCACCCAAAAGGTGCCGCCACGGTTCTTGCGGGAAACAGGAGAGGTCTTCGGGACCGGACCCCGGACCTGCCGAACCGGTAAGTTGCCCGGTTCATCATCCTGTTTCCCACGCGGGTGCACGCAAGCTTGCACCCTTACCTGTATGGTCTTGCGGCAAATCTACAGCACTCCACGTCTCTCCACTTTCTTCGAAGAGAACAAATAGGGTACATAAACTAGGATTTCAAGTACAAAATAGGAAAAATAGCATTTTCTCTTGGGCGGCAGAGCAACTTCATCTGGATGGCCCGCATTCGCGGGCCATGACAATGGGGCGTGGGATGGAAGCTGGATGGCCGGGTCAGGCCCGGCCATGACGGGAGGGGATGTCGTGCCCACGACTGTTCCGATATGGCGGATGGGGTGGGATTCGAACCCACGAACGGTTGCCCGTTGCCGGTTTTCAAGACCGGTGCCTTAAACCACTCGGCCACCCATCCGCGAAGGAAAGCCAGATACTTAGACTTTGCGCCGTACGCAAGGCGGGGCCATTTCAAGGCTGCAAGGCAGGTTGGCCGCCCGCCACGGCCGATGTATCGGGCTCGGAAGAAAATCCGTGCGGAAACCGGCCGCGATGGCGCATGCTGGCCCGCGCGGGCATCAAACGATTTGAGACGATTGGAGTTATGCAATGACGGAGGCTGCAACGCTTTCGACGGCGTTCACAAAACGGTTCGATCTGTCTGTTCCTGTCATACAGGCGCCCATGGGCGGCGTTGCCGGGCCCAGGCTGATTGCCGCCGCGGCCAATGCGGGGGCGCTGGGCAATTTGCCGATCTGGTTTTTTCCGGCCGATACGGCGCGGCAGGTCATCCGCCAGACCCGCGCGCTGACCGCAAAGCCATTCGCAGTGAATTTGCGCGCCGACCTCAAACAGGAAGAGCTGATTGCGCTGGCCGCCGAAGAAGGCGTCACATTGTTCAACCTGTTCTGGGGCAATCCCGCACCCTCCATGCCGGCCATCCGCCGCGCGGGCGGGCGCCTGATCGCAACGATCAGTGACAAGGATGGCGCGAAGGCGGCGCTCGACGCCGGCGCCGAAGCCCTGATCGCGCAAGGGGTGGAGGCGGGCGGCCATGTGTTCGGCACCACGCCACTGGCTGAGCTTGTCCCGGCCGTTGCCGAACTGGCGGGTTCCGTCCCGGTGGTGGCGGCAGGCGGAATCGTCGAAGCGCAGGATATGGTGCGCGCCTTCGGCTGGGGCGCGGCCGGTGTCGTGCTGGGAAGCTGCCTGATCGTGACCGACGATGCCGATGCGCACCCCGGCTACAGAAAGGCGCTGCTGGAGGCGAAGGCGGGCGACACCGTGCTTTCCAAATGTTTCGACGGCTTCTGGCCCGATGCACCGCATCGCACCCTGAAGAATTCGACTTACCGGATGTGGAGCGAGGCGGGCTTTCCCAAATCCGGCGCCCGGCCGGGCGAAGGCGACATCGTCGTGCGCGGGCCAGGTGGGGCCGAAATCCCGCGTTATCATGCGGCAACGGCCAGCGGCGGGATGAGCGGCGATTACGAAGCCATGGCGCTCTATGCCGGGACCGGGGTCGGGCGGATGCGGGAGGCCAGGTCCGCCGCGGCCCTTATCCAGGACATTGTGGCAGCAGCGGCCGGAAATTTGCGCGGCGCAGGGTGAAAAGGGCTGGCCGCCGGAAATGTGGACGGAACCTGTCCGAACGCGAATCTGATTGTCATCTCAGGGCGTTGAGCCGATTCAGGGCTTCGATTAACGTCCCTTGTTGATTCGCGAGGGGTTCGTCACTGGTGTATCGCGCGTTTTGCAATCTGACCGCCCTGGCGGCTGTGGCGGCCCTGGCCGCTGCCTGCGCCTCAAACCCAACCTCACCGCCATCGTCTGGCGCAATCACTGGCCCGGCCGCCGAAGTCTACAAGATCGGCAAACCTTATGAGCAGGACGGTGTCTGGTATTACCCGCGCGAACAGCCGGACTATGACGAGACCGGTGTTGCATCGTGGTATGGCTCGGAATTCCACGGCCAGCGCACGTCGCTGGGCGAAATTTTCGATGCCAATGCGTTGACGGCCGCCCACCGCACCTTGCCGATGCCGGTGAATGTGCGGGTGACGAACCTGGAGAATGGCCGCTCGCTGGTGGTGCGGGTGAACGACCGTGGGCCGTTCTCCAAAGGCCGGATCATCGACGTATCGCGGCACGCAGCAGAGTTGCTCGGCTTCAAGCAGCAGGGCACGGCGCGGGTGCGCGTGACCTATATGGGCCGCGCCCTGCTGGCCGGGCAGACCACCGTACCCGATGAAACACCGCCGGAAATCGCCAATGCGGTACCGGCGGCACCGTCCGGCAAGGTGGATACGATGGCCCTCAACACCGTTCCGGGTGCGTTGAATGCACCGCCGCCGCAAACCGCAGCGCTGCCGCCGATCATGCCGAAGACGGCGAGCACCGCGCCACTGCCGCAGGAACCGGTGACCGGGCAGGTGACGGAAGTCCAGGTTCCACGGAGCACCCATCTTTACGTACAGGCCGGCGCCTTTGGCTCCATCGACAATGCGAACCGGCTGAAAAGCCGCCTGACAGCGGCGGGGGCCGTCATCATTTCACCGATTGTGCGGGGCACGCAGACCTTGTTCCGCGTGCGTCTGGGCCCGTTCAACGAACTGGGCCGGGCCGATGCCGCGTTGGCGCAGGTGGTGAGACTTGGTAGTAACGACGCACAGATCGTGGTGGACGAGTGAGTCTCTGACGGAGTTTCCGGGAATGGCGCGCTTTCGTTTTCTTTGCTGGCTGTTTTCTTTCGCCTTACTGGCGCCGTTGGCCGCACAGGCACAGATGGACACGAGTGCGGAGCACGCAATCCTGATGGATGGCGCGACCGGTGCCATTCTCTGGCAGAAGGATGCACACGCACCGATGCCGCCGGCATCGATGAGCAAACTGATGACGCTGGACCTTCTGTTTGAACGGCTGAAGGACGGGCGTGTGAAACTGACCGACACGTTTCCGGTTTCGCAGCGGGCCTGGGCCACACAAGGCTCGAAATCCTTCGTCATGGTGGGCACGCGCGTGCCGGTTGCCGATCTGATCCGCGGCATCATCATCCAGTCGGGCAACGATGCCTGCATCGTGGTGGCGGAGGCGCTGGGCGGCACGGTTGAAGGTTTCGTCAAGATGATGAACGACCGGGCCAAGGAACTGGGCCTGACGCAGTCCACCTTCGTCAATCCGGATGGCCTGCCCGAACCGCCGGGGCAATTGATGTCGGCCTATGATCTGGCCAAGCTGGCGCGCCACATCATCACGACGTTTCCGCAATACTACCATTTCTTCGGCGAACGCTCGTTCGAGTACAACGGCATCACGCAGGAAAACCGCAATCTGGTTCTGGAGAAGTTTCCGGGCGCGGACGGATTGAAGACCGGCTACACCGACGCGGCGGGTTACGGCATCGTCACCTCTGCCGTGCAGGATGGGCGGCGGCTGATCCTGGTGCTGATGGGGCTGCGCTATCCCGACAAGAGTTCGTGGTGGGCGGAACGCTATCGCGCCGACGAAGCTGCCAGGCTTCTGGGCGTGGCATTTCGTGAGTTCCGTGAATACAAACTGTTCAAGCCGGACGATGTCGTAGCGCGCGCCAAAGTCTGGCAAGGCGCTGCCGATACGGTTGCGCTGGTAACCGGAAAGCCGCTGGCGCTGACCATGCAGGTGGAATCCCGCAAGGATATGAAGGTTTCGGTGCACTACGAAACGCCGCTGAAAGCCCCGATCACCAAAGGCCAGAAGCTCGGCACGCTGGTAATCACCGCGCCGCAATTCCCGATGCAGACCGTGCCGCTTTATGCCGGCGAAACCGTGCCCGAAGCAGGTTTCTTTGCCCGCGGCATGCAGGGGCTGGGCGTGTTGTTCGGCACAGCCAACGCTGCACAATGACCACGCAGCCGCGCTTCATCACGCTGGAAGGCGGGGAGGGTGCGGGCAAATCCACGCAAGTGCGGCTTCTGGCGGACAAGCTGGAAGCGGCGAAGATCGCCGTGCTCTGCACGCGGGAGCCGGGCGGTTCGCCTGGGGCGGAGGAAATCCGCCGCCTTCTGGTTGAAGGTGCGCCCGGACGGTGGGACGCGGTAAGCGAAATGCTGCTGATGTTTGCCGCGCGGGCCGATCACGTGGCACGAACCATCCGGCCCGCGCTCGACCGCGGGCAGTGGGTGCTGTGCGACCGCTTCACCGATTCCACTTACGCCTATCAGGGTGCAGGGCGCGGGCTTGCGGCACCACGCATTGCCGCGATCGAGCAGGCGGTGCTGGACGGGTTCAAACCGCATCTGACGCTGGTGCTGGATCTGCCGGTGGAAGTGGGGCTTGCACGGGCGCACGCGCGCGCCGGAACGGAGACGCGGTTCGAGCAGTTCGATACGGCGTTTCATACCCGCCTGCGTGACGGCTTTCTTGCCCGCGTGCAGGCCGAGCCGGAACGCTGTGCCGTGATCGATGCCAATGGCGATATCGAAACTGTGGCCGCCCACATATGGGCCGAAACCCGACGGAGGTTTGGCCTCTGATGGCAGCGGCGCGCAGCAACGACCCCATGCCGGAGCCGGACCGGATCGGCGATTTTCCGCATCCGCGCGAGACGCTTTCGCTTCTGGGGCATGAGGCGGCATTGGCACGGGCGGCGCGCGCGATCCGCGGCGGGCGGGCGCCACAAGCCTGGCTGATCACCGGGCCGCCCGGCATCGGCAAGGCCACCATGGCCTATCGCATCGCACGCTATCTGTTGCGCCATGGCGCGAGTGACGCGGGACCGGATGACCTGGCGGTGGCCGCCGCCGACCCGGTGCAACAACAGATCGCCAGCGGTGCGCATCCCGGTCTTCTGGTGATCCGGCGCGGGGTCAATCTGCGTACCGGAAAATTGATGAATGTCATTTCTGTTGAGGAAGTTAGAAAGCTTTCCTCATTTTTTGGAATGACATCCGGTGCGGGTGGATGGCGGGTGGCCATCGTCGATACGGCAGACGAAATGAACGATGCCGCTGCCAACGCTCTGCTCAAAACGCTGGAGGAGCCGCCGGAGCGCGGACAACTTCTGTTGATCGCCAACAATCCGGGCCGTTTGCCCAGCACCATCCGTTCCCGCTGCCAGCGGATGGATCTGCGCCCGCTGCCGTTGCCCACGGTCGAACAGGTGCTGACGGAGATGGGCATCGCGCCAGCGGAGGCCGCCAATCTGGCACAGCTTTCAGGCGGCGCTATCGGCATGGCGCTGCTGCTGGCGCAAGGGGAGGGGCCCAAACTGGCGGAGGAGGCGGCCCACCTGATCGCGGAACGCGGCGCCCCCGACGTGGTACGGCTTCTGGCGTTGGGCGACCGTCTGGCGCGGATCACCGACGGGGTCGAAACCTTCGGCGCCTTTCTGGCCGAACAGTTAAGCGCACGCATGCGGGAGCGTGCGCAGGCCGGCCATGTGCCATCGCGCGCCTGGCTGGAGACGGCCGACGAATTGCAGCGGAAGTTCGCCCGCACCGCCGCGCTTTATATGGAGCCGCGGCAAACCGTGATCAGCGCCGCAACGGCCCTGGCCGAAACGCAGCGGCGTGCCGGCCCGCTCTGATTTACCGCCACCCGATTTGCCAGACCGCGCGGTTTTGGGCTAACCAAATTCATGCTTGTCGACAGCCATTGCCACCTGGATTTCCCGGAATTCGCACCTGAACTGGACGCGGTGGTGGACCGTGCCAGGGCCGCAGGCGTGGGCCTTTGCGTCAGCATTGGAACCACACTGGACGGCTTTCCGCGTGTGCAGGCGGTGGCAGAGCGGTTCGATAGCGTGTGGTGTTCGGTCGGCATTCATCCGCATGAGGCGGAGAAAGAGCCGCTGGAGGATGCGCAAGCACTGATCGCACTAGCGCAAGGACCGAAGGTGGTCGGCATTGGTGAAACCGGCCTCGATTATTTCTATGAGCACAGCCCGCGCGCGGCACAGCAGAAGAATTTCCGGCTGCACATCGCAGCGGCGCGCGAACTGGGCCTGCCGCTGATCGTGCACACCCGCGATGCGGAAGACGACACGATTGAAATTCTGCGCGACGAGATGGAGCAGGGTGCATTCACCGGCCTGATCCACTGCTTCACCGGCACGAAAAAACTGGCCGACGCGGCGCTGGAACTGGGCTTTTGTATTTCCGTTTCGGGGATCGCGACTTTCAAGAAATCCGAAGAGCTGCGTGCGGTGATCCGCGAAGTGCCGCTGGAGCGGCTTCTGGTCGAAACCGATGCGCCATTTCTGGCGCCGGTTCCGCATCGCGGAAAGCGCAATGAGCCGGCCTTTGTTGCCCACACGGCCGATGTTCTGGCCGGATTGAAAGGTGTTGCGCGCGAAGACCTGGCGGCACAAACCACGCAGAATTTTTTCAGCCTGTTCCGCAAAGTGAAAAGGCCGGAGTAAGGATGGCGCGATGGCCGATCAATTGAGCCTGACCATCCTTGGTTGCGGATCGTCCGGCGGCGTGCCACGTGTCGGCGGGCGTGACGGCGCCGGTTACTGGGGCGCGTGCGATCCGGACAACCCCAAAAACCGGCGGCGGCGATGCTCCGCGCTGGTGCGGCGTACAGGTGCGGCCGGTACGACGGCGGTTCTGATCGATACGGCGCCCGACATGCGCGAACAATTGATCGCGGCGCGTGCCGCAACGCTGGACGGAGTTCTGATCACGCATGATCATGCCGATCAGCTTCACGGGCTGGATGATTTGCGCATGGTGGCGATCAACATGCGCCGCCGGGTGGACGTTTTCGCCACCGCCAATAGCTTTGAAGGCATACTAAGCCGCTTCAGCTATTGTTTCGTGCAGCCGCCGGGTAGCGACTATCCGCCGATCCTGCACGCCCATACGATCAAGACACCGTTTACACCATTCACGATTTCCGGCGCCGGTGGCGACGTACCGGTTGAGACATTCTGGCAGACGCACGGGCAGATACTCTCCGCCGGATTCCGCTTTGGACCGTTTGCATATTCGAGCGATGTGAACGATCTGGACGAGGCGGCCTTTGCCGCCCTGAATGGCGTGGAATGCTGGGTTGTGGACGCCTTGCGATATACGCAGCATCCAAGTCATGCCCATGTTGGCAAGGCGCTGGAATGGATCGCGCGCGTGAAGCCGAAGCGCGCTGTGTTGACCAATCTGCATGTCGATCTGGATTACGAGACATTGAAGCGCGAACTGCCGGACGGCGTTGAGCCGGCCTATGACGGCATGGTGATCACCGCCGCGATCTGAGCGCGGTGGAATAAAGGGGGAGCGGACATGGCCGAACTTCCGACGCCAGAGATCATGAATGGCTGGAACAAGGATGGCCTGCCGCACATGCTGGGCATCACGGTGACGGATGTGGCAGCGGGCAAGGTGAGCGGTGTGCTGCCGGTTTCACCCAAGCTGATCGCGGGCAATGGTGCCTTATGGGCGCCGGCAATCGTGGCGCTGGCCGATACGCTGTGCTCCTATGGCGTTTCGACCGTGTGGCCGGATGGCGCCAGCGGCTTCACGACGTCCGAGATCAAATGCAATTTCATGCGCACGACGCGCAATGGCACGGTCAGAGGCGTGGCAGGCCTGCTGCATGGCGGGCGTATGACCCAGGTGTGGGATGCCGAGATCACCAATGCCGAAACCGGCAAGCTGATGGCCGCGTTCCGCTGCACGCAGATCATTCTCTACGCGCAGTGAGGCGACAGCGGGTTACCGTTTAGCGGCCCTGGTGCCGGAACGAGCGGCCTTTGACCAACATCGGTTTCGACAACTTTCCGCCACCGGGAAAGCCTTTGTTCTGTTTCTGCAGGCCATGTGGTGGCGGTGCGTGATGGGCCGCATCGCCCGCGGGCCGCTTTGTGTCCGCATCGCTGTGTCTGTCTTCGGCGTCTTTGCCAGGTTTGTTGGTCATGAACGGATATCCCGGATCATTACAGTTCCATTGGCGAGCCTCAGGCCCGCTATCGCGGCATTATACGCCAATCCGGCCTAATTGCTCATCCATAATTTCCCATAATATTACTTATACGAAAATATGACGATTGATGGTGGCGCTGATCCAATGCTTGGGACGCGCCCTTCATATCCCTGCGCGCCCGCACAACCAGCGCGCCTTCAAAGCGACGGCTCGATCCGCTATTGCGGCCATGAGCTTCAAGGACGCTGGCAATGGCGAATGGTGGTAGCCCCAATCTCGGTGAGGATCTCGACAATGGCGATCAGACCGCCGCCAAGGCGGCGCTGGTACGCCTGCTGGCCATCATGCGGCGCCTGCGCGATCCAGAGCGCGGATGCCCGTGGGATGTGGCGCAGAGCTTCGCGACCATCGCGCCTTATACGATCGAGGAAGCCTATGAGGTTGCCGGTGCCGTCGAAGATCGGGACTGGCCCGCGCTGAAGGACGAGCTTGGCGACCTTCTGTTCCAGGTGGTGTTCCACGCCCGCATGGCTGAAGAGCAAAATCTGTTCGCCTTTGCAGACGTTGTGAACGCCGTAAACGAGAAGATGATCCGGCGCCATCCGCACGTGTTTGCAGGTGTCACGAACGTGAAAACGGCGGAGGCACAGACAGCCGCCTGGGAGGAATTGAAGCGCCAGGAACGGGCCGCCAAATCGGACGCGGGTCTACTGTCCGATGTGCCACGCGCCCTGCCCGCGTTGCTGCGTGCGGTCAAACTTCAGAAGCGCGCCGCAAGCGTTGGATTCGACTGGGATTCGGCCCCGAAGGTGGTGGAGAAAATTGCCGAGGAAGCTGGTGAGATTGTCGAGGCGCAGCAGCACGGCGCCGCGCTGGAGAAACTCGAAGAAGAAGTTGGCGATCTGCTATTCGCGGTGACCAATCTGGCGCGCCATCTGAAGGTCGATCCCGAGGCTGCGCTGCGCGCCACGAACGCAAAATTTGTCCGCCGCTTTGGCGCGATTGAACGCGGGCTGGCAGCCCAGGGAAAGGCGCCGGCGGACGCCACACTCGACGAGATGGAAGCCCTGTGGCAGGCCGCGAAGCTATTGGCGCATTAAGGCGCCCATTCCCAATGCCACCGCACTTCAAATTCCAGCCATATCCCTATGTTCTAATAACAGAATCGTAAAACTTCTGTACAAATCGATCGGTTTCCGACGGGTCGACGGCGATGCTGAGTTTGACACCAACATCACTATCGTGCCGGGAAAGCACCCGCCCATGCCGGTAGGCCCATGCGAGTCCCGCACCATCCGCCGGATCAATTATGATGGTGACGATATTTCCATTGCTATCAAGCTTCTCTGCAATAATCCTCAACAACTCCGTGAGCCCGGAACCCGTCAACGCAGAAATCGCGACCGGCCCACTCATGTTGCCGGATTTCTCCAGAAGTGATTTCTGAATATTCTCCGATAACAGGTCAATTTTGTTGAGAATTTCTATGATGTTCTCTTGCTCCGGTGTGATCCCGAGATCGGTTAGAACCTGATTGACGTCCGCCTTCTGGGCTTCGCTTTCCGCATGTGCCACGTCACGGACGTGCAGGATCAGGTCGGCCTCCAGCACCTCCTCCAAGGTGGCGCGGAAGGCGGCAACCAGCTCAACCGGCAGGCCGGAAATGAAGCCGACCGTATCGGACAGGATGGCGCGCCGCCCGCCGGGAAGCGTGATGCCGCGCATAGTCGGGTCCAGCGTCGCGAACAGCAAATCCTTTGCCAGCACGCCCGATTTGGTCAGGGTGTTGAACAGGGTCGATTTGCCGGCATTGGTGTAGCCGACCAGCGCAATCACCGGGAACGGCACGCGCTTGCGCGCCCGGCGGTGCAGGCCGCGGGTGCGCTTCACGCCTTCCAGATCGGATTTGATCCGCTGGATTCGTTCGCCGATCAGGCGGCGATCGGTTTCGATCTGGGTTTCGCCCGGCCCGCCCAGAAAGCCGAAGCCGCCGCGCTGCCGTTCCAGATGGGTCCAGCTTCGAACCAGCCGGCTGCGCTGATAATTGAGATGCGCCAGTTCGACCTGCAGGCGGCCTTCGCGGGTTTTCGCCCGTTCGCCGAAAATTTCGAGAATGAGCGCGGTGCGGTCGAGCACCTTGCTCTTCCATGCCCGTTCCAGATTGCGCTGCTGCACCGGCGAAAGCTGGGCATTGACGATGATGACCGTGGGCTCAAGCGCTGCCGCCTCGGCCCCGATTTCGGCCACCTTGCCCTTGCCGATCAGCGTGGCCGGCACTGGCCTGAGCAGCGGCACGATATGTTCGCCCACTACGGTCAGACCGATGGCCGCCGTCAGGCCCACCGCCTCCGCCAGCCGGGCAACGGCGTCGCGCCCGCCCGCCATGCCCCCTGCGCGCGTCTTCGGTTCAATATGGACCACGATGGCGGTACGGCTGTCCGTACCATCCACCGAATCGTCCGGTTTCGGGTTCAGGCGCCCTCGGCCGCCGTTTCCACGTCCTGCAACTGGATCGGGCCCAGCGGCATGACTGTCGAGATCGCGTGTTTGTAGACGAGTTGCGCCTGCCCATCCCGGCGCAGGAGAACGCAAAAATTGTCGAACCAAGTGATGTTTCCCTGAAGCTTGACGCCGTTGACGAGAAAAATCGTCACGGCTGATTTGCTCTTGCGGACCGCGTTGAGGAACGTGTCCTGGAGATTTTGTTGTTTTTCGCTCATGGGTGAACCCACTTGTCATTTGGTTGGGCCCCGCGCAGCCCGCGAGGCTGCTCCCAGCATAGGCTGATTTGCTGCAAATGCGAAAGGCCTTACCGCAAAAGCGGTGCCGCCTTGGCGTGATCGCGGTAAAGCTCCCGCACCCGCCGGGTTATGGGACCGGGCACGCCCTCGCCCACCATATCGCCGTCGATGCGGATGACCGGCACCGCCGGGCCGGAGGCGGACGAGATGAACGCCTCCCGTGCGCCTCGCGCCTCGTCCGGGGTAAACGGGCGCTCGGTCAGTTTGAGCTGCGCCTCCTCCGCCACGGCCAGGATTACCCGGCGCGTGACGCCGGGGAGGATCGCGTTGGTCAGTGGCCGGGTGACGATCTCCCCGCCATCGGTCACGATCCACGCCGTGGTGGATGCCCCTTCGGTGACGAAACCGTCTTCGTCCACCAGCCAGGCTTCATGCGCGCCGGCACGCCGCGCCGCCGTCTTGGCCAGAAGATTGCCCAGCAATTGCGTGGTCTTGATATCGCAGCGGCCCCAGCGCAAATCCGGCTTCGTGACGACGGCAATGCCTTTTTCGTCACGCGCATTCTGTTGGGCGCGATTCACGTGCAGCGCGGTCAGGATCAATGTCGGCCGCTGATGTTGCGACGGAATAGGATGATCGCGCCGGAACGCGCCACGGGTGATCTGCAGATACAGGAAGCCATTGCGCAAAGCGTTCCGGCGCACGACCTCGCGGAAAACGAACTTCATCGCGGCGCGCGCCATCGGCATCGCAATTTCCACTTCGCGCAACGAACGCTCCAGCCGGTCGAGATGCTCCTCCTCATCGACAAAGCGATTGGCGTTGACCGCGACCACTTCATAGATGGCATCGCCCAGTTGCAGGCCGCGATCTTCGATATGAACGCCCGCCTCTTCATGCGCGAGATAGCGGCCATTGACATAGGCGATGCGGCCCGCGGGCATGCGGGTATTCCAGCGTTCCTGTGTGCTCATGCTGATGCGTTCATGCGTTGAAGGTCTGATCGCGGCCATTGGGGCCGACGCCCAGGGATTTCAGCTTGCGGTGCAGCGCCGAACGCTCCATCCCGATGAAGGCCGCGGTGCGCGAGATATTGCCGCCAAAGCGGTTGATCTGGGCCAGAAGATAGTCGCGCTCGAATATCTCCCGCGCTTCGCGCAAGGGCAGCGAGATGACAAGATCGCCCTTGCCTGCGTTGCCCCAGGGTACGCTGGCGCCCAGATCCGGCGGTAAAAGATCGGCCGAAATCGCCTGGGCCGCATCATCGGTGGCAAGGATCAATAGTCGTTCCACGATATTGCGCAACTGGCGCACATTGCCGGGCCAGTTGTGGGCCTGCAGCACCGCCATCGCATCGTCGCCGATTTCGCGAATGGCAAGACCGGAGGCGGCTGAGAGCCGCTTCATGAAATGCGAGACCAGAAGCGGAATATCGTCGCGCCGTTCCGCCAGCGACGGCACACGCACCGGCACCACATTCAGCCGGTGATAAAGATCCTCGCGGAAACGGCCATTGGCGATTTCGACATGCAGATCGCGGGTGGAGGACGAAACCACCCGCACATCGACCTGAACCCGTGTGTTGCCGCCAAGGCGCAGGAATGTCTGATCGACCAGAACGCGCAAAACCTTGCCCTGTGTTTCGAGCGGCATGTCAGCGATCTCGTCGAGATAAAGCGTGCCGTTATGCGCGAGTTCCAGCAGCCCAGTCTTGCGCGGGGAATCCGCCTGTTCAACGCCGAACAATTCGGCCTCGATATGGGCGGGAGACATGTTGGCGCAATTGACGGCGACAAAGGCATTGCCGGCACGGCGCGAACGCGCATGGATCAAACGCGCCACCACCTCCTTGCCGGAACCGGACGGGCCGGTGATCATCACGCGGCTGCCGGCGGGGGCAATCTTGTCCACCATCTGGCGGACTTGCGAGATGGCGGAGGAAACACCGACAAGCTCGGCATCATCGCCGGCCTTCAGTTTCAGCTCCTGAACTTCACGGCGCAGGCGTGCGGCTTCCAGCGCGCGGCCCACCACATGGATCAGGCGGTCCGACTTGAACGGCTTTTCGATAAAGTCATAGGCGCCCTTCTTGATCGAGGCGACCGCGGTTTCGATGGTGCCATGGCCGCTGATCATCACCACAGGCAGATCGGGATGTTCCTGCTTGATCTGGTCCAGCACCTGTATCCCATCGAGCCTGCTGCCTTGCAGCCAGATGTCGAGCACTAACAGACGCGGGCGGCGATGGCGTACGGCTTCAAGCGCGCCGTCGCTATCGGATGCGACACGGGTCTCATAGCCCTCATCGTGCAAAATACCCGCGATCAGATCGCGAATATCGTCTTCATCATCCACGATGAGAATTTCAGGCGCGATCAACGACCCGTACTTGCTCATCCGTCACTCCCTTTTGATCCAGAGTTTTCTGACGCAGCGGAAAAACCAGCCGGATTTCGGCCCCCGAGGTTTCATCGGCAGCATCGCCGATGTGGATCTCGCCGCCATGGTCTTCCACAATCTTGCGTACGATGGCCAACCCCAGCCCGGTCCCCTTCACCCGTGTGGTGACATAAGGTTCCGTCAGCCTGTGGCGATGTTGTGGCGGAAGACCGATCCCATTGTCGCAGACGGTAAACGCGATCTGCTGTCCATCCTCGGTAAGGCGCACGCGCACGCGGCCCGGCGTATCGTCACCTTCGGTCTGGCGCGCGGCAATCGCTTCCGCCGCATTCTTCAGCACATTGGTCAGTGCCTGCGATACCAGGCGGCCATCGCATTCAATGTAAACCGGTTCGCGCGGCGCCTGGCTCTCAAACGTCACGCTCGGATGAGCAACACGCTGGAGGAATATGGCCTGGGTCAAAAGCTCCTGCGCGCTCTCGCGCCGCATCTTGGGCGACGGCATCCGCGCAAAGGAGGAGAATTCATCCACCATGCGCCCGATGTCGCCCACCTGACGGATGATGGTGTCGGTGCATTGCGCAAAAATATCGGGATCGGTGGTGACCTCGCGGCCATATTTGCGCTTCAACCGCTCTGCCGAAAGTTGAATGGGCGTAAGCGGATTCTTGATTTCATGAGCGATGCGGCGCGCCACATCGGCCCAGGCGGCGGTGCGTTGCGCCGAAATCAGATCGGTGATGTCGTCGAACGTCACCACATAACCGCCGCCATCGGCGCCCTGCTCGCTCGCCACCTGCACACTCAGATTGCGCACCGTGGCGCCGCGGTTGAGCGTGGCCTCGCCGCTGGCGCGGCCCACAGGTTCCTGAATCGCACGGCGGATCAGGGCGGCAAATTCCGGCACGGCCTGTGAGTAATGGCGGCCCTCCACCTCGTCCGGCTCTGCATTCAGAAGGCGCTGGGCCATGCGATTAACAATGGTCACAGTGCCTTCGGAATCGAGGCCGACAACACCGGCGCTGACACCGGCCAGCACCGCTTCGGTGAAACGGCGGCGTTCGTCGATCTGACGGCTTGCGGCGACAAGGGCTTCGCGCTGGGCGCTCAACTGGCTCGTCATACGATTGAAGGTGCGGCTTAGAACGCCGACTTCATCGTCGTCACGCTCGATCTCCACCTGCGCTTTCAGATCGCCTTCCGAAACGCGTTCGGAAGCCTCGATCAGCCGTGAAATCGGCCGCACCAGTTTGTTCGCCGCCCACAAACCGGCCCACACCGCCGCCAGCAGGATGACCAGCGAGACGACGCCATAAAGCACCGCGAAGATGAGTTGAACCTCGCCGCGGTTCTTGCTCAACCGGTTATATTCCGAAACCGCGTCAATGGTGCGCTGCTGGTGGGCCAGCACTTCCGGGTCAATCGCGCGCGCCACCAGAAGATAGGCATCGACAAAGGCGTCGAGCTTCACCATGGCACGAACCAGATTGTCATTGGAATCGGTCAGCACCACTACCTGACCCTGTGCCGCTTCCGCTATCGCCTTGGCCGATGGTGCAGCGTAGTCCGGCATCGAGGGGAGTTTCGCACTGGCAAGAACCCGGCCGGAGGAATCGATCACGAACACGGCGGGCAGCGCGCGGACCGATGCCTGTGTCACCAGATAGTCGGTGAAGCGCTTGCGGGTGTCGCCACCGTCCTTCTGCTGGATCAAAGGCGCGGCACGGTCGATGTCATAAGCCATGGCGAGGATGTCGCCACGGATCACCTGGCGATGTTCCTCCACATAAGCGCGCGCAACGCTGACCGAGTTTTCCAGCGCCGCCTTCACCCGCTCGGAGAACCACGCCTCCACACCCAGGTTCAGCGTCACGGCGGCAAACACCGCCACAAAGATCGCCGGCAGCACCGCAACCGTGCTGAACATCGCGACAAGGCGCACATGCAGCCGGGCACCCGCGGTGCCGGAGCGCCGTGCACTCCACAACCGCACCAGCCGCCAGGCAACCAGCGCGCCCAAGGTGAGCACCAGGGTCAGATTGACGAGAAGCAGGACCACCAGGCCGGTCGGCGTCGGGTTATAGGGAACCAGCCCGGTAATGATGGCATAGGTCGCAGCGCCGGAGGCGATCGCCATCAAGCCGACCGCGAACGCCAGCAGCGAAGGCCGGGAGACCGCCTGAAGAATGGCCAATATCCCGCCTTTTGCGGGCATATCCACGGTATTGCTCGCGGCCATCAAGGTCCCGTTCTGGAAGCCTTCAGGAAGCCTTGAACCCGCAAACGCCACCGCGCAGGCCCTTGGCAAATCATGGTCAGTGTAGCCAAGCCACATCCTGTTGCAAGAATACAGCGCCCGGCCGTGACCATCGATAAATTCAGTCGGTTTTGAGGCCCCGTATCACTTCCAGACCAAGGTCCCGGATCTTCTTGCGCAAGGTATTGCGGTTCAGGCCCAGAAGATGCGCCGCTTTGATCTGGTTGCCGCGGGTGGCGGCAAGGCAGATCGAGATCAGCGGCCGCTCCACCTCCGTCAGCACGCGATCATAAAGGCCGGGTGGTGGCAGCCCATCGCCCTGCGAGCGGAAATATTGTGCGAGATAACGCTCCGCCGCCGTGGCCAGCGAACCGGGCGCATCGTCGCTTTCCACCATCACGGCCGGTTCGCGCAATTCGGCGGCAATCACGTTGGCCGGAATATCTTCGCCCGCGTGCAAAACCGCGAGCCGCCGCACCAGATTTTCCAGTTCGCGCACATTGCCCGGCCAACGGTAATGCTTCATCAGGTCAAGGCCTTCGGCATCGAGATTCTTGACCGGCAGGCCCTCCTCCTCCGCCTTGCGCAGGAAATGGCGGACGAGATCGGGAATGTCCTCCGTCCGCTCGCGCAGGGGCGGCAGGCGCAGCGGCACCACATTCAGCCGGTAATAGAGGTCTTCGCGGAACAGCCCCTGATGAATGAGCTGACGCAGATCGCGGTTTGTGGCCGCGATAATACGCACATCGGTCCTGATCGCGACGCGGCCGCCAACCGCGGTGTATTCGCCCTGCTGCAACACGCGCAGCAGCCGGGTTTGCGCATCGAGCGGCATGTCGCCGATTTCGTCGAGGAACAGGGTGCCGCCCTCAGCCTGTTCAAAGCGGCCGACACCGCGTGCGGTGGCGCCGGTAAAGGCGCCGCGCTCATGCCCGAACAACTCACTTTCCACCAATTCCTTCGGGATGGCGGCCATATTCACGGCCACGAAGGGACCATGGCGGCGCTTGCCGTAATCATGCAGGGCGCGGGCCACCAGTTCCTTGCCGGTGCCGGATTCCCCCATGATGGTCACGGTCAGATCGGTCTGCGTCAGCCGCGCAATGGTGCGGTAGATTTCCTGCATCGCGGGCGAACGCCCGATCAACGGCAGGCGGTCATCGCTGTTCTCCGCCGCACTGCCATTGTTGCGTTTGGTCTGCGGCGCGGCCAGTGCGCGCTGCACCACCGCGATCAGTTCGCGCAGATCGAATGGCTTGGGCAGATATTCAAAGGCACCACGCTCCGCCGCCGTGATCGCGGTGAGAAGCGTGTTCTGCGCACTCATCACCACCACCGGCAGATCGGGGCGTGTGCGCTTGATGCGCGGGATCAGGTCGAAGCCGTTTTCATCCGGCAGCACCACATCGGAGATGACGAGATTGCCCTCGCCCGAGGCAACCCAGCGCCACAGGCCAGCCGCGCTGCCCGTGGTGCGCACATCATAACCGGCGCGCCCCAGCGCCTGATTGAGCACGGTGCGGATGGCGGCGTCGTCGTCGGCGACGAGAATGGTTCCGGCGGGCATTACACAGTGCCTCCTTCGCTGGGGGCCATTGGAAGAAGTATGCGGAAGACGGTGCGGCGCGGGATCGATTCACATTCGATCACACCGCCATGGTCGCCCACGATCTTGGCCACCAGCGGCAGACCGAGGCCGGAGCCGTGCGGCTTTGCGGTGACGAAAGGATCGAAAATATGTGGCATCAGATCGGTGGAGATACCGCTGCCATTGTCGCGCACGGTCACTTCCAGCGGCAGGCTCAACCGTTCGCCGGAAACCGGCGCGCTGACCCGCACGCCGGGACGATAGGCGGTGGTCAACGTGATCTCGCCACCGGCATCGGGCAGCGCATCGCTCGCGTTGCGCACCAGATTGAGGAACACCTGAATCAATTGATCACGGTCGCCCAGCACCGGCGGCAGTGAGGGGTCGAATTGTTCGCTGAACGGCACGCCGCGCGCGAAACTGGTTTCGGCCACCTTGCGCACACGGTCCAGCACTTCGTGGATGTTGACCGGCGCGCGGGGCAGATTGCGGGTGTCGCCAAAATCCTCCATCCGGTCGATCAGGGTGCGGATGCGGTCTGCCTCCGAACAGATCAGTTCGGTCAGATTGCGTTCGGAAGGCGGCACCGCCTCCTCCAGCAATTGTGCGGCGCCGCGAATGCCGGCCAGCGGATTTTTGATTTCGTGCGCCATCACCGCCGCCATGCCGTGCATTGAACGCACGGCGCCACGATGCAGAAGCTGACGGTCGATGCGTTGCGCGAGACTGCGTTCCTGCAGCGTGAGGATGACGGCACCTTCGGGATCGGGCACCGGTGTTGCGGTGACATCGGCAATGCGCTCGCCATAACGCGGCGTGGTCAGATCCATATCGCGTTCACCGGCAGAGGCGCCGCGTTCACGCACCTGCAACAAAAGCTGCAGCACCGGACTGCCGAACGGTACGATTTCATCCAGCCGCAATTTGGCGAGCGTGGCGGCGCCCATGTCGAAGAACTGCTCCGCCGCCGGATTGACGTAGAGGATTCGCTGACGCCGCCCGATCAGCAGAACAGGCATCGGGAGCGCCGCTGCAATCTGGGCCCCGATGCGATCCGTGGTTAGCAATTCTGCATTGCTCATAAAATAGGCATTTCAAGTATTGCATAATTCGTAAGCATATTAGGGCCGCAACGGCAGCCCGGCAAGGCTTGGCGGCGATGCCGGGCCTGAATAGGGTGGCGCCATGGGCAGGGTAGCGATTCTGATCGTGGCAGGCGGACGCGGCCTCAGGGCCGGTGGCGGGATTCCGAAGCAATATCGGGATCTTGCCGGGCACTCCTTACTCCGTAGAACAATCGCGGCCTGCCTGGATGCCGCCGATCTGGTGCAGGTGGTGATCGGGCAAGGCGACGAGGATGCCTATGCCAGGGCGGTGGAAGGGTTCACCCTCCTCCCGCCCACGCATGGTGGCGCGAACCGGCAGGAATCGGTTTGCCGCGGACTGGAGGCGCTGGAGCCGCACAAGCCCGAATTCGTCCTGATCCACGATGGCGCGCGGCCGCTGGTAACACCGGAATTGATCGGGCGGGTGATCGATATCCTGCGGAAGGGTGCCGATGCCGTGGTGCCGGTTCTGCCGGTAACCGACGCCCTCAAACGCGAAGGCAAACCCGGCGTACTGGAAGCGATTTCACGCGACGGGCTTTACCGGGCGCAGACGCCGCAGGGCTTCCGCTTTGACGCCATCCTCCGCGCCCATCGGGCCGAGCGTGGCCGCGAAGCGGTGGACGACATCGCGATTGCCGAAACGGCCGGGATGAAGGTGATGACGGTGGCCGGCGACGAAAGGAACATGAAGGTGACATCGGCCGACGATTTTGCCATTGCCGGGCGCCTGCTTGGCGCTCCGTTGCCGCGCACCGGCATGGGTTTCGATGCCCATCGTTTCGGGCCGGGCGATCACGTCTGGCTGTGCGGCATCCGCATCGCCCATTCGGCCGGATTGATCGGCCATTCCGATGCCGATGCGGGGCTGCACGCACTGACCGATGCGGTTCTGGGGGCGCTCGGCGCCGGTGATATCGGGCAGCACTTTCCACCCACGGACGAACGCTGGCGCGGCGCCTCTTCCGACAAATTCCTGATCCATGCGCGCGATCTGGTGCGCGCGGCCGGTGGTGCAATCGTGCATTGCGACGTGACGGTGATCTGCGAGCGGCCGAAACTGTCACCGCATCGCGACGCCATGCGGGCGCGCATCGCCGAAATCCTGGAACTCGACATGTCCCGCGTCAGCGTGAAGGCGACCACGACCGAAGGCATGGGCTTTACCGGGCGGCAGGAAGGCATTGCGGCACAGGCTGTCGCCACCATCGTTTTACCGTCCTGATCGTGATGGCCTGATGCTGGCGCGCCTGATCTCGACCTTTTTCGGCGTTGGCTATGCGCCATTTGCATCCGGCACCGCGGCCAGCATCGTCGCTCTGCCCTTCGCATGGCTCATCGCGCACTATGGCGGGCCGGTTGTGCTCGCGCTTGCCGCCTTCGCGGCCTTCGGTGCCGGTGTGTGGAGTTGCGGCGTCTATATCCGCGAGAGTGCGAACAAGGACCCATCCGAATGCGTGATTGACGAGGTGGCGGGCCAATGGCTGGCCTGTGCCTTCGCGCCTTTGACGCTGCCGGGCTTCGCACTCGCCTTCGCACTGTTCCGGCTGTTCGACATCTTGAAGCCCTGGCCGGTCGGCC
Organism: Alphaproteobacteria bacterium; assembly: GCA_017308375.1. Taxonomy (GTDB): domain Bacteria; phylum Pseudomonadota; class Alphaproteobacteria; order Micropepsales; family Micropepsaceae; genus Rhizomicrobium. The sequence continues at coordinate 69,536 of JAFKEW010000042.1, forward strand.
CGGCCGAAAAGGCACCCGGCGGACTTGGCGTGATGCTGGATGACATGGTGGCCGGATTGCTGGCCGGTGTTATTGTTCTTCTGCTGCATTTGGCGAAGGTGATCTGATGTTTTCCGCACCGTTGTTACGTCTGGCCGAAGTGGTATTGATGGAGGCACGCGAAAAAAAGCTGCGCATCGCCACAGCGGAAAGCTGTACCGGCGGACTGATCGGCGGATTGTTGACGGAAATTCCCGGTTCGTCGGACGTGGTGGAGCGCGGCTTCATCGTTTATTCCAACCGCGCCAAGTCTGACATGCTGGATGTGCCGGGCGACATGATCGCCGACATGGGCGCGGTATCGGAAGCCGTGGCGCGCGCGATGGCAGAAGGCGCTGTTGCCAATTCCAACGCCCATATGGCAGTGGCGGTGACGGGCGTCGCCGGGCCCGGCGGCGGCACACCATTGAAACCGGTGGGGCTGGTTCACATCGCAGCGGCGCGCGAAAACCGCAGCATTCTGCACGAGGCCCATCGTTTCGGGGATATTGGCCGCGGCGAAATCCGCATGAAGACTGTAGAGGCCGCTTTATTGCTGTTGCAGCGACTGTTGTGACAGCGCTTTCGCTCGCTTCTCGAACGCATCGGCCATCTTGAACAGCACACGCTCGAATGCCGCCCCGGCAACCGCATTCAGGATGCGGCTCTTGAATTCAAAAGCGATCCGGAAATCCACCCGGCAGCCATTGGGCATCGGGGCGAAACGCCAATGGTTTTCCAGACGCCGGAACGGCCCCTTGCTCTGTTCCACATCAATGCTGCGCATGGCGGGATCGAGCACGACGCGGCTGGTATAGCGTTCGCGCAAACCATGATAGCCGACCATCATTTCGGCCATCATGGTTTGGCGCGCCCCATCCTGGGCGCGGGACAGCACGCGCAGCCCCACGCACCAGGGAAGGAATTCCGGATAGCGCTCCACATCGGCGACGACCGCATACATCAGGTCTGCCGAATAGGGCAGGATCCGGGTTTCGCTATGTTCGGCCAACTGTGCCCCGCACGGCGGTTAGAAGCGGCCGGCGCGATAGTCGCTGATGGCCGCGTTGATCTCCGCCGCCGTGTTCATCACAAATGGACCATATTTGGCAATCGGTTCGCGCAACGGCTTACCGGCCACGACCAGAAACCGTGCCCCGGCCGCCTGTGCCGAAACGGACAGCGCACCATCGGCCGACAGCACGGCAATTTCGCCGTCCTTCACGCGGGTACCCTCCCCCTCCGGCCCGAACTGCGCCGAACCCTGAAAGACGAAGGCGAAGGCGTTATGCCCGTCCGGCAGCGGAATGGTTTGCTTGCCATAAGCCGGAATGGTGACATCTGCGATGAAGGGGGCGGTGGCCCGCGCCGGTGCCGGGCCTTCCACGCCGTTCCAGCGGCCCGCGATCAGACGCGCCGTGGCGCCATCTTCCAGCGGCACATCGGGAATGGCGGTGGCGGCAATATCCCTGTACCAGGGATCGCGCATCTTTTCCGCCGCCGGCAGGTTGATCCAGAGCTGGAAGCCGAACAGGGCGCCATCGTTCTGCGCCGGCATTTCGGAGTGGACCACGCCGCGCCCTGCCGTCATCCATTGCACGCCACCGTCGCTGATCAGGCCTTTGCCGCCGTGACTGTCACGGTGCTGCATGCTGCCCTTGATCATGTAGCTGACGGTTTCGAAGCCGCGATGAGGATGTTCCGGAAAGCCCGCGATATAGCCCTTCGGATCGTCCGAACGGATCACATCCAGCATCAGAAGCGGATCGAGGTCAGGCAATTGCGGTGTGCCGATCATGCGGGTGAGCTTGACGCCCGCCCCATCTTCGGTCGGCATGCCCGGCAATGTCTGCACCACACGGCGGGCGGTTTTCGTATTTTCTGCGGTCCTGGTCATGAGTGACCTCCACGAATGGTTTCCGCTGTTATATGTGGCCGCCACCTGTTTCCAGAAGTCATACGAAGGGAAACATACTGTTCGCGTTCTGCGAACAGGTGGATTTACGCCAGCCCCTGACGCGCCGCCTTCAGCGCCGCAAAATCCGTATCGGCGTGGTAGGAGGACCGGGTCAAGGGCGATGCCGAGACCATCAGGAACCCCTTGGCGCGGGCGATGGTTTCGAGGGACCGAAATTCATCCGGCGTCCAGAACCGTACCAGTTCCGCATGGCGGCGTGTGGGTTGCAGATATTGGCCGATGGTCAGGAAATCGACACCGGCGGTACGCAGGTCGTCCATCACCTGCATGATCTCCTCCCGGCTTTCGCCAAGGCCTACCATCAGGCCCGATTTGGTGAAGCCGGTGGGATCAATCTCCTTCACCCGCTCCAGCAGGCGAAGGCTGGCGTAATAACGCGCGCCGGGCCGCACGCGCAGATAAAGCCGCGGCACGGTTTCCAGATTGTGGTTGAAGACATCGGGCCGGGCGGCCGCCACAACCTCGATCGCGCCGGGTTTGCGCAGGAAGTCCGGGGTCAGCACCTCAACCGTCGTGCCGGGCGAAACCGCACGAATGGCGTTGATGGTATCGGCGAAATGCCGAGCGCCGCCGTCCGGCAGATCGTCCCGGTCCACCGAGGTGATCACCACATGCTTGAGGCCGAGCTTTTGCACCGCGCGGGCGACGTTGGCCGGTTCTTCGCGATCGAGCATGCCGGGCAGCCCGGTCTTCACATTGCAGAAGGCACAGGCCCGCGTGCAGGTATCCCCCATGATCATCATGGTGGCGTGACGGTGCGACCAGCATTCCCCGATATTGGGACAGGCCGCTTCCTCGCAAACCGTGTGCAGATTGTGTTCCCGCACGATGGCGCGGGTGTTGGCATATTCACGGCTGGTGGGCGCTTTGACCCGAATCCACTCCGGCTTGCGCAGAACGGGCGTTTCGGCCCTGCCTGCTTTTTCGGGGTGGCGCTGCGCGCGCCGGTCTGTGGTGAGGTCGATTACCGTGGTCATGCCGATATCCTGTGCACGGCCGAGATATAGACTCTCCAGCGCCGGAAATCACCCTGCCGGGCCGGTTGACGCACCCCTTTCCTGCGCTAACCTCCTCTCCCGTCGAATAAAGGCGCCAGAATCCCTTACGATCTTCGGGGGTTGGGGCTGGGAGCGTTCCGGTGAGGGCATCGCGGTGAGTCTGGCAACGGTTGCGGCTGCGTCCGGCGAAGAACTTGTCACCACCGATCTCTCCTACGAGCGCAAGCCGGTGTTCCGCGCCCTTCTGGATGCAAGGGCCAAATTCGGCGGCAAACGCGAAATCCTGGTCGATGGCGACGGGCGGGTTCTGAGCTATGACGAAATCGTCCGCGCGGCATTCGCGCTCGGCCATGCGCTGAAACGTGGGACGGAGCCGGGCGATTCCGTCGGCATCATGCTGCCTACAGGTGCAGCGGCGGTGATCGCCTTCTTCGCCGTGTCGGCTTATGGCCGCGTACCGGCGATGCTGAATTTCACCGCCGGCAGTGCGGGTTTGAAATCTGCCCTGAGAACCGCGCAGGTCAAACGGATCATCACCGCGCATCGCTTCATCGAACTCGGCAAACTGGAGGCGCTGGAAGCCGCGCTGAAAGAAGCCGCCGAGCTTGTCTATCTCGAAGATGTGCGCGAACAGCTTTCGCTGCGTGACAAGGGCGCCGCTGTTACCGGCATGGTGTTGCCGCGGATCGTTGCGGCGCGGCCGCTGCACCAGTCGCCGGCCGTGATCCTGTTCACCTCGGGAACGGAGGGGGAGCCGAAGGGCGTGGCGCTGTCGCACGGCAATCTGGTCTCCAATGTGGAGCAGGTGCGCGCCCATATCCGGCTGTCAGCGGAATCCGATGTGCTGTTCAACCCGCTGCCGACCTTCCATTGCTTCGGCCTGACGGTGGGGGCGCTGGTGCCGCTGTTCGCGGGCATCAAGGTAGTTTGCCATCCGACCCCGTTACAGCCGCATGAAATCGCGCGCCGCATTCGCGAGGCCGGTGCAACCATCCTGCTTTCGACCGACACATTCATTTCGCAATATGCCCGCGCGGGCGAGCCGGGCGATCTCAATTCGCTGCGCCTTGCGGTGTGCGGGGCAGAGCGTTTGCGGGACGAAACACGCGCCCTGCTGCGCAAAAAATATTCCATCGAATTGCTGGAAGGCTATGGCGTGACCGAAGCCTCCCCCGTTGTGGCCGCCAACCAACTGGGCGCAAACCGCTACGGCACCGTGGGTCGTTTGATGAAAGGCATGGAATACAGGCTCGATCCGGCGGAGGGCATCGCGAATGCCGGGCGGCTGGTGGTACGCGGACCGAATGTGATGCTGGGCTACATCCGGCCCGATGCACCGGGCGTGATCGACCCGCCGAAAGAGGGCTGGTACGACACCGGCGATGTGGTGAGTGTGGATGAGGAAGGCTTCATCACCATTCGCGGCCGTCTGAAACGCTTTGCCAAGATCGGTGGCGAAGCGGTTTCGCTGGCGGTGGTGGAAAGCTGTGCTTCCGCCCTGTGGCCGGATTACAGCCATGCGGCGATCGCGCTTCCCGATGAACGCAAAGGCGAGCAAATCATTCTGGTGACGGATTGCCCGAATGCCGAACGCATGGACCTTGCCGGTTGGGCGAGCAATCATGGCGTCAGCGAATTGGCGGTGCCGCGGCGCATTCTGAAGGCCCAGTCCATTCCGGTACTCGGCACCGGCAAAACAGATTACGTTCAGGTGCAGAAAATTGCCGAGCGGCAAATGGGGGAAAGAGATGAACATTGACCGGCGTGGTGCGTTATCGCTGCTTGCCCTGACGGGCGCGGCACCTTTCGCGATCGCGGATGCAAAGGCGGCATCCTACAAGGGCGCGGTGACGTTCGAGCATGGCGTAGCAAGCGGTGATCCATTGCAGGATCGCGTCGTGCTGTGGACGCGGGTGACCCCGGCGGAAACGGGCGCCGCTTCCATTCCAGTATCCTGGGAAATCGCGGAAGACGAAGCCTTCAAACACATGGCCGCGATGGGCGCCATCGGTACCCATGGCGAGCGCGACTATACTGTGAAAGTGGATGCGACCGGCCTGAAACCGGCGACGGACTATTTCTACCGCTTCCGCGTCAACACCACCTATTCGCCGGTGGGCCGCACACGCACATTGCCGGAAGGCAGCGTGAAGGATGTGGTGCTCGCCTTCGTCAGTTGCGCGCTCTATCCGGGCGGTTTCTTCAATGCCTATGACGACATTGCGAAGCTGCCGCGCGTCGACGCCGTGGTGGAGCTTGGCGACTATTATTACGAGTATGGCGCAAAAGAAACCGATTACGGCATGAATGTCGGCGCCAAGCTGAACCGTATCCCCGACCCGCCGCATGACACCGTGACCCTTGCCGACTATCGCACGCGCCATTCGCTCTACAAGCGTGACAAGGATCTTCAGGCCGCACATGCGCGCGCACCATGGATCTGTGTGTGGGACGATCACGAAACCGCCAACGACAGTTGGGTGGGCGGCGCCGAAAACCATCATCCCAAAACCGAAGGGCCGTGGATCGACCGCGAACAGGCCGCCATGCGCGCCTATTACGAATGGATGCCGATCCGCGAACCCGAACCGGGTCGCGCGTTTGAGGCGATCAACCGCGCCTTTGAATTCGGCGATCTGATGAGCCTGATCATGGTGGAATCACGCCTGGTCGCGCGCTCCCAGCAACTGGAATACGACCGCAAGGGCGATCTGCCGATTGCGGTTTACGATTCCGCCGATTGGCAGACACGCAAGAAAGTCACCGATCCCGCCATCATCCAGAAGGTCATGGCGGCGGTCAAAGCGGACAAGGCGCCGCCCGCACCCTATGCGCTGGGGCCCGATATCGAACAGCTTAACGCCATACTGAACAATCCGGAGCGCCAGATGCTGGGCGCACGGCAGGAAGAATGGCTGGGGCTGAAAATCGCAGCGTCCGTGAAAGCGGAAAAACCCTGGCAGGTGCTGGGCAATCAGGTGGTGATGGCGCGCACCAAGGCGCCGAACATCTACCGCACACTGGGCACCGAACGGGTGCAGGCACTCCTCGCGTCCTTGCCCGAAGGCCCTTATCGTGAGCGTGTGGCCGATGCCGTGAATTTGTTTACGTTCGACATTCCGTTCGATCCCGATGGCTGGGACGGTTATCCCGCGGCACGTGAACGTGTCTACGACGCGATCAAGCAATCGGAAAGCAATGTGGTCGTGGTGTCGGGGGACAGCCACGCTTTCTGGATGAACCAGCTTTATGACGCGGACGGCAAAACGCGCGTGGCGGCGGAGTTCGGCGTCAGTTCGGTTTCAAGCCCCTCGGTGGGCGATTTTGTGCCGGGCCTCGACATCGGGCGGTTGATTTCCGATGCCAATAACGAAGTGATCTTCAACGATCAGAACCGCAAAGGTTATCTGGTGCTGACCGTGACGGCGGAGGCCGTCACCGGCCAGATGATCGCCGTGGATGTGTTCAGAAAGCCTTATATCAAGCGCGTTCTGGCCCAATACCGGGTGGCGCCTGCCGCCGGGCCCGGCGTCGGAGAGATTACGAAATTGTGATCGCCTGACGAAGTACTGGCGCGTTACTGCAGCGTGAATGTGCGCGTATCCGGCGGATGCGCGCTGAATACTACCTTGAACAGAATGCGTCCGATCACGCGGCCATCGACCGTATCGACATCCACGCGCCATTCACCGGGTATAAGGTTCGCTTTCATCGAATAGCCGCGATAACCGTTGTCGCGCCCGCCCCGGATCGGAAAGGCGATTTTGGATTTGCTGACCCAGCGGCCCTGCGCGGAATCGAAAAACTGCCAGTCGTGCACAATGCGGGTTTTGAGCGCGATCGGCGCGTAAACCGCGCTGAAAAAATAAAGCGGCTTTCCCGGTTCGACATGCACAAGACGCGGGAAACCGAAGCGACTTCGCCATGGCTGCTGTTCACCGGTGGCGTAATAGCTGCCGTCTGTCTTCCACACCCTGTGATAGACGCCCGCATCCGATAGCGCGAGCGGGATGGGCGGAAGCAAGTTCAGAAAATAAAACACATTGAGGAACAGGAGCGCACCACCCGCGCTGGCCACCAGCCGGCCGAACTGGTTCCACATCCGCTTGCGGCCCAGAACGGTGAGCACCAGCAGATAGACCACAAACACCGCGATGCTGATCACACCGCTCAGAAGATAGGTTTTCTCGTTGATGGTGCCGGCCGCAATCGGCACCAGAAACGTCATGTAGGTGAACAGCGCGATGAAAAACAGCGTCGTGGTGAAAACCAGGCGCGAATGATATTCACGCAAATATTCGTTCGCGATCAGAAGGCTCGCGAGCACAATCAGGAACGGCCATGACACGATGATGGCTGCGCTGCGCGAATAGAAAATCAGGAACGCGCTCCACAGCCCGCCTAGTGCAAACTGTGTCGCGGCCGAAACATAGGCCCGCCAGCGGAACGCCTGCCCTGCACGCTCCGCACGCGCTTCGAAATAGTGCTGGATGGCGATGGTCAGCGCAGCGCCGAGGAGATAGCCCGCAATCGCGATCTGTGTTGCCGGATGCTCCAGCCGCCCAAAAGCAAAATTGTCAAAGATAAACCCGCCCACCATCGCGAGTGCGGAAAGGTGGCGTTCATACAGCTGGAGACGGGTGATCCAGGCAGGCATTGGCGAATCCGGAATACCGGGACGGATCAGTTAAGCCGCGGCAAGGGCGGGAAAAAGGTCAAAACCGCGAATAGCATGCGACAGCTTGCTCACAGTACGCGATTGACAATCACTCGCAACTGCCCCATATAAAAGCTGTCCAGCAAACGGGCGTACTTGGATGATCGTCTGCGTCTGCAATAGGCTGAAGGAATCGAGCGTACGGAACGCCGCGCGTGCCGGTGCCACCTCGGCTGATGAGGTTTACACGCATTGCGGCGTGGAAAGGAATTGCGGACGATGCCAGGACGAGATCGAGCTGATACTGGACGAGGAACAGGTCCCCGCGGGGATGGAAAAGGCGGCATAGGCCCCTCCCCCACGGCTTCGATGCCCGGTGATGCCGAGGTCATCCGCTTTCTCAACACTGTTTTGAAAAACGAGTTGACCGCGATCAACCAGTATTTTCTGCACTCGCGGATGCTGGCGGATTGGGGGCTTTCCGAACTCGCGGAGCATGAGTACCGCGAATCGGTCGACGAGATGAAACACGCCGACCGGCTGATCAAACGCATTCTGTTTCTTGGCGGCCTGCCCAATCTACAGGATCTGGGAAAAATCCTGATTGGCGAAGACGTTCAGGAGATTCTGGAATGCGACCTCCGGCTGGAGGAGCGTGCGCATCCCGATCTACGTGACGCCATCGCCCATTGCGAAAAGGTGCGCGATTTCGTCAGCCGGGAACTGTTCCTGCAGATTCTGGAAAGCGAGGAAGAGCATATCGACTGGCTGCAAACCCAGTTGCGCCTGCTCGGCCAGATGGGGCTGCCGAATTTTGTCCAGTTCCAGAGCAAGCCGAATGAATCCGGCGGTTAGGTTACTTTCGGGAACGTCTGCAACCTATTGATAAATCAGTAAAACCTTATCGACATGGCGGCCCGCGGTGACGCTGGGCGGCCCGGGTGAATTTTCTGACAAGAAAACGTTTCGCGGCGCAGCATTAAATGCTTTAGGCTCGAAGGATCTGGCGGCGACTCAAGGCCCGTCAGCGGCTTTCGGTGCGGGCAGATTGGGGCGTCAGTGATCTACGAAGCATATCAGGCGCAGGAAGACTTTTTCCTGCCGTTCCGGGCTGCGGCCGAACTGGTGGCCGCCAATCTCAAGCAACCGCTGGCCGGTCCCTTCGGCAACTTTCTGGCGCGAGGCGTCGCTGCCGGTGCCGAACTCGTTTCCCGCGCCAAACTGATTCATGAGCGGCCGGATTTCGGCATCACCACCATCAAGGTTGCCGGCCGCGAAACCCAGGTGTTTGAAGACGTGGCGGCCGAAACCGCGTTCGGCACCTTGCTGCATTTCCGCAAGGAACCGGCATCCAGACAGCCGCCTGTTCTTCTGGTCGCGCCAATGGCCGGGCATTTCGCGACACTTCTGCGCGACACGGTGCGGACCCTGCTACCGGATCACGATGTCTATGTGACGGACTGGCATAACGCGCGTGACATCCCACGTGCCGAAGGCCGTTTCGGACTGGATGACTATATCGGGCATCTGATCGGCTTTCTGGAACAGATTGGGCCGGGCGCGCATGTGATCGGCGTGTGCCAGCCCTGCAATGCGTTGTTGGCGGCGGTGGCCGTCATGGCACAGGGCAAACACAAGGCACAGCCGCGTAGCATGACATTGATGGCGGGACCGGTGGATGCACGTTTCAACCCCACCCGCGTCAATCAACTGGCGATGGACCACCCGATTTCATGGTTCGAAGACAATCTGATCACCACAGTTCCACGCCAGTTTCACGGCGCCCATCGCCGCGTCTATCCGGGCTTTCTGCAATTGTCGGCTTTCATGTCGATGAACCCTGCGCGCCACCTGCGGGCCCATTGCGATCTGTTCGGGAATCTCCTGAGCGGCAATCTTGCCGGCGCCGATGTCACGCGCAATTTCTACGATGAATATTTCGCGGTGCTGGATCTGCCCGCGGAATTCTATCTCGAAACGGTGGAACGCGTGTTTCAGGACCATTGTCTGGCCCGCGGAGAATTCCACCATCGCGGTCGCAAGGTTGAACCCGCGGCGATCCGCAACACTGCATTGCTGACCGTTGAAGGCACGCGCGACGACATTTGCGGCATCGGCCAGACCAAGGCCGCGCATACGCTGTGCACAGGCATCGCCGCCGGTTTCGAACGGCGCCACCAGCAGGTGGACACCGGCCATTACGGCGTCTTTTCCGGTAGCCGTTGGCAAAAAGAAATCTATCCCACCGTGCGGGATGTCATCCGCGCCAGCAACTGACCGGCAGCCCGTTCAGGGCTGATCTCCCTGCTTCTCCCGCTTGCGATTGTCGTTGCGGCGCTCCTGGCCACGGCCTTCGGGCTTTGCGGCCGGACGCGACGGCGCAGCTTGCTGCGGACGCTGTGGTCTGACCTGACCGGGCTGTTGCGCGGGCGCTTGCGGCGCCGCTTGTGGCGGAGCTGCCGGGCGCGACTGAACCGGCTCTGATGGCCGGGTTTGTGGAACAGGCCGCGGTGAAGGCGATGCGGCCGGCCTGCTGGGTGGCGGTGTTGGCCGCGCACCATTTACCGGCCGGGACGGCGTGGGCTTCGGATTGGCCGTTGTTGGCGGACGCGTCTCAGGCCGCACTGGCCGGTTCGGCGCCGGTCTGGTGCCTGGCCTGTTCGCAGCCGGCTGAACCGGCGGTTCAGGACGATTGATTCCAGGCCGATTGGTCATTCCGGGCCGGCCGGGCCTTTCCGGCTGCCCGGGGCGGTTCACACCCGGCCTTTGTGGCTGGCCGGGCCTTGCAGGCTGCACCGTGGCCGGCGGCCTGACGGATGGGCCACCCGGCCTGCCCGGGCGCGGCGGGCGCGCACCTTGTGATGGCGGGCGATGGACTGGCGGCTTCCATGCCGGGGGCTTTGACGGCAGGCCCGGACGATGCGGCCGATTGGAAGGTGGACGGTTCGATGGTGGGCGATTCGATGGTGGACGGACACCGGGCCGATTGGGGCGCGGACGATAATGCCAGACCGATCCGGGCCGCCCATGGCCGCCGATCACCACATGATGATGCCGCCAGTCCGGCCGTGCCGGACGGAAAATGGACGAGACAATGCCGACGCCAACGCCAAAAAAGATTCCACTCGCAACGGAATAGTGCGGCGGCCGGTAACGCGGCGGTGGCGCCCAGTAATAAGGCGGGTAATCCGGATAGCGCCAACTGCCATACACCACCAGAGGGTCGTAATACGGCACATAGAAATAACCGGGCCGGGCCGGTTCGATATAAACGTAGTTGTTCTGCACGATGATGCGCTGCTGCTCATTCGACAACAATGTGCCGGCATCGCGGGCATTGGCACGCAGGCGTTGCACCGCGGCCATCACATCGCCCTGTTGATAGACAAAGGCATAGCCGATGGCATCGGCCCAATCCGGCTGATCGTTCAGCATCGCAATCACCGATGGAAACTGCGTCAATGCCTTGACGCTATCGTCCCATGGCTGATCCTCCACGGCATCCGCAAGATCGTTGCCATTGAGGCCCTGACTGCGGTCGAGGAAATCGGCAGCATCGGCCACATCGTCGGGATAGGTGGCGGCGATCAGCACTTGCGAGAGCAATTCGTCCGGGTACAGAGCAATCGGCGCCAGCATCGATTCAAGCTGTTGCTGGGAATACGCATCCGACTGCGCCAATGCAGGCGGGACCCCAAGCGCCGCCGCAAAGATCAATCCAGCCATCCACCGGAAGAAGGATTTGCCCATACGTTGCCCTTTCACGGCAGAGGGAAATGTCGCGAAAAGCCTAGCAGCCCTTTCACCCCGCCGGTAGGCGTACCTTCCATTGCGCGTGCACCGCACCCTTTGCTATTGCGGCGCAAACAAACAGGAGGTGCCTATGGCGTCATTCGATGGTGAAACCTTCTCGGGCCAGCGCATCGTTCTGGATGGCAACGCCTATCGGAACTGCCGTTTCGAACAATGCGAAATCATCATCACGGCCACCGCCTCCAAGACCGTGGTGGACTGCAACTTCGTCAACTGCCGCTGGGATTTCGACGGCCCTGCCCGCACCACGATCCAGGATCTGATCAAACTCTACCAGATGCCGGGCATGGCGCCGGTGATCGAGAATCTGTTCAACATCATCCGCAAAGGCCCGCAGGCGCCAGAGGGTGAAACCCGGCAATGATCAGCCTGGCGGTTTGAAGAATGTATCCACCGTATGCAGAGTTTGGCCCAAAGATTTCGGGTGGCCGCTGGACCGTCCTGGGCTGGCTCCAGCCGAAATATATCAAACTCCCGTATAGCTCACTCTTGTATAGTACGAAGTTCGTGCTAGATTGAACTTCGTAATACCAAGGGAGGCGGGAAACGCGCGTGACTGAAGAAACGACCTATACGCGCAAATTCCGTAAGGAACTGATGGCCGGGCTATCCTCGCTCGTCCTCCTGGCCGTGCTCGCCCGCGCGGGCCGGGAGATGTATGGCTACGAAATTGCCAAAGCCGTGAAGGCTGAAGGCGAAGGCGGACTGATCTTCAAGCAGGGTGCGATTTATCCGGTCCTGCGCTCGCTCAACACGCAAGGGCTTCTCGAAAGCCGGGTAGAGGCTTCGGCCTTCGGTCCGCCCCGGCGCTATTACACCATTACCGACGAGGGGCGGCAGGCCCTGTCGGACTGGCAAGGCGCCTGGAAAGACATGCGTGAATTCGTGGATGACGCCCTTATGGCGCAGCAGGGAGCCGGATATGAGCACAGGCCGGCAACCTGAGACCGTCCGCGCCTATCTGGATGCGCTGCAGGCGGCCCTGAAGGGTGCGCCACCGGCTCTGATCCAGGACGCGCTGGCCGATGCCGAGGAGCATCTGCGCAACGAGATCGCCCAAAATCCGGAGCTTTCGGAATCCGCTGTTCTGGAATCGGCGATCGAGAATTTCGGCACCCCTGAGGAGGTGGCCGAGACCTACCGCCTGCTGGAAGAAAGCCTCACCGGACCTTTTCCAAAATCTGAAGAAAACCGCCCAAGCCGTTTCAGTTTCTTTGGAATTGTCTCTGATCCGCGGGCCTATGGTGCGCTGGTTTATATGCTACTCTCGATTGCGACAGGCATCTTCTATTTCACCTGGACGGTGACCGGCCTGTCGCTGACGGTGGGGCTGTTCATCCTGGTCATCGGCATCCCCTTCGCCCTGCTGTTCATCGGCTCCGAGCGCGTCATCGCCCATGTCGAAGGGCGCGTGGTGGAGACGTTGCTTGGCGTGCGCATGCCGCGTCGCCTGCCCCCAGCCTATGCCGAACGGCGCACCCTGTTTTCGCGCATCGGCGAGGCGCTGGCCGATATCCGGACATGGTCTTCCATCCTGTACCTGCTGCTGATGCTGCCGCTCGGCGTGATCTACTTCGTTATCGCCGTTGTGGGCCTGTCACTTTCGCTGGGCATCGCGGCCGTGTCCATGTACTCGCTGGTCACCAACCAGTCCCACTTCAGCATGGACGCCCTCCCCGTTCTGGACCACGTCCTGCACACCGCGCCGGGGCTGGTGATCTTTGCCCTGATCGGAGTGTTGCTCTTCTTTGTGGTCCTGCACGTGGCCAAATTCATCGGCCTGCTGCACGGCAAGCTGGCGGAGCTTTTGCTGGTCCGCCTTTGACCCCCAAAGGGCTGGCACCGGCACGGCCGCAGTCGAGGGGACTGCGGCCGGTTTCTTTAAACGATTCTTAACAGCGATGTTTCGAATCGTTCTTTTGCGACAAGATGTTCTAGCGTTAACGGGGCCGAAACGGTTGACGGCGCGATAGTGCATCCGGCTATATGTGAACGCTGGTTCGCCAGCGTACATCAGGGCTGGGGCTGGCGGTTTCCGTTGGCACCGAACACCGGGAGTCAGCGTGGACCGGCGTAACGATTCAGCGCATCTGCTGCGTATCGATTCCTGGCGCCGTTCGGCGCGCTCTGCGGTTGCCGGCCTCGCCGATCCAGATGCGCGCTGGGCACTTGTCTCCACTTCCGTCACAGCGCTGGTTGCCGGTGCCGTCGCATGGCTTGCCGCGGGTGTCGTGCAGCCGGGTACGCAACAAAACGCATCGCGCGATCACGGGCTAATGCCCTATCAGCTGTTTCTGCAGCTTGCCTCCAAAGCCGGCGACACATCGCACGCCTCGCTGACGCCAACGATGCCCGGCGAGAGAGACGGACGCAGCGTTGCCGGATCGTCCTATTCATTCGATGGCGCGCTCTCGGCCGAAGAAGCCGGTGCCAGCGCAGCACCGGCAGGTATCGAAACACACACTGTAACGCTCGATTCCGGCGACACGCTGATGGGTGCGCTGACGAATGCGGGCCTGAGCGCCGGTGAAGCGCAGAGCGTGATCAGCGAGCTTGCCAAAGTGTACGATCCGCGCAGCATTCACACAGGGCAGAGCTTCGATCTGACATTCGCCGCCGCCCCGCCGCCGCCCGCCGCATCGGTCACGATAACCTTACCGAATGACGGTGTCAGCGATGCGGGCGCCGCTGTCGACGAAGCCAATGCAGAGCCGGTGCAGGACACGCAGGGCCGCCTGCTTTCCCTTGCCTTCTCGCCATCGGTGGAGCGCGACATCACGGTGACGCGCACCGCGTCAGGCACATTTGTCGTCAACGACGCGCAAAAAGTTCTGCACGCGCAACTGCATCGTGCCGGTGCGAAGATCGATTCAAGTCTCTATCTCTCGGCCATGAAAGCCGGCATCCCGGCCGAGGTCGTGGTGGAGATGATCCGGATGTTCTCTTACGAGGTCGACTTTCAGCGCGATCTGCAGCCGGGCGACTCGTTCGAAGTTCTCTACAATTACTACTACACGCCGGATGGACAGCCCGCGAAACAGGGCGACATCAGTTACGCCGCAATACATCTGGGCAACAGATCGGTAGCAATGTACCGCTATCAACCCAAGAATGGCGACCCGGCGGAGTATTTCGACTCACAGGGCCGCAGCGCCAAAAGCATGCTGATGAAAACGCCCGTGGACGGCGCACGCATCAGCTCCGGCTTCGGCATGCGCTTCCATCCGGTGCTGGGCTATTCCCGCATGCACAAGGGCATCGACTTCGCAGTGCCGATCGGCACGCCGGTGATGGCCGCGGGTAGCGGTACGGTGCAGATCGAGGGCCGTGTCCGCGGCTATGGCAATTTCATGATGGTCAATCATGGCAATGGCTATTCCACGGCCTATGGTCACCTGTCGCGCTTTGCCGCCGGCATTCACAAGGGTTCGCGCGTGCGCCAGGGCCAGGTGATCGCCTATAGCGGCAACACCGGCATGACGACGGGTCCGCATCTGCACTACGAAATCCGCGTACATAACCAACAGGTCAATCCGCGCAACGTGAAGATTGCGTCAGGCCGCAAACTTGGCGGTTCCGAACTGAAGACGTTCATGGCGCAGCGGGCCACGATCGACAAGGAAATCGCGGGCCTGCCGCTTGAAACCAAAGTGGCGGACGCGACCGGCGATCTGCGCTCCGCCGACTAATCATCACTCGCGCACATAGGCACGGCGGGCAAAGGCGCATGCGCCCTGCCCGCCGCCATTCGTTTTCGATCAATGCAACGCCTCGCTTGGTGCGCGATCGGTTGCAACATCGTCTTCGGGCGAAGCGAACTCCTGCCCATTGATGACGAGGCCGGATTTCCCTGCACCGACCGTGATCGTATCGCCGTCGCCGATTTTGCCTTCCAGCAGCATCTGCGCCAGCGGATCCTGCAAACGGCGCTGGATCACGCGCTTCAGCGGACGGGCGCCGTAAACGGCGTCGTAACCCGCATTGGCAAGCCAGTCGCGGGCCTTCGCATCCAGCGTGATGGCAATCTTGCGATCCGCCAGAAGCTGCTGCAGATGCGCCATCTGGATGTCCACGATCTTGTCCATGTTCGCACGCGACAGGCGATGGAACAGGATGATCTCATCCAGCCGGTTGAGGAATTCGGGGCGGAAATGCCCACGCACGACCTCCATCACCTGCGCCCGCATGGATGCGGTATCCTGCAGCGCATTGGCCGCCATGAACTCCGCCCCGAGGTTGGAGGTCAGGATGATCACGGTGTTACGGAAATCGACCGTGCGGCCCTGGCCATCGGTCAACCGGCCATCGTCCAACACCTGCAACAGCACGTTGAACACATCGCCATGCGCCTTTTCGACTTCGTCGAACAGGATCACCTGATAAGGCCGGCGCCGCACCGCTTCGGTCAGCACGCCGCCTTCCTCATAGCCGACATAGCCGGGCGGTGCACCGATCAGCCGCGCCACGGAATGCTTCTCCATGAATTCGCTCATGTCGATGCGCACCATCGCGGTATCGTCATCGAACAGGAAGGCGGCCAGCGCCTTGGTCAGTTCGGTTTTGCCGACGCCCGTGGGGCCAAGGAACAGGAATGAGCCGATGGGCCGGTTTGGATCCTGAAGCCCGGCGCGCGCCCGGCGCACCGCGTTGGAGATTGCCCGCACGGCCTCATGCTGGCCGACAACGCGCTTCTCCAGCCCCTCCTCCATCCGCAACAGCTTTTCGCGCTCACCCTCCAGCATCTTGTCCACCGGAATGCCGGTCCAGCGGGAAACCACCTGTGCGATGTTTTCCGGCGTGACGGCTTCGTTCACCAAAGCAGCGCTTTCGCGCTCCTCAATCTCACGAAGCTGTTTCTCGAGGCCGGGGATCACGCCATAGGTCAGTTCGCCGGCGCGGGCGAAATCGCCCTTGCGTTGCGCGATATCCACTTCCTGACGGGCGGCATCCAGCTTTTCCTTCAGGCCCTGTGCGGTCTGAACGGATTTCTTCTCCTCCTGCCACTTCGCAGTCATGGCAGCGGCTTTTTCCTCAAGCTCCGCCAGCTCGTGTTCGAGCGTGGTCAGGCGATCGCGCGAGGCCTTGTCGGTCTCTTTCTTCAACGCTTCGCGTTCGATCTTGAGCTGGATCACCCGGCGGTCGAGTTCGTCGAGTTCTTCCGGCTTCGAATCGATCTGCATCCGCAAGCGGCTGGCGGCCTCGTCCATCAGGTCGATGGCCTTGTCCGGCAGGAAACGATCCGTGATGTAGCGGTTGGAGAGCGTGGCTGCCGACACAAGCGCCGCATCGGTAATGCGCACACCGTGATGGGCCTCGTATTTCTCCTTCAGGCCGCGCAGGATCGAGATCGTATCCTCGACCGTCGGCTCACCCACGAATACCGGCTGGAAACGCCGCGCCAGCGCAGCGTCCTTCTCTACGTGCTTGCGATATTCGTCGAGTGTGGTGGCACCGATACAATGCAGTTCGCCGCGTGCCAGCGCCGGCTTCAGCAGATTGGACGCATCCATCGCGCCATCCGCCTTGCCCGCGCCGACAAGGGTGTGCATCTCATCGATAAACAGAATGGTCTTGCCTTCCGCCGCGGTGATTTCGTTCAGAACGGCCTTCAGCCTCTCCTCGAACTCACCACGGAATTTCGCACCGGCGATCAGCGCACCCATGTCGAGCGCCATCAACTGCTTGTCGCGCAGCGATTCCGGCACATCGCCATTGACGATGCGCAATGCCAGACCTTCGACAATCGCGGTCTTGCCCACACCAGGCTCACCGATCAGAACCGGGTTGTTTTTCGTGCGCCGCGACAGCACCTGCACCGTGCGGCGGATTTCCTCGTCACGCCCGATCACCGGATCGAGCTTGCCGCTGCGCGCGGCCTCGGTCAGGTCGCGGGCGTATTTCTTCAGGGCATCATACTGGTTTTCCGCCGTCGCGCTGTCCGCGGTGCGGCCCTTGCGCAGATCGTTGATCGCAGTGTTGAGATTCTGCGCGGTAACGCCCGCATCTTTCAGAATGCGCGCGGCATCGGTGCCTTGCGCCATCGCAAGCGCCAGCAGCATGTATTCGGCAGTAACGAAACTGTCGCCCGCTTTCTTCGCGAGTTTCTCCGCATTGTCGAGCATCCGCGCGGTTGGCGGCGCGAGATAAATCTGCCCATTGCCGCCTTCGACACGCGGCAGCTTGGCCAGCGCCATTTCGGTGTCGCGCAACGCCTCTTCCGGGCGGCCGCCGGCGGCGCGGATCAGGCGCGCGGCAAGCCCTTCCTCGTCATCGAGGAGAACTTTTAAAAGATGTTCAGTGGTGAATTGCTGGTGGTTGGAGCGCAGTGCCAACCCCTGTGCGGATTGAATGAAACCGCGCGCACGCTCGGTGAATTTCTCAGCGTCCATATCATCCTCTCAAGCACACGTTCCGCCGCCATTTGGCCAGCATTCCCGTGTCCCATCAACGTAACGGCACCTCCGTGGAGCATACCGTCCAGAATGATATGTGTGGTTCCCATCCCCCTTCTGCAAGGGGTGTCAGGCCGTCTCGCCTGCCACTTCGGCTGGTTCCTCGGCGGGTTCCGATCCTTCCGCGATAGAGAACGTGGCGCCGCTGGCCCCGTTCTGAACCGTGCCGTCTGCGGGCCGCGCACCATTTCCGTTCCCGGCCGCCGCTGCCGCCTGTCCGTTGGCCTGCTGGTACTGCGCCTGCTGGGCGGCGATCACCGCCAGGATGCGGAAATAGTGTTCCGCATGTTGCAGATAATTCTCGGCCATCACGCGATCGCCGGAGGCATTGGCGTCCCGCGCGAGCTGCAGATACTTCTCATAGACGTGCGAGGCAGAGCCCCGAATCTTCACCTCCGGGCCATTCGAATCATAGGTCCGGTTGGGGTTGTAGTTGTTGTGATTGCCACCATGATTGGTCTGCGGCCGGCGGCCGCCTCTTCTCGAACGCTTCACGTGATCCCCTTGTCGGTTACTGACCCCTGCATGCCTGCTGACGAAAAGGAGGCCGCGCACAGGAACGCGCATCCGGTTCCAACCGCATGAAGGCCTGGCTTTCTCGTCCGCTTTCGTTCTGTGCAGTTACCCTGGCGCGGCAAACGCACCCGCGCCCGAGGGCGCCAATACCGGCGTGCCGAGACACCCGGCGGGAGTTCCTGCTCCCCACAGAATCTCAAGCTAACCGCTCAACATCCGGCTTTCCACTGTTTTTTTTGGGAGAACCTGCGGCTTTATCAGCCGGTCCTCCGCGCCACAACACAGCGTGGGATACCCGCCAGATCGGCACGGATACCCCGCATTTCAAGGCCTTGTGCCGCCAGAATCGCCGAAACCGCCTCCCCCTGACCAATCCCGATCTCCAGGAGGACATGGCCACCCGGTACCAGCCAGGCGCCGAGGCGGATAGACAGGTCCCTGTAGGCATCAAGCCCATCGGCCCCGCCATCCAGCGCCTGACGCGGCTCATAGCGCAGTTCGGGCGCCAGGCCGTCCAGCGCAGCCACGGGAATATAAGGCGGGTTCGAAACCACCAGATCGAACCGCCCAAGGGCCGGTTCCTGCCAGGCGGCAGCGAGAAGGGTTGCGCGGTCATCAAGCCCCAATGCGGCCCGGTTGGTGCGTGCGAAAGCAAACGCGGCTTCAAACTGTTCCACCCCCGTCCCGGTAGCATTGGGAAAGGCATGCAGCAGCGTAAGCAGAAGACATCCCGATCCGGTGCCGAGGTCGAGAAGCCGCAAGGGTGTCTGCCGGTCGGGGAAAAGGCGGAACGCCTCCTCAATCAGGGTTTCGGTTTCCGGCCGCGGCACCAGCACGCCCGGCCCTACCGCGAACTCATGACTCCAGAATCCCTTGCGGCCCGTCAGATAGGCCAATGGTTCGCGCGCTTCGCGCCGCACGACCAATCGGTCAAAGCGCGATACGGCCTCCGGCGCTACGGCCACGCTGCTGCCGGCAAGCAGCGATCCCGGCGCCACGCCCAATACATGCGCCAGAAGCAGCCGCGCATCGAGGCGGGCGCTTTCGACACCAGCCCCGGCAAGGCGTGCGGCGGCGGCACCAAGCAGCGCGTCGGCCGACCTCACACCCCTGAATCCAGCGCAGCCAGGCGGCTGGCCTGATCTTCGGTGATCAGGGCTTCGATCACTTCGTCCAGTTCTTCGCCGGACAGAATGCGGTCGAGCTTATAGAGCGTCAGATTGATCCGATGATCGGTGACGCGGCCTTGCGGAAAATTGTAGGTGCGGATGCGCTCCGACCGGTCGCCCGAACCGACCAGACCTTTGCGTTCGGCGGCGCGCGCACTGTCCACCCGGTTGCGTTCGGCTTCAAACAGGCGCGCCTTCAGAAGCTTCATCGCCTGGGCCTTGTTCTTGTGCTGGGATTTCTCGGTCTGCTGCGCCACCGCGATCCCGGTTGGAAGGTGCGTGATGCGCACAGCACTTTCGGTCTTGTTCACGTGCTGGCCGCCGGCGCCGCTGGCCCTAAACACATCGATGCGCAAATCCTTCTCGTCGATCTGCACATCGACATCCTCCGGCTCGGGCAGCACCGCAACCGTGGCCGCCGAGGTATGAATGCGTCCGCCGCCTTCGGTCACCGGCACGCGCTGCACACGGTGGCCGCCGGATTCGAATTTGAGTTTGGCAAAGGCGCCCGTTCCCGCCACCTCCAGTATGGCTTCGCGCACGCCACCCAGATCGCTTTCATGAACGCTCATCAGATCGGCACGCCAGCCCTGCAATTGCGCATAGCGGGTGTACATGCGTACCAGATCGCCTGCGAACAGGGCGGCCTCATCTCCACCCGTGCCGGCACGGATTTCCACGATGGCGGAGGACGAATCCGCCGCATCTTTCGGCAACAACTCGATCCGCAATTGATGTTCAAGGTCCGCAAAGCGTGCCTTTAACTCTGCGCGTTCTTCTTCCGCCAAGGCGCGCATCTCTGCGTCCGATGCCGGATCGCCGATCAGCGCATCGGTTTCGTGCAACTGCTTCTCGACCTCGCGATAAGCGTTTACCGCGTCGATCACCGGGGCGAGCTCGGCATGCTCCTTCGACAGTTTGACGAAATCCGTACCGCCCGCACCGGCCGCAAGACGCGCTTCGATTTCCGCAAAGCGGTTCGATAGCCGGTCGAGTTTGGCAGCGGGAATCATGCAGTAAGACCTGTCATCCGGGGCAAGCGGCAACACCGCGCAGACCCGGGATCCATCGAGACACGCCACGATCGGCTCCGGCCCGGAGCGATGCCGACGCATCGCTTGCCCGGACGGCAGATCATAAGGAGCTACTGCGCCGGCTCAAGCGCAGGTGCGTCGCCGCGGGCCGCTTCGATCTCCGCCGCTTTCTTTTCGCAAAGTTCGACGACGTGATCGATCAGATTCTCATTGTCCAGCCGATAGGACGGCTTGCCGTTGAGATAGATTTGCCCATGGCCCTTGCCCGCGCCGCCACCAGTGAACCCGAGGTCGGTTTCACGCGCCTCACCCGGGCCGTTGACCACACAGCCAATGATCGAAAGCGACATCGGCGTTGAAATGTGCTTCAGCCGGTCTTCCAGCGCGCGCACCGTTTCGATCACCTTGAAGCCCTGCCGCGCACAGGACGGGCACGAAACGATGTTCACACCACGATGGCGCAGGTTGAGCGCCTTCAGAATATCGAAGCCGACCCGCACTTCCTCTTCCGGTTCGGCGGAAAGTGAAACCCGGATCGTGTCGCCGATACCGGACCACAACAGCATGCCCATGCCGATGGAGGATTTCACCGTACCGGGGATCATGCCACCCGCCTCGGTCACGCCCAGATGCAGCGGATAATCGCACGCCTCCGCCAGCCCCTGATAGGCCGCAACCGCCAGGAACGGATCGGATGCCTTCACGCTGATCTTGAATTCGGTGAAGTCGTTGTCTTCGAGAATCTTCGCATGGTTGAGCGCGCTTTCGACCATCGCTTCCGGGCAAGGCTCGCCATAACGCTCAAGCAATTCCTTTTCGAGCGATCCGGCATTGACGCCGATGCGCATCGAACAGCCGTGATCCTTCGCGGCCTTGACCACTTCCTTCACCCGCGCCGCGGACCCGATATTACCCGGATTGATACGCAGACAGGCCGCGCCCGCCTCCGCCGCCTCGATCGCGCGCTTGTAGTGAAAATGAATGTCGGCAACGATCGGGATTTTCGCCGCCCTGCAGATCGGCTTCATCGCCTTGGTGGCGTCTTCATCCGGGCAGGAGACACGGACGATGTCGCATCCCGCCTCTTCCACACGGCGGATCTGGTCGATCGTGCCGCGCACATCCGACGTCACCGTGTTGGTCATGGTCTGGACCGTGATCGGTGCATCGCCACCAACTGCGACGGGCCCCACATGAATCTGACGGGATTTGCGCCTGTGAATATCGCGATACGCGCGAATGCTCATGATGTCCTTCCCCGCCGCTGTTCAGCGCGGCGTCTGCACATTCTTAAGGTCAGCCACGGCCTGTGGGTCCAGCGATACGCCTTCAACGCCTCCGGTTCCAGTGCCCGCGTAGCCGCTGGCCGCGCCATCGAGCAGCAGTTCCACCGCATCGCCCTCGCCCGCCTTGAGTTTCAGCCCCGGCGCGTTCGGCACCCGGTATGAATCGCCCGGCTCCAGTATCCGGTTGATATAGACCGTGCCATCCGGCCCCACGACATTGACCAGGGTCGCCCGGTGCGCCAGCAAGACCACCCGTGGATTGGCATTCTGCAGCCCGAAAACCTCGCCCTTGGGCAATGTTTCTGCCGTCTGCGGAGTAGTTGATGATGGTGTGATGGCAGTCGTCGCCGCATTTTCACCCGTAACCGGCGCCCCCGGTTCGGGTGCCGGTGCGGCCTGCGGCGCCGGTGCGGCCGGTGGCGGAGAGACCGGATTCGTGACGGCGGGCTGGGCCGGCTTCGGCGCCAATTGCGCGGGTACGGGCGCTACCGGCGGCACACCCGGTGCCACGGCGGAGGACACCATCTTGTAAACGCCATAGATCAGGAGCGCGGCGAGGACCGCCGCGATCACGATCCAGCCTTGCGGCAGCCGCCGCTCCACCGGCTCGATGAACGGGGTGAGGTGCGGATTCTCGGCCCGGCCCGCGATTTCAGTCTTGAACCGCTCCACGTACTCCGACGCGTCGAGCCCCAGATAAAGCGCATAGGTGCGCACGAAGCCGACCGCATAGGTCCGCCCCGGCAGCGCTTCGACCCGGTCTTCCTCAAGGGCTTCAAGATGATCCTTGCGGATCTTGAGATCGCGCGCGACGAGGGCGAGTTCGTCCCCGCGGCGCAGACGAGCTGCCCGCAGGTCCTGGCCCACGGTCCCGAGCGGGGCATCCGCATCGCCCGAAATCTCACGCAAATGCAATCGGCCGGAGCCCTGCCCGTTGCCACTCATGGTAAAGCGCGTAACTTTTGTCATCAGGCTACGAATAGCGATTCTGCGCCCGCTATTCCACCGAAACGATGCTTAAGACATTTTGAGAAGAAGCGGCAAAAGGCGGCGTCAGAGCCCCAGGCTGGAGCGCTTGCTCTGCATCTGAATGCGCGTAACCGCTGCCTGCGATTGCTGTCTGATGTCATTCCACTCGCGCTGCGTGTGACAGACCCGCGGCCCCGGAAGGCGGGAGCCGGTTATCGGTTCGCCTGCACGGCAGACGACCTTGTCCAGATCGGAAGTGCTGGTCGGCGCCGGTTGCGGCGCATCGTCCGCGGCCATTGCGACAACGGGCATCAAAAGCATCGAAGAAAACGCCAAAGTGAGCAAGGAACGCCGCATGCCATCTCCATGAAAAGATCGCTGAACACAAATGATAATAGCCAATATTTACACTACTGCAACTGGAATTTGCGGCGGCTCCAACCTCAATGCTTACTGCGGGACGGCTATGGGTTCTTCATCATGGCGCGGCGTTGCACGATATTGACCTGATCCTGTGCATCGCGCCGCGCACGTTCCCAATCCCGGTTGCTCAGGCAGACAATCCGCCCGTCGATCTGGGGCGAGGTACCTGCGCGCGGCATATGCCGGCAAACAACGCTATCGGGTGCGTCCGGGTTGAAGCTGACCTGCCGGGGCATATCGTTCGACGACGCGGCCGCCGGCAGTGCGCCAAACGCCGCCGCCACAAACAGAGCGGTTGCAAATGCGTATTTCATGGCGTGCCTCCACTTGAGGGTTGCACTGTTCCCGTGCGTAATGACGCAAGAACAATACGCTCAAGCCTCGGTTCGCGCCATAAACTCACGCTTATTTGAGAACGATGCCGCGTTCGGCTGCGAAGGCCGAAAGCCGTGTGCGCAGCGAATGATCAGTCCGGCCGCACAACTTGACGACGAATTCGGAGACTTCCGCGGCGTTCATGCTGCGAATCATCATTTTGATCGGCCCGATATGGCTTGGCTGCATCGAAAGCGTGCGCAGGCCGAGCCCGATCAGCGCCATGGCATCCAGCGGGTGACCGGCCATTTCTCCGCACAAGGACAATTCCCCGCTCGCCTCTGCCGCGCTGTGCACGATCTGACGGATCAGCGTCAGCGCGGCCGGGTTGAGGGGGTCGTAGCGCCGCGCCACGCGCGGGTTTGTGCGGTCGACCGCGAAGACGAACTGGAACAGATCGTTAGAGCCGATAGAGACGAAATCCGCGCTGCGCATGATCTGGGGCAGCATGAAGGCAAGCGCAGGCACCTCCAGCATCGCGCCTACCAGTACCTGCCGCGGCTGCGGGTGGGATAACAGCCGCGCCCGCTCCACCTCACGATCGATCAGAGCACGCGCGGCGTTGAATTCCGCCACCTCGCTGACCAGCGGCAACAGCAGCCGCAACGTTCCGCCAGCCGCAGCGGCAAGCAATGCGCGCACCTGGTAACGCAACAATGCCGGACGATCGAGCGCGATGCGGATCGCGCGCCAGCCAAGCGATGGGTTCTCCTCCCGCTCCCAGCGGGCATAGGGAAGAACCTTGTCGCCACCGAGATCGAGGGTGCGGAACACCACCGGCTTCTCGCCCGCGGAATCGAGCACCTGCTTGTAGAAGGCAGTCTGGTCTGCCAGCCGCGGCATGGTTTCGCCGATCATGAATTGCAGTTCGGTGCGGAACAGCCCCACCCCGTCCGCACCCGATTCATGAAGCTGTGGCATGTCGAACAGAAGACCGGCATTCATCATCAGCCGGATATGCACGCCATCTTTCGTCACCGCCGGCAGATCGCGGATACGGGCAAAGCGGGCCACACGATGCGCCCGCATCGCACGCCGCGCCTCGAACGCCAGGATGATCTCCGAAGGCGGGCGCAGATGCACCTCACCAATTTCGCCATCCACCGCGATCGGATCACCGGCGCGGGCCGCGTCGGTAATGCCTTCCGCCGACCCGACCAGCGGCACCCCCATCGACCGCGCCACGATGGCGACATGCGAGGTAGACGCTGCCTCCTCCAGCACCAGGCCAAGAATCCGCCCGCGCCGGTAATCGACCAGATCCGCCGGTCCCATCGCGCGGGCGACAAGCACGGCATCCGGCGGCAGTTCCTCTTCGTGTTCGCCATCGCCCGTCAGGTGACGCAGCAGCCGCCGCGCCAGATCATCGAGATCATGGGCACGCTCGCGCAACAGCGGGTCGCCCAGCCGGTTGACGCGCAGGCGCATGTCATCCTGCACCCGCTCGACCGCGGCTTCGGCCGTCAGGCCGGTGTTGATCGCGTCGCGCATACGCGCAAGCCAGCCCTGATCGTAGGTGAACAGGCGATAAGTCTCGATCACCTCGCGGCCCTCGCCGGTCAGATCGAGTTCGCTGGAATCGAGCATCCGGTCTACGGACAGTCTGAGGCCGCCAATCGCATCGTCCAGCCGTTTCAATTCGATGACCGGATTGTCGGCGATCATGCGCTCGACCCTCACGCGCGGTTCGTGCAGCACCACACGGCCCACCGCCACGCCTTCGCACAATCCTTCGGCATGAAAGGCGAGCGGCCGGTCGGGCCGCAGCTCCGGTTCATCCAGTTCGGCGATATCGAACAGATTGCCTTGCGCCACCACCTCGGCCAGCACCATGGCCACGGTCTGCAGCGCCTCAACTTCCTCTTCGGCATATTGGCGCGCAGTCTTGTTCTGTACCGTCAGCACGCCGAACACCTGCCCGCCGCGCACGATCGGCACGCCAAGAAAGGATTTGTACGGGTCTTCGCCTGTTTCCGGGCGGTAGGAGAAATGCGGGTCGGACGGTGCGTCGCTGAGGTTCACGGCATCCGCCGTCTCGGCCACCCAGCCGACAAGGCCCTCCCCCTGCTTCAGCCGCGTATTGTGAACAGCCGACGGATTCAGGCCCTCGGTCGCGAACAGTTCAAGCAGGTTGCCCGCACGCCGGAGATAGATCGAGCAAACCTCCGCCACCATGATGGAAGCGATGACGGAAACAAGCTTGTTCAGCCGTGTCTGCGCACTGCCTGGTTCCGCCATGATCTCGCGCAGGCGGCGCAGCAGCAGCCGGGGCCCGCGTGCGGAAACAGGCGCCATGATCAGCCTCCTATGCCCCGCGCATGGGGAATACCGGAATGGAACGGAGGCCGGATATTGTCATGGACCATCCAGATCGTAAGCGGAATGAAGCGCACGAACCGCGAGTTCGACATAGTCTTCCGAGATCAGAACACTGACCTTGATTTCCGATGTCGAGATCACCTGGATATTGATGCCTTTTTCCGACAGCGTGCGGAACATGGTCTGTGCCACGCCGGGATGGGCCCGCATCCCGATACCGATGATCGAAACCTTGGCGACATGGGCATCCGACGTGATGTCCTTGTAACCGATGGTGGGCGCCGCCGCCTCAATCGCGGCCATGGCGCGGCCAAGTTCATTGCGATTGCAGGTGAAGGTCAGGTCCGTCCGCCGCCCGTCCGGCGAGACGTTCTGCACGATCATGTCCACATTGATGCCGGCGTCGGCCAGCGGGCCGAAAATGGCCGCCGCCACACCGGGCTGATCCGAAATGCGGTGCAGCGTGATCTTCGCTTCATCCCGCGAATAGGCAATTCCGGTGACTGGTTTCTTTTCCACGATATCGTCCTCGTCACAAAGCAGTGTGCCGCCTGCACCGGCATCAAAAGTAGAGAGCACGCGCACCGGCACGCGATGCACCATCGCGGTCTCGACCGAGCGGGTCTGCAGCACCTTGGCACCCAGCGATGCCATTTCGAGCATTTCCTCGAACGCGATTTTTTCCAGCCGGCGCGCTTTCGGCACGATGCGGGGGTCGGTGGTATAGACCCCATCCACGTCGGTATAGATGTCACAACGGTCGGCCTGAAGTGCTGCCGCCACCGCAACCGCACTGGTGTCCGAACCGCCACGGCCAAGCGTGGTGATGCGGTTGTCGGGCGCCACGCCCTGAAACCCGGCCACCACGGCCACCTGTCCCTGCTCCAGCCGCTCGTTGATCAGCTTGGGCTTGAACGATTCGATCATGCCCTCGACCTCGATCGCCTCGATCCGTGCCGCCCCGTGCATGGCGGAGGTCTTGAGCGGCATCTGCCAGCCGAGCCAGGAGCGCGCATTCACCCCGATTGCCGCCAGCGCGATGGCGGTCAACCCCGCCGTCACCTGCTCACCCGAAGCGACAACGACGTCATATTCACGGGCGTCGTGAAGGGGCGAAAGCTCCCGCACCCAGCCGACCAGTTTGTTGGTCTCGCCCGCCATGGCCGAAACCACCACGGCGACCTGGTTGCCGAGATCGACCTCGCGTTTCACCAGCGTTGCCACATGCCGGATACGATCGAGATCGGCCACCGAGGTGCCGCCGAATTTCATGACGATTTTGGCCATGCCTGCTGTGAACCACGTTTGCTGTCTGAAGGGGATACATAGACGGCAGGCCGGTGCCACTCAATGCGCCAGAAGGCGCGGATTGGGCTTTAAGCGCCACTTTTTGCCGGTTGCGCCGCTCCTGATGACCGGGGCGGCCGGCTTCGCTATGGTCCCGCCCATGAACACGGCAGAAGCAAACGCGGCAGACCCAGCGGCACCGGACGCATCGCCCCCGGGTGGCCCAGCCTCGGTCGATCCAAGCGAGATCGAGAAATTTTCCGCCATGGCCGCGGAATGGTGGGATCCGGAAGGCAAATTCGCACCGCTGCACAAATTCAATCCGGTCCGGCTTGGCTTCATCCGCGGCACAGCCGCGGCCCATTTTCGCCGAGCCGGAACAGGCCTGCGGCCGTTCGAGGGCCTGCACCTGCTCGACATCGGTTGCGGCGGCGGGCTGCTGTCCGAACCCATGGCCCGGCTGGGCTTTGCGGTAACCGGCGCGGATGCCGCGGTGCGCAATGTCGAGACCGCCCGGGCCCACGCCGCGGAAAGCGGGCTCGCCATCACCTATCGCGCCACCACCGCCGAATCGCTTGCGGTCGAAGGTGCACATTTCGATGTGATCCTGAATATGGAAGTGGTGGAGCATGTCGCCGACCTCGACAGTTTCCTGCGGGCGTCAGCAGAGATGCTTTCCCCCGGCGGACTGATGATCGTCGCGACGCTGAACAAGACATTGCGTTCGCTGGCGCTGGCAAAATTCGCCGCCGAATATGTGCTGGGCTGGCTGCCGCGCGGCACACACGACTGGAGCCGTTTCATCAGCCCGGCAACACTTCAACAGGCGCTGGAACAGGCCGGGCTCAACGTCCAGAAAATACAGGGGGTCTCATTCAACCCGCTGACATGGGACTGGCGGCTGTCCGACGACCTGGCCGTTAACTACATGATCACAAGCACGAAAGATCACGAGCCGGTGCGCGTATAGGATTTATTTTGTTTAATTGTGGTTGTACGCTTGGCGGAATATTCCACAGCGTATTTTCGCAATCCCAACAAGACGCGCGCGAAAAATGACCGGCCCGCATATTGGCGAATTCTATCGTATTTCGACCGATTCGGTTCGGGCGCAGGAACGGTTCAACTTCTGGCGGACGCATCATCAGCAGCTCGACTTGCGGCTGACGGACCCAACCGCGGAAAATCAGTTCGAGGGTGAAATTCTCGAATGTCTCGGGCCGGAGGGTGCGCTTTTCGGCCATTCGAAAAGCACCGGCGTGGTCAGCCATTTCGGCCGCGCGCCCGCAAACCATATTCTGCTGAGCCATGTGCAAAGCGGGATCGTGGAAGTCCGCCACAATCGTGATGGCGGCTTTTATGGCGAAACCCCGAATGGCCTCACCATGATGGATACGAGGCACAACATGACCTCGGCCTCGCCGGGACGGTTCTCGCATCTTTATCTGACATTGCCCGAGCCATACGTCGCCCAGGTACTGGGTCATGGCGATTTGGGCTTGCGCGCCGTGCAGCGGCTGCCGGAGACGGGCCTGTTTCCCTTTGTGCTGACACAAATGAAGTTGCTCGCGGCCAATTGGGACCAACTCGGGCCGGAGGAAGCATCGGCCGCCATTCAATCCATGGCAGGCCTTGCGCTGACAGGCTTGCGCCAGTTGGCGCGCGGCCCGCTGGACAGGGACGACAACGTCGCGACGCATGCGCTTTACAGGGCGGCCTGCCGTTACATCGAACGCCACGCTGTGACCCATCAGATCGCGGCCGTCGAAATCGCCAGCATACTTGGCTGTTCACGCGCGCATCTTTATCGCGTTTTCGCCGCGCACGGCACGACCATCGGCGAAGTGATCCGCAAGGCCAATCTGGACAAAGCCAGATGGATGCTTTCCAAGGGCCGGCCGCTGGCCCGCATCGCGTGGGAAACCGGCTATGCCGACACGGCATCTTTCGGCCGCGCCTTCAAAAAGCACTTCGGCCTGACGCCGGGGGAATACCGCGCCCAAAACGGGCAGGCCCTAAAGGGCTGAAGAGAGCCCCACGCCCTTCATTTGAGACGCGCTGTCTATTGTTTTGAGACGGGCTGCGTATAGGCCCGATCTATCGTCTGCGCGCCGGTCGGAGCCGTGCGCAACAAGACCGCGCACAGTCTTTACCGCAAACCGATATCGAACCGCAGCATGCCAGACAGTTTGTCCGGTCTATGCGGCTGGGGCCTGCGTGTGTTGGGACACGCAGGCCCCATTCTCATCATGGAGCGTATTACGCGGCCTTGGCCCGTTCGCTGAGCGGCACGGAACGGAAGCCGATGGCAAAGCGGTTCCACGCATTGATGGTGCCGATCAGAAGCGTCAGATCCGCCGCTTCCTTTTCGCTGAAGTGCTGCATCAGCGCTTCATAATCCGCATCCGGCGCATGGGTTTGCGAAATCAGCGTCAGCGCCTCTGTCCAGGCCAGCGCCGCCCGTTCACGCGGGGTGTAACGGGTCGATTCCTCCCAGGCCGAAAGCATGTAGAGCCGTTCCTCGCTTTCGCCCGCCTTGCGCGCATCGTGCGCGTGCATGTCGATGCAGAATGCGCAACCATTGATCTGCGAGGCGCGCATCTTCACCAGTTCGATCAAGGACTGTTCCAGTCCCGATTGATGGATATAGGCTTCCAGCGCCTGCATCGGCTTCATCGCACCGGGTGAAGCCTTGTAAGGGTCCATTCGTGCCGTCATTGGCATCTCCTTTGTTGTCACACCACAAAGACGAAACAGCCCGCCCCGCTGTGACAGGGCAGACCGAGGGATTCGCGGCTCACGGGCCGTGCAATTTTCCGAAAAGGGCAGCGTTAGTTGGCGTCGTTGAGATCCGGCGGCAGGGGCGCAACATCGACGCCCTCCTCAACCAGCTCCTTGGCTTCCTCAATGGTCGCCTCACCGTAGATATGGCGTTCGTCGGTTTCGCCATAATGGATCTTGCGCGCCTCCTCCGGGAAGCGGGTACCGACATATTCGGCGTTTTCTTCGACATATTTGCGCAAACCGGTCATGAACTGCCGCATTTTCTGCAGTTCGGCGGCAGAGGGTTTGTTCTTTTCAACGCCGGCGCCCTTCAGGGACGGGGCCATCGGCGCCTTGTCGATCTTGCGCGAACGGCATACCGGGCAGACAAGCTTGCCGCCCGCCGCCTGTTCGTCATAAGCCGCGCTGTCCTTGAACCAGCCTTCGAAGGCATGGCCTTTCCGGCATGCCAAACTATAAACGATCACCGCTTCCTCAATACCTGGCGCACCGGGTCACACAACCGCTATCCATTACACATAGAACGTGGGGCCATTACACATAGAACATGGGGGTAAATACCCGGTTCCGCAAGCAGTTACGGCGCGGGAGTGCCAGCGGCATGGATACTTACGGGCCGGAAAAGGGCCGGTCATGCTCCAGATTCGGCACCCGGGCGCGGGCATCGGCTGACAGGGCTGGATCGATATCCGCCACGATCACCCCCGGTTCGGTTCCGGCCTCGGCCAATACCTCCCCCCATGGCGCCACGATCAGGCTGTGGCCGTAAGTGCGCCGCCCATTGGCATGATGGCCCCCTTGGGCAGGTGCCACCACGAAAGCACCATTTTCGATCGCGCGCGCCCGCAACAGCGTGTGCCAATGGGCCTTGCCTGTGGTCTCCGTAAAAGCGGATGGGACGGTGAGCAGGAACGATCCCGCCTTGGCCAGTGCGCGGTAAAGCTGCGGGAAGCGCAAATCGTAACAGATGGTGAGCCCGATCCGCCCCCACGGCAGATCAGCCGTCACCGCCTGCCCGCCGCCCGCGACAGTATTCGATTCCCGGTATTTCTCGCCCGACGGCAATTGCACGTCGAACAGATGGATCTTGTCGTAGCGCGCCGCGATCCGCCCATCTGGCCCGATCAGAAACGAACGGTTCGCGGTCTTGCTTTCACTGACCTTGATCGCGAGCGATCCGATCAGAAGCCAGATTCCCAGTTCCTCCGCCAACGTGCAAAAGGCGAGGAGTGCCGGATCGTCGGCTTCCGCAAAACTGCGCTCCAGCTTGGCGCCGCCATCGGGCGCCATCAGGGTGGTGTTTTCCGGCGTCGCGATGAACCGGGCACCTTTTGCATGCGCCGCGCGGATCAGATCCGACGTGACGCGGATGTTCTCAGCCACATCATCGGTTGAGCGCAATTGCACACAGGCGGCACGAAAAGTGCTCATCCCTTATCCCGCCAGCAGGGCGTCGAGTTTGCCCGCCTGTTCCAGTGCGTAGAGTTCGTCGCTGCCGCCGACATGGGTATCCCCGATGAAAATCTGCGGCACCGTGCGCCGTCCGCCGGAGCGCGCCTCCATCTCCGCCCGCGCCTTGGCATCCATGAACACGTCGATTTCGGAGAATTTCGCCCCCTTCTGCTGCAACAGCGATTTCGCACGATGGCAATAGGGACAGATCGGTGTCGTATAAATGGTGATATCGGCCATATCCGGTTCCACAAGATACGGCTTCGATCATAGCGCGGCTTCATGCGGGCGAACAACGCGGGCCAGGGTCAGGGCAAAAACCCGTGCGGCCCCGCCCCGCTTCAGCACGCGGGCACAAGCCTCAAGCGTAGCGCCGGTGGTGTGCACGTCATCGACCAGCAGCACGGTGCGCCTACGCAGCGACGGCTGCCGCCGTTCCGCAATCCCGAATGCCGCCGCCACATTGCGCCGCCTTGCGGCCGCAGACGGCATGGTGCCCTGGCTGGCGGTCGCCCGGACGCGGCGCAGGACAAAGGGATCGAACGGTGCGCCGCACAGGCGCGAAAGCGCGGCCCCAGCAATCGCGGCCTGATTGTAACGCCGCCGCCAGAGCCGGAAGCGATGCAGCGGCACCGGCACAATCAGGTCGCATTCGGCGGTCAGTGCGCGACCCGCACGGTCCAGCCAGTGTGCCAGCCCCGGCGTGAGGTCGAGCCGGTCCGCCCATTTGAAGGCGAGGATCAGCCCACGCGATGCGTCGTCATAGCGCATCACGGCGCGCGCCCGGTCGAACGCCGGGGGTACCGCATGACAGGCGGCACAGAGCATTTCACCGCCCGGATCGGCATCAAACGGCAACCCGCAACAGGCGCACATCGCCCCTTCCAGAAAAGCGATTTTGCCCCAGCACTGGGCACAAAGCTGGCCCGCAGCGGCGACCGGCGCACGGCAGGCCATGCAAAGCGGCGGGAACAGGAGATTGAGCGTACCCTGCCCCCACGCCGCCGCTTTGCGGCGAAAGTGTCCCGTTTCCGCCCCCGCATCCATGCGCCTAGATTAACCCGCTGATCGGGATTGGCGAGTTTTCATGGCAGATCGTCCACCACAGATTTTCGACCGCAAGCTTTACGCCGAACGGCGCAAGCGCGCGCTGGCCCGCAACGGCGACGTTTTTCTGGCGGTGGAAGCAGCGGCCCTGATGGCCGAACGCCTCAGCGGCATCAAACGCACATTTGAAACCGCGCTGGCCCTCAATATCCGCCCGGAATGTTTCGAGGCACTGCGACCCCATGCCGATAAATGGATCGCGGCACCGAACATGCCATCCCTGACGCTGGATGAGGAAGCCTTGCCGTTCGCGGAAGGCAGTTTCAACCTGATCGTCAGTATCCTGTCGCTGCATGCGGTGAACGATCTGCCGGGCACCCTGATCCAGATCCGCCGCGCACTGAAACCCGATGGATTGTTTCTCGCAGCTCTATTCGGCGGCGAGACCCTGCACGAATTGCGTGCCGCTTTTGCCGCCGCAGAAGGGGAAACCATGGGCGGCGTCAGCCCGCGCGTGGCACCGTTTGCCGATGTGCGCGACATGGGCAGCCTGCTGCAACGGGCGGGATTCGCGCTGCCGGTCACCGATGTCGAACGGACAATTGTGCGCTATCGCCGTTTTGAGACGCTGATCGAAGATCTTCGCGCGCTGGGCGAGACGAACATGCTGATCGAACGGCTGAAGCGCCCGCTCAGACGCGATACGCTGGCCGCAATGCTGTCCCATTACCAGCGTGAGAATGGCAACACGGACGGGCGGCTCAACGCGACCTTCGACGTCGTTTATCTGGCTGGGTGGGCACCGCATGAAAGCCAGCAGAAGCCGCTTCGCCCCGGCAGTGCACGCGCCCGCCTGGCTGATGCGCTTGGCACAAAAGAGATTCCGGCCGGCGATGCGGTGCCGCCTCGCCCCGGTGATCCGTCACACAAACACTGAAGGCCGCGGGTGACATATTTACGGATAAGAATTCTTATGGGAAACCGGCGACCACCGCTTCGAACGTGCTGCTGAGTGTCATCCCGATCGAGGTCGCCCCCGCCACGATGGCGATGGAAACGATCCCGGCGATCATGGCGTATTCGATGGCCGTGGCCCCGCCGTTTGCCGCCCGGAATGCGTGCAGCTTCAGAGATAGTCGCGCAACATCGGCACCAGCGGCAGGTCTGCGGGCGGCATGGGATAGTTGGGAAGCTCGCGCGGGCGCACCCATTTGAGCCCCTGCCCTTCCCGCGCCGTCACGCTGCCTTCCCAGCGCCGGCACAGAAACAACGGCATCAGAAGATGGAATTTCTCGTAGCTGTGTGAGGCGAAGACGAAGGGTGCGAGACAGGGCTCCCGCACGGTGATGCCCAGTTCCTCCGCCATCTCCCGGATAACGGTGTCCTCCGGCCGCTCGCCCGGCTCGATCTTGCCGCCAGGAAATTCCCATAGCCCCGCCATCTCCTTGTCTGCCGGACGTTGGGCGATCAATACCCTGCCGTCAGGATCGATCAGCACACAGGCTGCCACCAGAACCAGTTTGTGGTGCGTCATGGTGCGTCCCTTCCAGCATGGGCCCGCGGTCTTAAGCCGGGTTTAAAACGGGCCCGAAATTTTATGGTAAATACCTGAAATTACCGAAGGATTGCGGGCATTCAGCTACGGTAATCGCCATTGATGCGGATATAGCCGTCGGTCAGATCGCAGGTCCACACCCGCGCACGCCCCTTGCCGAGCCCCAGATCGACGGCAATATCGACCTCTCGCCCCGAAACCGCCTTGGTCGCCGCGGCTTCATTATAGGCGGCTGCGCGTGCGCCCTTCTCCGCCACCACCTGATCGCCGAAACTGATCCTCAGCCGGTCGCGGTCGGCAGGCTCCCCCGCCTTGCCCACGGCCATCACCACCCGGCCCCAATTGGCATCACTGCCCGCGATCGCAGTTTTCACCAACGGCGAATTGGCGACGGAAAGCGCGATGCGCCTGGCGGAATCGTCCGACTTCGCGCCCGTCACATCCACCCGGATCAGTTTCTGCGCCCCTTCCCCGTCGCGCACCACCTGAAGCGCAAGGTTCAGCAGCACACTGTCGAAGGCGCGGCGGAATTCGGCCAGCCGCTTGTCATTCGCCTTGGTGATGGCAGGATGCTGCGCACCTTTACCGGTCGCGAAAACCAGAAGCGTGTCGCTGGTCGAGGTGTCGCTATCCACCGTGATGGCATTGAAACTTGTTTTGACGCCTGCATCCAGCAAGCCCTGGAGCACCGCCGCCGGAAGGTTGGCGTCGGTCATCACAAAGGCCAACATCGTCGCCATATCGGGCGCGATCATGCCGCTGCCCTTGGCGATGCCGTTGATGGAAACCCGGCGGCCGCCGATCTCCGCCGTCGCCGTGGCAAGCTTCGGATAGGTGTCGGTGGTCATGATCGCCTCGGCCGCGGCGCGCCAGCCATCGGCGGCGCCCTTCTCCGCCAGCCCGCTCAGCACCGCGGTGATCTTTTCCGCCGCCAGCGGTTCGCCGATCACCCCGGTCGAGGCCAGAAAAATCTCCTGTGCCCGGCAGCCCAAGACCCCGGCCGCCGACTCGGCAACGCTGCGGGCGGCCTCCATTCCCGCCTTGCCGGTAAAGGCGTTGGCGTTGCCGCTGTTCACGACCAACCCCCGCGCGGTTCCCGCCTTCAGCCGCGCCCGGCACCATTCCACCGGCGCGGAAGCGGTCTTCGACTGGGTGAAGACCCCGGCCACCTGTGTTCCCGGTGCAAACACCGTCATCAACACGTCGGTGCGGCCCTGATAGCGCACACCGGCAGCGATGGTGGAAAGGCGCACCCCGGCGAGCGGGCGCAAAGCCGGGTACGTTTTCGGCGCGAGCGGAGAAACAGCAGGCGCCACAGCCGCTTTGGCGGCCGGTGGCGTTTCAGCCATCCCCTTGGACTGTTTAGCAGACCGGGGTTTCCCCCCTGTGGCTTGCCGCGCCGTGGTCATAGCGGCCATCCCTTCGATGCTCAATATATGGGGCACCTCTGCAAATCCGGGTGCCGGCGCGCGGGATTAGGCCCGAACCGCTTGAATTGACAAGGGGGAGAGCGGTTCTTATCTCTCCCCCGCGCACCCGCCGGCGTGATTTGCGCCAGCACCCGCGTGGCATGTGCCGGAACGGCAACCCGGTCTGCCACAACCGGCCGTATCCGGCCCCAATCCGAGGACGTTTATGCTTCAGGCCTTTGCCCGACGATTTTTTGGCTCTGCCAATGAGCGCAAGCTGAAGCCCATGTGGCGCAGGGTCGAGGAGATCAACGCGCTCGAACCCCGCTTCCAGGCGATGTCGGATGAGGAATTGCGGGCGATGACCCCGGCCTTCCGGGAGCGGCTGGCCAAGGGCGAAACCCTCGACATGCTGTTGCCGGAAGCCTTTGCGGTGGTGCGCGAAGCCGCCAAGCGGACCCTTGGCCAACGCCATTTCGATGTGCAGCTTGTGGGCGGTATGGTGCTGCATCAGGGCCGCATCGCCGAGATGCGCACCGGCGAAGGCAAGACGCTGGTTGCCACCCTGCCGGTCTATCTCAATGCGCTGGCCGGCAATGGTGTGCACGTCGTGACCGTCAACGACTATCTGGCCAGCCGCGATGCGGACTGGATGGGCCAGATCTATCGCTTTCTGGGCATGACGGTCGGCTGCATCGTGCACGGCCTCAGCGACGAGCAGCGCAAAGATGCCTACGGCGCCGACATCACTTACGGCACCAACAACGAATATGGCTTCGACTATCTGCGCGACAACATGAAGTATTCGATCGAAACGATGACGCAGCGCGGCCACGCCTTCGCCATCGTCGACGAGGTCGACTCCATTCTGGTCGATGAAGCGCGCACGCCGCTGATCATCTCCGGCCCCACCGACGACCGCTCCGATACCTATCGCACCGTGGATGCGCTGATCCCGGGTCTGGTCGATGACGATTTCGAACTGGACGAAAAGCAGAAGACCGTCACACTGACCGACGCCGGCAACGAGCATATGGTCAACCTGCTGCGCGAAGCGGGCATGCTGCCGACGGGCGATCTTTACGACAGCGAGAACATCACTCTTGTCCATCACGTCAATCAGGCACTGAAGGCGCACAAACTGTTCCAGCGCGACCGCGATTACATCGTGAAGGACAATCAGGTCGTCATCATCGACGAATTCACCGGCCGCATGATGCAGGGCCGCCGCTATTCCGAAGGCCTGCATCAGGCACTGGAGGCGAAGGAAGCCGTCGAGATTCAGCCGGAAAACGTAACGCTGGCCTCGATCACCTTCCAGAATTATTTCCGCCTCTACAAGAAGCTCGCCGGGATGACCGGCACGGCCATGACGGAAGCGGCCGAATTCCTCGACATCTACGGTCTGGAAGTGATGGACATTCCGACCAACCTTCCGGTACGCCGCATCGACCACGATGACGAGGTTTATCGCAGCTTCGATGAAAAATACGACGCGATCACCAAGCTGATTGCAGAGTGCCAGAAACGCGGCCAGCCCATCATCGTCGGTACCACCTCGATCGAGAAATCGGAACTGCTGTCGGAGCTGCTGAAGAAGCGCAAGGTCAAGCACAACGTCCTGAACGCCCGCTACCATGAGCAGGAAGCCAACATCGTTGCCCAGGCGGGGGTTTCGGGCACGGTGACCATTGCCACCAACATGGCCGGCCGCGGCACCGACATTCAGCTTGGCGGCAATGCCGACATGCGTATCCAGAACGAGTTGAAGGACATTACCGACGAAGCCGAACTGAAACGGCTGAGCGATGAGATCCGGGCCGAAGTCGCCGCCGACAGGGAGCGCGCGCTGGCGGCCGGTGGCCTCTATGTGGTCGGCACCGAGCGGCATGAGAGCCGCCGCATCGACAACCAGCTTCGCGGCCGTTCCGGCCGTCAGGGTGACCCCGGCGCCTCCAAATTCTTCCTCAGCCTGCAGGACGATTTGATGCGCATCTTCGGGTCCGAGCGCATGGACAGCCTGCTGCAAAAGCTGGGCCTGGAAAAAGGCGAAGCCATTACCCATCCCTGGGTCAACCGGGCCCTCGAAAAAGCGCAGCAGAAGGTCGAAGCGCGCAATTTCGAGATGCGCAAGAACATCCTGAAATATGACAACGTGCTGAACGATCAGCGCCGCGTGATCTTCGAGCAGCGCCGCGAGATCATGTCATCCGATGACGTCAGCGATCAGATCAGCGATTTCCGCGAACGGCTGGTCGATGACATGGTGATGCGCCACATCCCCGAAAAATCCTATGCGGAAAAATGGGATGCAGTTGGCCTTGCCGAAGAAGCCGACAACATCTTCGGCCTGCAGTTGCCGATCCCGGACTGGACCCAGGAAGAAGGTATCGCCGAAGAGGAAGTACGCGAGCGTCTTTTGAAGGCGGTCGAAAACCGCGCCGCCGAACGTACTGCCAATGCCGGCACCGATGTGATGCGTTACATCGAAAAGGCGATCCTGCTGCAGACACTGGATCACGATTGGCGCGAGCATATCGTGAACCTTGACCATCTGCGCCAGTATGTGGGCCTGCGCGGCTATGGTCAGCGCGATCCGCTGAACGAATACAAACAGGATGCCTTCGAACTGTTCGAGGGCCTGCTCGCGAAACTGCGCGCCGACGTCGTGCGCCAGTTGATGACGATCCAGATCAATGTTGAGCAGCCACCCGAGATCGAGCAACGCCCGCCGCTGCAGATGTTCGCCTCTCACGTCGATCCGCTGACCGGAGAGGAAGAAGTGGGCGGCAATGACGCATTCGCGGACACGCCTGTCCGCGTTGTCCGTGTCAAAGACGTGACACCGGACCCCAACGACCCGTCCACATGGGGCAAGGTACAGCGCAACGCCCCCTGCCCCTGCGGTTCAGGCCGGAAATTCAAACATTGTCACGGCGCCCTTGTGTGACCTGACCGGTCATAGAGATCGCCTATAGCCACATTACAAATGTTTGAATTTCGCCGCACCTGTTCTAACATCAGGCGCGGCAAATCTGCCGCGTCTTGGGGCTGAACTTTTTCAAAAGAGGATTTTATGCGCACCGAACTATCGCTGCGCGCTTTCGCAATCAGTGCGATGGCGCTTGGCATGATGATCCCTGCGATTTCATCGGCTTACGGCGAAACCGCTCAGGAACAGCGGCAACAGCAAGAGGCTGAACTTCCCCGCTGCACCCATCGTCTCGGCACACTCGCGGTGGTCGAACCCGAAACCAACTGGTGGACCCAATATGGCCTCGGCTCGCCCGAAGCGCTGCTGAAGGTCTTTGCCATGCGTTCGGGCTGTTTCGGCCTGGTCGATCGCGGCAAAGGCATGGCCGCCATCCAGGCTGAGCGGGCGCTCGCCTCCGGCGGCGATCTACGCCAGGGCTCCAACATGGGCAAGGGCCAGATCAAAGCGGCCGATTACGTTCTCGTCCCGGATCTTGTTTCCAAGAACAACAATTCCGGCGGCATGAACATTGGCGGCATTCTGGGCGGCTTCATCGGGGGCCCTGTCGGTGGCCTGGTTGGTGGTATCAACATCAACAAGAAAACCGCCGACGTGGTGCTGACCGTCACCGATGTGCGCTCGTCGGAGCAGGTGGCGATGGAAGAAGGTCATTCCACGAAGAGCGACCTGTCGTGGGGCGGCGGCGGTGGCGTGTTCGGCTGGGGCGGTTTCGGTGCCGCCGGTGCGACCGGTTATGCCGATACCGAAATCGGTCAGGTTATCACGCTCGCTTACCTTGACGCCTATACCAAGTTGATTGCGCAGCTCGGCGGCCTTCCGGCCAATGCCTCGCAGGCCAATGAGACCCAGGCCGTCACGATGACCAAGCCCGGCCACCTCTACACAAGCCCGTCGGCGAAAAGCAAAGTCGTGCGCACGCTCGACCCCGGCATGATGCTTTACCCCACGGGCCAGAAGGATGGCGTGTGGTGGCAGGTGAAAGACGAACTCGGCAATGAAGGCTGGGTTTCGTCGCTGCTGGTCGAACTGTCCAAATAACAGCCACGCCGCAATCGATGCCGAAAGGGGGGCTTATCGCCCCCCTTTTTGTTTTCGCGGCCGTGGCACACTATCCTCCGATCCGGAACCGGAACCGGAACGGAGAACGGGCAATGATGCGCGGCCTTCTCGTCTTTGTGGGCGTCATGCTGCTGGCCACGGGCCCCGCAAACGCAAAATATGTTCTTTACCGCTGCGCCCTCGATCTCGACATTATGGCGGATTATCCGGCCGGCGGCGAAACCGTGACGGTTCGCGTGCAAGGACAAACCTTCCAGTTGCCGCGCACGATTTCGGGCTCCGGCGCAAAATATAGTGACGGCAAGACCACGCTGTGGGAGCATCAAGGCGTCGCCACGTTTGAAACGCCGGGCGCCTCTCTCACCGATTGCAAGCTGAACGAGGAATCCAAGTGAGCACGCCACGCCCTTTCCACATCGACATTCCGCAGGAACGCCTCGATGCCATCCGCACCCGCATTGAGGCTTACGAATGGCATGAGATGCCGCGCGGCGATGGCCTCGACGGCACATGGGCTTACGGCGCCAACCTCGATTACATGAAAAAACTCTGCGCCTATTGGACCAGCGGCTATGACTGGCGCAAATGGGAGGCGGCGCTGAACCGCTTTCCGCAGTTCATCGCAAAGGTTGATGACCTCGACATTCATTTCTATCGCGAAGACGGTTCCGGCCCTTCACCGCGCCCGCTGGTCCTCAGCCATGGCTGGCCCGGATCGGTGTTCGAGTTTCTGCACATCATCGAAAAGCTGGCGCATCCCGAACGCTTCGGCGGCTTGGTGGAGGACGCCTTCACAGTGATCGTACCATCGCTGCCGGGTTATGGATTTTCGGGCAAGCCGGCGCGCCCGATCGGGCCACGCACCACCGCGCGCTATTTCGACAAATTAATGCGCGACGTGCTGTGCCTTCCCGGTTACATCGCGCAGGGCGGCGACTGGGGTTCGGCCATTTCGGGCTGGATGGGATATGACGGTGCGGGCTGCAGGGCGGTGCATCTCAACATGTTCGGCTGGCGCTCCCCCGGCGTGCATCCCGAAACGCCGGAAGAAATGGAATATGCCGCCCGCGCCCAGCAACTGTTCCAGATGGAGGGCGCCTATTTCCAGGAGCACACCACCAAGCCGCAGACGCTGTCCTATGCGATGATGGATTCACCGGTCGGCGCGTGTGCCTGGATCGTGGAGAAATTCTACGGCTGGTCCGACACGCGCAAAGGCTTCGAGAACGTCTACACAATGGATCAGCTTCTGACCAATGTGATGATCTATCTCGTCACCCGCAGCTTCAACACCGCGACATGGATGTATCGCGGGCTGGCGGAAGACCGTTCCGGTACGCCGGTCCCCGACAAGGCGCGGCTGGAAAAGCCGGTCGGTATCGCCAATTTTCCGGTCGACCTGATTCCGTTTCCGCCGCGCAGCATGGTGGAACGGCATTTGAACGTCGTGCGCTGGACGGACTTCACCGAGGGCGGCCACTTCGCGGCGCTGGAGCGGCCGGACGATCTGGTGGGCGATATCCGCGCCTTTGCCCGCGCACTTTGACCGGTGGGCAGATCAGGCGCGCGCGATAATCTTCGCATCGGCCAGCGTGCGCTTGGTCACCAGCGGGTCGACGTGGCGGTGCACGATTTTCCAGTCGCCATCTTCGCGCCGGTAAACCTGCGTTACGCGCTGGCTCCAGCTTTGCGGCGCGCTATCGCCGCTGAACGTCACGGTTTGATGTTCAAGCAGAACCAGCACCAGCAGATCGCCGCACTCGTGGACCGAGAACAATTCCAGCTTCGCCTCGCCCTTTTTGAAAATACCGGCGGCGGCGGGCGCAACCTTGCGCCATTCGGCGGAACCCTTCATCGGCGCCGGCCCGCCGGTTGGGCCGAAAATGGTGAAATCGCTTTTCTGCGTGATCAGCGCATCGAAACCTGACGGATCGCCGTTCATCAGGCCGTGCGCGGCCTCTTCCGTCCGCTTCAGCAGGGCGTCGAGTTCGGCTTTGTCCACGTCCGTCTCCAGCTCTCGTTACGACAGATTGCGGCCGATGCCGAGGAACTTCTCGCGCCGCTGTTTGCGGATCTGTTCGCCGCCCATGCTGGCCATATCGTTCAGCGCACGCTCGATCGTGTCGCCCACACTGTTGATGGCCGCTTCGGGGTTGCGATGCGCGCCGCCCATCGGCTCCGGGATCACGGCATCGATCACTTTCAGGTCGAGCAGATCCTGCGCGGTAATCTTCATCGCGGCGGCGGCGTCCTGCGCCTTGTCCGCGCTGCGCCACAGGATGGAGGCGCAGCCTTCGGGCGAGATCACGGCATAAATCGAATGCTCCAGCATGAACACGCGATTGGCCGTGGCGATGGCAAGCGCGCCGCCCGACATCCCTTCCCCGATGATGGTGGCAATGAACGGCACACGCAGATTGAGCCCTGCCTGCGTAGAACGCGCAATCGCCTCGGCCTGGCCCCGCTCCTCCGCGCTCACGCCCGGATAGGCGCCGGAAGTATCGGCAAACGAAAGCACCGGCAGGCCGAAACGGTCGGCCAGATCGAAAATCCGCTGCGCCTTGCGATAGCCTTCCGGCATCGCCATGCCGAAATTGTGTGTCAGGCGGGTTTGTGTGTCGTGGCCCTTTTCCTGGCCGATCACCGCCACCGGCCGACCGCGGAACCGCGCCAGTCCGGTAATCACCGCACGGTCCTCACCGTAAAGCCGGTCACCGGCCAGCGGTGTGAAATCCTCGAACAGCGTCTCGGCATAATGGATGAAATGGGGCCGCGCCGGATGACGCGCCACAAGCGTCTTTTGCCACGGCGTCAGCTTGGCATAGGTCTGCTTGACCAGCGTATCGACCTTGCCCTGAAGGCGTGAAACCTCGTCGTCGATATTGGTCGTGGGATCTTCCTCCGCCAGTTGGCGCAGTTCCACGATCTTTCCTTCGAGGTCGGCAATCGGGCGTTCAAATTCGAGATAAATGGGCATCGTCACCGGGGGGAAACGCACGGGCGGCGGTATGGCAAGGGGGTGTACCGGCTGTCAAATCGCGTACCTTCCACCCAAACTGGTTTCTTGCCGTCACAAATCCAAGGGCTCTCCCGTCTTATGAATGAATGTGACGGGGCGTCAAGCCATGTTGATCCGCATCTTATTGATTCTTTTGGGACTATTCCACGCCGCCAACGGCCTTTTCATGGTCCTGGCGCCTTCGCGCTGGTATCTCGCGGTCCCCGGCGTGATCCACACAGGCCCTACCAATCTGCATTTCATACCCGATATCGGCTTTGCCTTTTTGCTAAGCGGGCTCGGCCTGCTACTGGGCGCACGAAACGGGCCCCGTGCGGGCACCTATGCTCTTGCCGGTGCGGCCTTCCCGTTCGTCCACGCCCTGTTTCATATATGGGGCTGGGGCATGCACGGCTTCCCGCAAGGCACAGCCTTCATCGTTTCTGAAACCATCGGTGTGGTCGGCGTGTCGTTCCTCGGAATGGCGCTTGCATGGCTGCGCGCCAGAGAGGGAGGAGCGTGATCAGGCCGGGGCCAGATGCCGCCCTCGCCTTTCGCTGTGGCATTGCGGTGGCGACGGATGGGAACACGCTGGAACTGGTCGAAAAAGCACGCAACCGCTTCGGCGAACGCGGGCTGATAGTGCTATAAAAGAGGCAGCATGATGGATGACGCCACTACCCGCTTCGCCGAGGTCCGGCCGCATCTTCTCGGCCTCGCCTATCGTATGCTGGGTGAAATGTCGGGCGCGGAAGATATCGTGCAGGAAGCCTGGCTGCGCTGGCACCGCCAGGATACGCACGTCGTCCGCGATGCACGCGCATGGCTTTCCGCCGTCACCATCCGGCTTGCGCTCGATACCCTGCGGTCGGCGCGCTCGAAACGGGAGACCTATGTCGGACCGTGGTTGCCCGAACCGCTGATGCCGGATGATATGCGCACATTGTCCACCACTGATCCGGCCGCACACGCCGAACTGGCATCGGATTTGTCGCTCGCCCTGCTGCACACGATGGAACGGCTGTCGCCGGAAGAACGCGCGGCCCTCATCCTGCATGACGCATTCGATTGCGAATACGCCGAAATCGCCGCCATGCTGGACAAGACGGAAGCCGCCTGCCGCAAGCTCGTCTCCCGCGCGCGGGAGCGGGTGAAGGCCGACCGCCCGCGCTACACCGTTTCCCGGCAGCAACACGAGCAGATGCTGGCGCGCTTCGCGCAAGCCGTCACGACCGGCAATACGGCGGAACTGGGCGCATTGTTTGCCGACGATGTGGTGTTCTATTCCGATGGTGGCGGCCATGTATCGGCTGCGCGCAATCCGGTATTCGGCATCGACCGCGTCACGCGGCTGATTGCCGGTCTGTGGCGGAAATTCTATGGCCTCGCGCCGGTCCGCCTCACCGCGACAGAGATCAACGGCCAGCCCAGCATCCTGATCACGGGCGGCGATCAGGTGGTCTCGACCATGACCATTGAATGCGAAGACGGGCGTATCACCGCGCTTTACGTGATGCGCAACCCCGAAAAGCTGACCCGGATTCTGCGCGCGGTTACGACGCACCCTTCTGGTGTAACCACATAGGTTTGAAGCTCATAGTGCCAGCCCGAGGCGTGCAGCGACACCATTGAGCTTTCTGTCACGCGTCCACAGGCGGGTGGCGTCACTCAACCGGGCCGAAGCCAGGAGATGCGCATCGACATAACCGATCCCGCTACCCGCCAAGTTCC
Source organism: Alphaproteobacteria bacterium (assembly GCA_017308375.1). Lineage (GTDB taxonomy): Bacteria > Pseudomonadota > Alphaproteobacteria > Micropepsales > Micropepsaceae > Rhizomicrobium. The sequence continues at coordinate 113,860 of JAFKEW010000042.1, forward strand.
AGTCTTCAATCGCGCGCAACAATTCCGCGTCGCTGGCAATAATAGCTTGCGGCAGATCCTGAAGGGATTCCAATATGAGCTTGCGCTGGCGCAGCGAACCCAGCGCGATTTCACCCACGATAAAGGGATGCACCAGCACTAGTCCATCGGTGAGCCACCGCGTGAGCTGTGCATCACCCTTGCGCAAATGATCAATCCAGACGGACGTATCGACCAGGATCACGGCCGCTGTGGCCGCCGGCGTGGAATGGGTTTCGCCTTGCGTTCGCTGCCGCCAAGCCGGGCCAGCCGGCGCGCCGCTTCCCGTTCGATCAGCGCTTTCAGTGCTTCGTGCACCAGCCGGGATTTTTCCTTGTAACCGGTAAAGGCCTGCGCCCGCGCCACAAGCGCGGCGTCGAGGGCAATCGTGGTACGCATTTGCCGATCTCCATCCATGGCACGAATCTGTCACCAATTGATGACGGATTCAATGCCATTAAATGGACGAAGGAACTACGCGCGAGGGTTACGACGTCGCCTTTTCCCGGATCATCTGCATCTGCTTGACGATGTTCTGCGCCTGCCGGATCGAGGCGGCGTCGATCAGCACGCCTTTCAGCGCGGCAGCACCAGAACCCGTCTTATGCGCCTCATCCATCGCGGCCAGAATGGCCTCTGCCCGCTCCACTTCCTTCGCGGGCGGCGTGTAGATTTCATTCGCAAGCGCAATCTGGCTCGGGTGAATGGCCCACTTGCCTTCGCAGCCGAGGATCGCGGTGCGGTTCGCCTGCACGCGGAAACCATCCGGATCGCCGTAGTCACCGAACGGTCCGTCGATTGCCATCAGGCCGTGCGTGCGGGCCGCCTGCACCATACGGAACAGCGGGAAATGCCAGAGGTCGTTCCAGTGGCGAACGCGCTCCCCCTTCTCGTCCTTGTCGGTGAGCATCACATAGTCGGCATTGCCGCCGCCGATGTTGGTGGTGCGCATGCCCTGGCTGGCGGCGTAATCGGCCGCGCCGAAGTGTAGACTTTCGAGGCGCTTCGACGAACCGGCAATCTCATCGATATTGGTGAGACCGAGCACGCTTTCGATGATGACTTCGAGACCGATCTTCTTCTTGCGGCCCACCGCGGCGGAAGCCTGCGTGATCAGCATATCGATCGCATAAATGTCAGCGCCGCGACCCACTTTCGGGATCATGATCGCGTCGAGGCGTTCGCCGCCCTTCTCCACCAGCGCCAGCACGTCCTGATAGCAAAGCGGCGTATCGAGGCCGTTGACGCGAACCGTCACCGTCTTGTTGCCCCAGTTCACGTCGTTCAGGGCCGCCACAATGTTCTTCCGCGCCACCTCCTTGTCGTTGGGCGCCACCGCATCTTCGAGGTCGAGACAGACCACATCGGCAGGCCCGGCCGCCGCCTTCTCAAAGAATTTGGTCTGGGAGCCCGGCACAAACAATTTGGACCGGTAAAGACGGACGGGCGCCTGGCGCTCGATGGCGGTAAAGCTCACAATATGTCCCCATTTGCTGCAACTGCGAACAGCGTGGCCCGCCAGCGCCGCCCCGTCAACCGGCACTCAGCGTCGCGGGGTGGCCGGTTTGCGGGCCAGCGGATGGGCCTCGGCCATGGTCTTTTCCAGCCGGTCGCGCGCCACATGGGTGTAAATCTGTGTGGTCGCGACATCGGCGTGGCCAAGCAGCATTTGCACACTGCGCAGATCGGCCCCGCCCTCTACCAGATGGGTGGCGAAGGCATGGCGCAGCACATGCGGCGACAGCCGTTCGGGATCGAGTCCTGCCTTTGCGGCAAGCGCTTTCAGCATCTGGTGCAAACGGCGGCGCGTCAGGTGCCCTTCGGCGGAGCGCGACGGAAAAAGATAGCGTTCGGCCACCGCACGCCGCGCCCCTTGCGGCAGAAATACCTCCCGCACGGCGAGATAGGATTCCATCGCTTCACGGGCCGGCCGGTTTAGCGGCGCAATCCGTTCCTTACCGCCTTTGCCTTTCACCAGAAGCGTATCGCGGCCGCGGACAGCGGCGTGAGACAGCGTTGCCAGCTCCGACACCCGCAGGCCGGAGGCGTAGAGCATCTCCACGATACAGAGCAGCCGCCGCGCCTCCGCCGATTTGTCGGTATTTTGCCGCGCGGTGAGGATCAATTGCTCCACCTCCTCGCCCGACAGCACTTTCGGCAGCACACGGCCCCGGCGCGGTGCTTCCACCGCATCGGTCGGATCGTCCGTGCGAAAACCCTCGCTGTAGGAGAAACCGAAAAACTGCCGCAAGGCCGACAGCCGCCGCGCCTGCGACGAACCCGCCATGCCGCTTTCGGACAAGCTTTGCAGATAGAACTTTACGTCATCGCGGCTGGCGCCCGGCATCGCCCGCCCGCGCCCCGTAACAAAGCCTGCGAAATCCAGAAGATCGCGACGGTAGGCGGCCAGCGTATTCTGGCTGGCGCCACGCTCGGCACTCATCATGTCGAGAAAAGTTTCGATCGCTTCCGCCGCGCCGGGCATCCGGCGGGATTTGCCGCTACCCCGGGAAGCGGTCATTGGAGAGCGTCTGCTCAAAGGCCGTCTGTGGCGGGCTCAGCGTGCTGGCATAGAACAGCAAGCCAAAGCCGCCGATGATGGCCAGAACGATAATCGCGAGAAGGACGCGCAAACCCCAACCCATGGCAAATCGGCCCCTGCTGGTTCGTGGTGATTCGTCTCATGGCTTTGTGGCGGATATCGGACCCCGAACGCAAGGGCGTAACCATCACCGGTTGCCGGGCTAGGCGTGGGCGCCAAGGCGGTGTAACCAACGCCCATGAGCGGTATTGATCGCACAATCGCCCTCGTCGGCATGATGGGAGCCGGCAAAAGCTCGGTCGGGCGGCGCCTTGCCGCGCGGCTGAACCTGCCGTTCCGCGATGCCGACAGCGAAATCGAACAGGCGGCTGGCTGCTCCATCACCGAGATTTTCGCCCGTTACGGCGAAGCCGCCTTCCGCGACGGGGAACGTCGCGTCATTGCGCGGCTGCTGACCGAGGCGCCACACGTTCTGGCAACCGGCGGCGGCGCCTTTATCGATGAGACCACCCGGCAGGCGCTTCAAAGGCAGGCTGTGACCATCTGGATCAAGGCCCCGCTGGAAGTTCTGCTCACCCGTGTCCAACGCCGTGACACCCGTCCGCTTCTGAACAATGGCGACCGGCGCGAAACGCTAACCCGCCTGCTCGCGGAGCGGGAGCCATTCTACGCGCAGGCGAATATCACGGTGGACAGCGGCGACGGCCCGCATGCCACGGCGGTGGAACGCATCATTGCCACGCTGCGCGAAAACGGGGTGATGGCATGAGCGTTCGCATCGATGTCGGCCTTGGCCCGCGCAGCTATGCCATTCATGCCGGTGCCGGTGTTCTGGCGCAAGCGGGCAATCTGCTGGCACCGTTTGCACGCGGTACCGTGCCGGTGGTCAGCGACGAAAATGTTGCGGTCCGCCATCTGCCGGCATTGCAGAACGCACTGACCGCCGCCGGCATTCAGAACCGGCCCATTGTGCTGCCGCCCGGTGAAGGCACGAAAAGCTTTGCGGGACTGGAAAGCCTTTGCACCGCACTGCTCGAATCCGGAGTGGAGCGCGGCGGGCTTATCATTGCGCTGGGCGGCGGGGTGATCGGCGATCTGACCGGCTTTGCCGCCGGTGTGCTCAAGCGCGGCATCGCGTTCGCACAAATCCCCACCACATTGCTGGCACAGGTGGATTCCTCCGTCGGCGGAAAAACCGCCATCAACACGGCCCAGGGCAAAAACCTCATCGGCATGTTTCATCAGCCCCGCATCGTGCTGGCGGATGTCACCACGCTGACCACATTGCCGCCGCGCGAACTGCGGGCCGGTTATGCGGAGGTCGTCAAATACGGTGCCCTTGGCGATGAAGATTTCTTCGGCTGGCTGGAAACAAACGGCGCCAAAGTCGTCTCCGGCGATACGCAAGCGCGTATCCATGCCGTCGCCCATTCCTGCAAAATGAAAGCCGATATCGTGGCCCGCGACGAGCGTGAGGCGGGGGAGCGCGCACTTCTCAATCTCGGTCACACCTTCGGCCACGCACTGGAAGCCGCCACGGGCTATAGCGAGCGCCTGCTGCACGGCGAAGGCGTGGCGGTCGGCATGGCACTGGCGTTGCGCCTTTCCGCACGCCTGAACCTGTGTCCGGTCAACGATGTGGTGCGGCTGGAGCGCCATTTGCGCACCGTGGGTCTTCCCGCCGCCATCGCCGATATACCGGGGCCGCGGCCTGCGGCAGACGTGCTGATCGCGCATATGGCACATGACAAAAAGGCCGAAGGCGGCAAACTCACCTTCATCCTCACGCGCGGACTCGGCAAAGCCTTCGTCACGCAGGATGTGCCGGACGACGCCTTGCACGAAATTCTCTCCGCCTGAGGCGGACATCGCGCGCTATACTTCCCCTTTTTGAGACCGGTGAGGACACCACAATGGATGGCCTGGCACTTGCCATAAGTGCGATTGTTTTCCTGATGCTGTGCTCCGCCTTCTTTTCGGCGTCGGAAACGGCGCTGACGGCGGTTTCCCGCGGACGGATGTTCCAGCTCGAACGGGATGGCTCCCGCGCCGCCGCGAACGTCAATGCCTTGTTGGCAAATCGGGAGCGATTCATCGGCGCCGTTCTTCTCGGCAATACTTTCGTCAACATTCTCGCCTCCTCCATCGCGACCAGCGCGCTTGAAACGAGGCTGCCCGGCAATGCTGTGGTGATTGCAACCCTTGCGATGACCGTCCTGATCCTTGTCTTTGCCGAGGTGATGCCGAAAACGGTTGCCATTACCCAGACGGATCGCGTTGCCCTCCTCGTCGCCCGCCCGCTCAGCGGTGTGGTCACGGTGTTCGCGCCAGCAATCAATGCGGTGCAGTTTGTCGTCTGGAAGGCGCTATGGCTGTTCGGCATCCGCCAGCAGGGCATGCAGACGGCACTGGTGCCGCCGCATGAGGAAATCCGCGGTACGGTCGAGTTGCACCACGTCGAAGGTACCGTCGAACGCGAGCATCGCGACATGATCGGCGGTGTTCTCGACCTGCGCGAATTGCGCATCGCCGACATCATGACCCATCGCAAGAACATGGTGACCGTGGATGCCGCCCTGCCCCCACGCGCGCTGTTCGATGCGGTTCTCGAAACGCATCACATGCGCGTTCCGGTCTGGAAGGGCGAGACGGAGAACATCATCGGCATTCTCAATCTGCGCGATGTGGTGCGGGTTTACGCCGAACGCGGCGGCGCGATCGACGATTTCGATTTCGTCAGCCTGGCCCAGCCGGTCTGGTATGTGCCCGAAACCACCGGCCTCGAAGAACAGCTTGAGGCCTTCCGCGCCCGCAAATCACGCTTTGCACTGGTGGTGGATGAATATGGCGATCTGCAGGGACTGGTGACGTTCGAGGATATCGTCGATGAGATTTTCGGCGAGGTACCGGATCAGGATCAGGCCAAGGAGCCGTCCGGCATCCGGCCGCAACCCGACGGCTCTTTCAACATCGACGGCAGGATGGCCATTCGCGACGTCAATCGTGTGCTGGAATGGGATCTGCCGGACGAGGAGGCCACCACCATCGCCGGTCTTGTCATCCATGAAGCGCGTGCGATCCCGGAAGTGGGCCAGCGTTTTGCCTTCTACGGCTATATGTTTGAAATCCTGCGCCGCCAGCGCAATCAGATCACAGCCTTGCGCGTGACACCGCCAAAGCCGGACGGGGCAGTGGCGCTCCCTTCACCCTAACGGGCGGCTTCTTCCGGTGTCTGGACCGAAAGCGTCAGCGCGTGCACACGCTCCGCCAGTTCGCTGGCGAGAACGGTATGAATCTTCCGTTGCCGGTCCACCCGCGAAAGCCCCTGAAATGCGGCCGACACGATGTGAACCCGGAAATGGGTTTCACCGCCCGGCCTGCTTCCGGCATGGCCTGCATGGCGGGCGCTTTCATCCTCTACCGAAAGCGTCACCGGCTGAAAGGCGGCGGTCAGTTTTTCCTCGATGCGTGCGGCGTAGCTCATGAAAGGTTCTGAAAAGAATCCGCGACGCGAAGTCAAGTGCGAGGATTTCTTGTTTTTTTAAACGTCACACCCATAATTCACACATGGCAGGAAACCGTCACACATCCCTGGGCGACATCCGGATCAAGCCGGACAAACAGCCGGTCGTGGAAAAGACCGTGCGTGTTTGCAGCTTTGGCGGCTGCCGTGAAGAGGCAACGCACCGCGTTCCCAAAAGCCGGGAGAGGCTGGAAGAACATCTCTGGCTTTGCCTTGCCCATGCCCGCGCCCATAACGAAGCTTGGGATTTCTTCGCCGGAATGACGGATGCGGAGATTGAGCAGTTCCAGAACGAAGCGGTGATCGGTCACCGCCCGACCTGGCCGCTTGGCAAGCGGGCGGCCCGCGCGCGAACGGGTGAGGCGACATTTTCGTTCAAGGACGATTTCGGCATCTTCACGGGCGAGGCGGAGCCCGCCCGCCCGCGTGCCCCGGTGCGACGCCTGACGGGCGTGCAAATTCAGGCACTTTCGGTCCTCAACCTTGAGGAGGGCGCCTCCTTGCACGAGATAAAGCTGCGGTATAAGGAGCTTGTGAAGCGGTTTCATCCCGATGCCAACGGCGGTGATCGGGGCGCCGAGGAGCGTCTGAAGCAGGTTATCAAGGCCTATAGCGTGTTGCGCGCTGCGGGACTGACCTAGACTGAGGGGCGTCACACAGCGCCCCTGTTCCCTTGCGGCGGAAGGCCACGCCGCTTCATGACCCGCGTTCCGGATGGATGCAAATGACGACTGACCCACAGGGCCTCGATCCCACATTGACGCCCGATACCACTGTTGACGTGCGCAAGACCTTCGGCTTCGACGCTGCGATGAAGGTTCCGGCGTTTTCAAAGAAGACGGAATATGTTCCGGATTTCGATGAGGCCTACCGTTTTGACCGCGAAACCACGCTGGCGATTCTGGCGGGCTTTGCCTTCAACCGCCGGGTCATGATCCAGGGTTATCACGGCACGGGCAAATCGACGCACATCGAACAGGTGGCGGCGAGGCTGAACTGGCCCTGTATCCGCATCAATCTGGATAGCCACATCAGCCGTATCGACCTCGTGGGCAAGGACGCCATCGTGCTGAAGGACGGCCAGCAGGTGACCGAATTCCGCGAAGGCCTGCTTCCCTGGGCGCTGCAGCATCCGGTGGCGCTGACCTTCGACGAATATGACGCCGGCCGCCCGGACGTGATGTTTGTGATCCAGCGCGTGCTGGAGGTGCAGGGCAAGTTGACCCTGCTCGACCAGAACCGTGTCATCCGCCCGCATCCGGCGTTCCGCCTGTTCTCGACCACCAACACCATCGGGCTCGGCGACACCACCGGGCTCTACCACGGCACGCAGCAGATCAATCAGGGCCAGATGGACCGCTGGAGCATCGTCGCCACCCTGAATTACCTGCCGCATGAATCCGAAGTCGCGATCATTCTGGCCAAGGTGCCCTCCTACAACGCGACGCCCGAAAAGAAAAAACAGATCGCCGCCATGGTCCGCGTGGCCGACATGACGCGCAATGCTTTCATCAACGGCGATCTCTCGACCGTGATGAGTCCGCGCACAGTGATCACATGGGCCGAGAATGCGGACATCTTCAACGATGTCGGCTTCGCCTTCCGGCTGACCTTCCTCAACAAATGCGATGAACTGGAACGCTCCAGCGTGGCCGAGTTCTATCAGCGCTGCTTCGGTGAGGATCTACCGGAAAGCGCGGCCAAAGTTCTGGTGGCATGAAGAACGAAAATCCTGCCGAACCGTTCAAGCGCGCGGTGGGAACGGCCGTTCGCGCGCTCGCGGGCGAGCCGGAACTGGAAGTCACCTTCACCACCGAACCGCCGCAGCTCAAAGGGCTGAAGGCCCGCCTGCCGCAGCCATCGCGCAATCTGCCGCCGAACGAGGTGGCGATCGTCCGTGGCGCGGGCGATGCACAGGCGCTGCGCCGGGCTTATCACGAAGATTCCATTCACGACCGCTTCCGCCCGCAATCGCAGGACGGCGCCGCGGTTTTCGAGGCTGCGGAACAGGCCCGCGTCGAAGCCATCGGCACACTCGCCATGAAAGGCGTTGCGGACAATCTCGCGGCCGGCCTCGAAGCGCGCTGCAACGCGCGCGGCCTTGCCAAGGCGCGTGACCGTGCCGAAGCCCCGCTTGCCGATGTCATCGGCCTTCTGGTGCGCGAAAAGCTGACCGGTGCGCCGCCGCCGGAGTGCGCACAGACCGCCGTCGATCTCTGGCGCCCCTATATCGAGGAAAAAGCCAGCAAGGAATTCTCCCAGCTTCAGGATGTGTTGCGCGACCAGCAGGCCTTTGCCCGGCTGACCCGCACGATCCTGCGCGATCTCAACCTCGGTGACGACGCGTCCCCCGACAACGAGGAATCGTCGGAGGAACAGGGCGAAGGCGAACCGCAATCGCAGGAAGGCGGCCAGCAGAGCGAATCGTCCGAAACCGCCGAGGCCGATCTGTCGGAGGCCGAGGGCGAAGAAGGCGAAGAATCCACCACCGAAATGCGCACCGAGAAAAGCGAAGAGCTTTCCGATGCGCAGGAGCCTGATGAGGGCACACAGCCCTGGCGCCCCGAAAATGCGTTCTCGCAACAGAGCGAATGGGGCTACCACGTTTATACACAGCAGTTCGACGAGATCGTTTCCGCTGCCGATCTTTGCGACGCCGAAGAACTGGCGCGGCTGCGCAGCTTCCTCGACCAGCAATTGCAGGCGATGCAGGGCGTCGTCTCGCGCCTCGCCAACAAGCTGCAGCGGCTTTTGATGGCACAGCAGAACAGAAGCTGGGATTTCGACCTGGAAGAAGGAATTCTGGATTCGGCGCGATTGCCGCGAATCGTCATCGATCCGATGTACCCGCTGTCCTACAAGCGCGAGCGCGACACCGATTTCCGCGATACCGTCGTCACCCTGCTTCTGGACAATTCCGGTTCCATGCGCGGCCGCCCGATCATGGTGGCAGCGATGTGCGCCGATATTCTGGCCCGCACGCTCGAACGCTGTGCGGTGAAGGTGGAAATTCTGGGCTTTACCACACGGGCCTGGAAGGGCGGCCAGGCCCGCGAGAAATGGATTGCCGACGGCAAGGCGCCCCACCCCGGGCGGCTGAACGACCTGCGCCACATCGTCTACAAGGCGGCGGATGAGCCGTGGCGGCGCGCGCGCCGCAGCCTGGGCCTGATGATGCGCGAAGGTCTGCTGAAGGAGAATATCGACGGCGAGGCGCTGATGTGGGCGCACAACCGCATCGTCGCCCGGCCGGAACAGCGCCGCATCCTGATGGTGATCTCGGACGGTGCGCCGGTGGATGATTCAACGCTGTCGGTCAATGCCGGCAACTACCTCGAGCGGCATCTCAGGCACGTCATCGAAGACATTGAAAACAAATCGGATGTTGAACTGGCGGCCATCGGCATCGGCCATGACGTGACGCGCTATTACCGGCGCGCGGTTACCATTGTGGATGCCGAACAGCTTGGCGGCGCGATGACCGATCAACTGATCTCGCTGTTCGTGGAAGACGAGGCCAAATCCGGCCATGGCCGACGCCGTGGCGCCGGGCGCAAGTCTCACCGCAAAGCGGCGTAAACTTCAGCGAAAAGAATTAGGCCGCGGCTTGCTGCTTCTTCGCGATCTGGCGCTTCAGGCGCAGGGCGCGGGCCGACAGGTTGGCATCGCGGGCCTTGAGCAGGAACGCATCGATACCGCCATTACGGTCGATTGTGCGCAGCGCCGCCATGCTGATGCGCAGCGTCACATGCTGCCCCAGTGCATCGCTCGCCAGCGAAATGGTCTGCAGATTCGGGCGGTAGACCCGTTTGGTCTTGTTGTTGGCGTGGCTGACATTGTGGCCAACCATTGGGCCCTTACCGGTCAATTCGCAACGGCGAGACATGGCGAAACTCTCTGAATTCGGCTTGAAAAGAGGGGGTCTCATAGGGTTTTGACGCTTTGCGGTCAAGTGCGACCGCTCAAGCCCCTTTGCCCGGCCCACCCTCCAGGAACGACAGCAGGGTCCGCGCCGCCTTTTGGGGCAGGACGGCACCGGCGGCCACCTCCCCCTCCAGCACATTGGCCCGCGCGCCCAGGGCGGGATCGGAGAGAATTCGCTCCGTCAGCGTGCTCTGCACCTCGTTCCAGAACCAGTTCCGCGCCTGTTCGGCCCGCTGGCGATTCAGACGGTCATCCGCCGCCAGCGCATCACGAAACGCCGTGATCGCGGCCCAACATTCCGCAATCCCCGCCCCTTCCAATGCGGACACTGTTAACACATGGGCGTTCAAGCCCTTGTGCTTCGGCCGCATCAGCCGCAGCGCCAGCCGGTAGTCCGCCGCCGCCCGGCGCGCCGCCGCAACCAGATCGCCATCCGCCTTGGTCACCAGCAGGATGTCGGCCAGCTCCATCACCCCACGCTTGATTCCCTGCAGATCATCCCCGCCACCCGGGCTCAACAGCAGCAGGAACAGATCGGTCATGTCGGCCACCGCCGTTTCGGACTGGCCAACCCCGACTGTTTCCACCAGCACAACGTCAAAGCCCGCCGCCTCGGTCAGCAACAGGGTTTCGCGCGTCCGCCGCGCCACGCCACCCAGTGTGGTGCCGGCCGGTGACGGGCGGATAAAGGCATTCGGATCGCGCGAAAGCTGCTCCATCCGCGTCTTGTCGCCGAGGATCGAGCCGCCCGACCGGCGTGAGGATGGATCGACCGCCAGCACCGCCACCCTGTGGCCTTCGCCGGTCAGATATTTGCCGAAACTCTCGATAAAGGTGGATTTCCCCGCCCCCGGCGCCCCCGAAATGCCGATGCGGATGCTTTTGCCGGTATGGGGCAGCAGCGCACTCAACAGGGCTTCCGAAGCCGCCTGATCCTGCGCCCGGGTGGATTCCACCTGTGTGATGGCGCGGGCCAGCGCGCGGCGGTCTCCCTTTATAATCGCCTGTGCCAGTGCCTGGGTCCGGTCCGTCATGATCTCACGCAAAATCTCCAGCCTTCCCTCGCGTCATAATCGGGCCATAGTGGCAAAGCAATTTTCGATGCGTGCGGGGCACACGCGCAGTGTGGTTAAGGAGTTTTTGCGATGTTCACCCGCCCCGGATCTCTCCGCCGCTGGCGCATGGCCATTCTTGTTGCCCTGCTGCCGGGCGCGGCATTTGCCGCAGGCGGCGAAGCGGCACAGACGACGGCCGCGCCTGCCTCAACCCTCAAAATGGCGATGACGCTTTATGCCGGCGGCATCAAACTCGGTAGCGTCGATCTCGATGCCGCCATCCGCGGCAAGCAATACCGGGCCGTCTCCAATCTCGAAACCGCCGGTGTCGTCAACGCCTTCTGGCAATCGCGGATTCAGGCCACCTCCACAGGCGAAATCGGCGGCCGCGATTTTCAGCCACGCCTTTATGATTCCTTCTATGTCGGCCGCGCGAACCACAAGCAGGAAGTCTCGCTCAGCTATGACGATGGCGGCGCAATCCGGCTTTACGCCAATCCGCCTTATGACATTGCCCGCTATCCCGTCAGCGCTGCACAGAAGAAAGATACCTTCGATCCGTTAAGTGCAATCGTCTACGTCACCACCGGGGCCGGGGCCGATGCGGCCAATCCCTGCAACGTCACCGCGCCCGTTTTTGACGGCAAGCGCCGTTACAACATCGAGATCAAAAAGGAAAAAGACACGCGCGTGGAGATGGACAACGGGCTCTACAAGGGCACCGCCATCCTCTGTCAGGCACGCTATGTTCAGGTCGCGGGGTTTAGCCAGAAAGTGCTGGACGAGCGGGACAGCTTTCCGGTGATCCACGCCTGGATCGTCACGTTTCCCAGCAAGATTCCGGGCCGCAATTACGCTGTGCCGCTTCGGGTGTGGGCCGACACGCCTTATGGCGTAGTCGCAGCCGTTACGACGGCGCTGAACATCGACGGTATCGATAAAGGCAAGAGCGGCGGCTGACCGGCGGCTCGGCCTGCTGATCATTCCGCCGCGTGATTGAGCGGGCGCGTGCGAATGAGATTCAGAACCTTGCGTGCGGCTTCGGGAATGTTGGTTCCCGGCCCGAACACGGCGGCAACACCGGCCTGCTGCAGGAAGGCATAGTCCTGCGCCGGGATCACACCGCCGCACACCACCAGAATATCGTCCGCCTTCTGTTTCTTCAGCGCCGCGATCAGTTGCGGCACGAGCGTTTTGTGCCCGGCCGCCTGGCTCGACACGCCGATCACATGCACGTCGGATTCGATAGCGTCTTTCGCCACTTCCTCCGGCGTCTGGAACAACGGCCCGATATCGACATCGAACCCAAGATCGGCAAAGGCGGTGGCGATGATCTTGGCACCACGGTCATGGCCATCCTGCCCCATCTTGGCGACCAGAATGCGCGGTCGGCGGCCCTCGGCCTTGGCGAAGGCTTCGACCTCGCCATGAATGGCGGCAAATTCATTGTCGCCTTCATAGGCGCTGCCATAGACGCCGGAGATCGAGCGGATTTCGGCGCGATGGCGCCCGAACACTTTTTCCATACTGTCGGAAATCTCCCCAATCGTGGCGCGCGCCCGCGCGGCCTCCACCGCCAGCGCCAGAAGATTCTCGCTGCCGGCAGCGCCCTTCTCCAGCGCATCCAGCGCGGCTTTCACCTTCGCCGCATCGCGCGTTTTCTTCACGGTGTTCAAACGGGCGATCTGCTGGTCGCGCACCGCGACGTTATCGATGTCCAGAACTTCGACCGGCGCTTCGTCCTTGAGCTGGAATTTGTTGACGCCGACGATCACATCTTCACCGCGGTCGACGCGGGCCTGCCGCCGTGCTGCGGCCTCTTCGATCTGCAGTTTCGGCAAGCCTGCTTCCACCGCCTTGGTCATGCCGCCCATCTTCTCGACTTCGTCGATGATGGCGCGCGCGGCAGTGGCCAGCGAATGGGTCAGTGCTTCGACATAATAAGAACCGCCCAGCGGATCGACCACCTTGGTGATGTGGCTTTCATTCTGCAGGATCAACTGCGTGTTGCGCGCGATGCGGGCGGAGAATTCCGTCGGCAGTGCAATCGCCTCGTCCAGCGAATTGGTGTGCAGCGATTGCGTTCCACCCAGCACGGCCGCCAGCGCCTCCAGCGTTGTGCGCACCACATTGTTGTACGGGTCCTGTTCGGTCAGCGACACGCCGGATGTCTGGCAATGCGTGCGCAAGGTCAGCGAGTTGGGATGCCTGGCGCCGAAATTCGCCATGATCTGCGACCACAGCAGGCGCGCGGCGCGCAGCTTCGCCACCTCCATGAAGAAATTCATTCCGATGCCGAAGAAGAACGACAGCCGCGGCGCGAAATCATCCACCGCCAGGCCCTTGCTCATCGCAGCGCGGACATATTCCATCCCGTCGGCCAGGGTGAACGCCAGTTCCTGCACCGCGGTCGCGCCGGCTTCATGCATGTGATAGCCGGAGATCGAAATCGAATTGAACTTCGGCATCTTCTTCGCCGTGTATTCGATGATGTCGGCGACGATGCGCATCGACGGCGTTGGCGGATATATATAGGTGTTGCGCACCATGAACTCTTTCAGAATGTCATTCTGAATGGTGCCGGAGAGTTTTTCGGTCGGAACGCCCTGCTCTTCACCCGCGACGATGAAATTCGCCATGATCGGGATCACGGCGCCGTTCATCGTCATCGACACGCTCATCTTGTCGAGCGGAATGCCGGAAAAGAGGATTTTCATATCCTCGACGGAATCGATGGCCACACCCGCCTTGCCGACATCGCCCGCCACGCGCGGATGATCGCTGTCGTAACCGCGATGGGTGGCGAGATCGAACGCCACCGACAGGCCCATCTGACCCGCGGCCAGATTCTTGCGATAGAAGGCGTTGGATTCCTCGGCGGTGGAGAAACCGGCATATTGGCGCACGGTCCAGGGCCGGCCGGCATACATGGTGGCTTTCACCCCGCGCATGAACGGCATCAGTCCCGGCAGGGTGTCGGCTGCCTCCAGCCCTTCCAGATCGGCTGCGGTATAAAGCGGCCTGATGGCGAGGCCTTCCGGCGAATTCCAGGTCAGGCCCGAAAGCGGCCGGTCCTTCAGTTCCTTGGCCGCGAGTTTCGCCCACGCGTCCTGATCGCTTGCGCCATGTTGCCAGTTCTTGCCGCTCATCCCTGAACTCTCCCGAATATCGCTGCCTTCACTATTGCACCCGCGAAAGGAGAGGCAAGCCCCTCGCGATGCGGCGCAATTTTCCGTGCTGCCGCTCCCCGCCTTGCTCCGGGTACGGAACATCCGCCAGCGGAGCAATGCCGCACCCCCACGCCTCGCCCGCACCACCAGATGTTGGGGTGCAGTAATGTTGACAAACGACAATTTGTATGAGAACAAACCCTGATATTGATTCGGTTAGTGATTCGGACGCGATTCGTTCAATCACTGTTCGCAAATTTTCCACAGCCATCCACAGGCCTTGCGCACGCACAGAGACCGGCTTGCGGTGGGCTGCGGAAATGCGGAATGTCCCAATCCATGGCTCCCGCACGTCACAGCAACGGGCCTGCACCGGGGGCGGCACAGCGCGTGACCGCGGTGCTGGGCCCCACCAATACCGGCAAGACCCATTTCGCGATCGAGCGGATGCTGGCGCACCGCTCCGGCATGATCGGTCTGCCGCTCAGGCTTCTGGCGCGGGAGGTCTATGACAAGGTCGTTGCCCAGAAGGGCGCTGCCGCCACCGCCCTGATCACTGGCGAAGAAAAAATCGTCCCCCCGAATGCGCAATATTTCGTCTGCACGGTGGAAGCGATGCCGCTGGACATTCCGGTGGCCTGCCTTGTGGTGGACGAGATCCAGCTCTGCACCGATCCGGAGCGCGGCCATGTTTTCACCGACCGCCTGCTCAATGCCCGGGGGGAAGAGGAAACACTGTTCCTCGGCGCCGATACCATGCGCGGGCCGATCCAGCGTTTTGTGCCGCGGGCCTGGTTCATCTCGCGCGCCCGCTTTTCCGATCTGGCTTACACCGGCGCGAAGAAGCTGACCCGCCTGCCTCGCCGCTCCGCCGTGGTCGCGTTCTCGACCGAGGATGTTTACGGCATCGCTGAATTGATCCGGCGCCAGCGTGGCGGTGCGGCCGTGGTATTGGGCGCGCTTTCTCCGCGCACGCGCAATGCGCAAGTAGCGCTCTATCAATCCGGCGAAGTGGATTTTCTGGTCGCGACCGATGCCATTGGCATGGGCCTGAACATGGATGTCGATCACGTCGCCTTTGCGGCACGCGACAAGTTCGACGGCCATCAGATGCGGCCCTTGCGCGCCGATGAAATCGGCCAGATCGCGGGCCGCGCCGGGCGCCACATGAATGATGGCACCTTCGGCGTTACTGCCGATACCGAACCCTTTGACGACGACACAGTTTCGCGTGTGGAATCTCATCGCTACGATCCGGTGCGCGTTCTGCAATGGCGCAACAGCAAGCTCGACTACCACAACCTCGACGCGCTGCTGGAAAGTCTCGATGCACCACCGCCGACGCGCGGACTCGTGCGGGCACGCCCAGCCTCGGATGCGGCGGGCCTAAGGCTTCTCGCAGGGGACGACAGCATCCGCGCCATGGCCGTGGCCCCGGCTGCGGTGCGCCGGTTGTGGGAGGTCTGTCAGCTTCCCGATTTCCGCAAACTCAGTCTGGAAGAACATGTCCGCCTGGTCGAAACCATCTACCGCTATTTGATGAACGATGCAGGCGTCATTCCTGAAGACTGGCTCGCCCGCCAGATCGAGCGGGTGGATGTAACCGAAGGCGATGTCGCCACCCTGTCCGGGCGGCTGGCGCAAATCCGCACCTGGACCTACGCCGCGAACCGGCCGGGCTGGACCGCACACGCCGCCCATTGGCAGGACCGCACCCGCGCGGTGGAAGATCGGCTCTCCGATGCGCTGCATGAGCGGCTGACCCAGCGTTTCATCGACCGGCGGACTTCGGTGCTGATGCGCCGCCTGCGTGAGGACGATCCGATCACGATGACGTTTGACGAATCCGGCGGCGTCGCGATCGATGGCGAGGCGGTGGGCAAGCTCGACGGTTTTCGCTTCTCGCCCGATCCGCGCGCCGAAGGTGTGCATGGCCGCACCCTTCGCGCCGCCGCCGCACGCGGGCTGGAAGGCGAATTCACCCGCCGCGCGCGCCATCTGGCCGAAAGCGCGGATGCAGACCTCACTCTAAGCGAACATGGCCGCATCTGGTGGGATGGCGCGATTGTCGCCCGCCTCATCGCCGGCCCGTCCGCGCTGGAGCCTGTGGTGCAATTGCTGGCGGACGATCAGTTGCGCAGCCCCTTGCGCGACACGGTGCAGGCGCGGCTGTCCGGCTTTGTTACCGCGCGCATCGCGGACAAGCTTTCGTCCCTGTTATTGCTGCGCGATGCGATTGCGGCCAAGCCGGGCAGCGAAAACGCCCTGCCCGCACCCATTCGCGGACTGGCCTATCAATTGGGCGAAAATCTCGGCTCGCTCGTGCGCAGCCATGTCACGCTCGATGATATCCGTCCGGCCATTCGCGCCTTGCGTCCTTATGGCGTGCGCTTTGGCCAACAGACGATTTACCTGCCTGCCCTGCTGAAACCCGATGTAGCGCGGCTGCTGCATCTGTTGCGCGGCCTGGCTGACCGGCTGGAACAATTGCCGCCACCACCGGCACCGGGCATCACCTCCTTCGCGGTGGAACGCGGTCAGTCACACACTCTGTTGCAGGCCGCCGGTTTCCGCGTTGCGGGCGGACGTGCCATCCGCATCGACATGCTGGAGCGGCTTTGCGAGGAACTGGACACCGCTGCGGCCTCCGGCGCCACCGCCGATGTCGTCCGCACCAAACTGGTCTCGCTTCTCGGTTGCGACCGCGCGAGCCTCGAAGATGTGCTCGCCTTTCTGGGCTGGCACGATGTGGAGGTTCAGGGCGATCCGCCCGTAACCGTGCTGCGCCGCCGGGTGAACACCAGGAAGGCCGCACGTCCCGGCAAAGCGTCAAAGGCAAAGCCGAAGCCGCCGTCCCCGGATTCGCCCTTTGCCGGGCTCGCCGTCCTCGTCGGCAAATGAGCATCCGCATCGACAAATGGCTTTGGCATGCACGTTTCTTCCGAACCCGCGCGGCGGCACAACACGCCGCCCACTCCGGCCTGTTGCGCCTGAACGGGCGGCGGGTGGAAAAGCCCAGCTCTGCCGTCCACTGCGGCGACGTGCTGACCATCGCCAGAGGGCATGAGATTGCGGCCGTCCGCGTGCTGGCGGAGGGCACACACCGCGGTCAGGCATCGGAGGCTAAAACACTCTACGAATATGTAGAAAACACGGCGCTTGATCGGGACGCGCCAGCGCCTTAAGTCACGGGCCGGTTTTACGGGAGAGTGGCATGACCTACGTCGTCACCGAAGCATGTATCAAATGCAAGTATATGGACTGCGTGGAAGTCTGCCCGGTGGACTGCTTCTACGAAGGCGAAAACATGCTGGTGATCCACCCCGACGAATGCATCGATTGCGGGGTGTGCGAGCCGGAATGCCCGCCGGAGGCCATCAAGCCGGATACCGAATCGGGGCTGGAGCAATGGCTGGCGCTGAATGCGGAATATGCCCCCCTGTGGCCGAACATCAGCCAGAAGGGTGAAGCCCCGGCCGATGCCAAGGAATGGGACGGCGTGGCGGACAAGTTTGAGAAGTATTTCAGCAAAACCCCCGGTAGCGGGACGTAGAAATATTATTTCTACGCAACATAATCATACCGCCAGAATCGCCCAAATCGCGAAGAAACCGCGATATTTCAATTACTTGTACGATTTTCCTTCCCTTTTCCACAAGCCTGTGTTATAAGCCTTACACTGTCTCCAGCTAGGTTAGGCGCCTGGGAAATCCCCTCCCCAGTGTGTCGTCGGCCGGAGACGCAGGAGCCATGGTCGCAGAACTGCCCGCCGCAGAACTGTACTTTGGCTCTTTTTTTCGGGTGCCGGTGTCCCATGGATGGGCTTCCTTCGTCACCGGCTTGGAAATCTGCGGGCGCATGAGGTGAAACGGAATGGAAATGACGGCAACGGTTGCGAAGAAGAAGGTCCCCGCGAATTCCAACAAGAAGCATGAATTCAAAGCCAACGATCACGTCGTTTACCCCACCCATGGCGTAGGCCGCATCGTCCGCGTCGAGGATCAGGAGGTTGCGGGCGTGAAGCTGGAGCTTTTCGTCATCACCTTCGACAAGGACAAGATGACCCTCCGCGTCCCCACGGCGAAGGCCAAGGCTGTCGGCATGCGCAAGCTGTCCTCGCCGGACGTGGTGGCGAACGCGCTCAACACGCTGAAGGGCCGCGCCCGCGTGAAGCGCACGATGTGGAGCCGCCGCGCCCAGGAATACGAAGCAAAGATCAACTCCGGCGATCTGATCTCGATTGCCGAGGTGGTTCGCGATCTTCACCGCGCCAGCGGCCAGCCGGAACAGTCCTATTCCGAACGTCAGCTTTATGAAGCCGCCCTTGCCCGCATGGCCCGCGAAGTCGCCGCGGTGGAGCGGATCGACGAACAGGCCGCGATCAAGCGCGTCGAAGGCGTGCTGCTGAAAAAGGCTGCCTGACCGGCATTTTCCGCGCCGTCAGAAAGAGCCCGGATCCGTCCGGGCTTTTTTCTTTTTTGTTGCAACCTGTGGCGGCGGTAATGGCCCCAGCATCTCGATCATGTCCGGATTGGCGATAACGATTTCGGGCCCGTTGTAACGATCCAGAATTCCGCGCACCCGGATGCGTTGTCCCGTCAACAGCCGCGGGTCGATACCGCGGGCCCGGAAGGCCTTGCGATCCTCCGGCGCGATCGTCACGGTGAAATCCGTTTTCGGGTCTGCGCCGAAATTGATATAGGCACGCCCGCTTTTGATCGCGGCATTTGCAACCCGGCCTTCAACGACCTGAAAGGTGCCGAGCAAGGGACGGTAATTTCCCGCCTCCAGCGCATCCGCGGCGCGCACGGCATAGGCGCGCGCCTGCCAAAGCCCTGCACCGAGAAAACGCCCCGCCTCCTCCGCCGCATACAGCATCGCCGGGCAATCGGCGCGGTCCGGCGGAAAGGCCACACGGGCCAACCCCGCCTGCAGCAATTCCTCCTGCAGCCAGGTGTCCTTGCCCACAAATATTTGCGCGCGCAGGCGGCCATAGCGGTCACGCGCCGGCGCCAGGATGGCGAGCTTCAGCGTCCTGCCCACGGCCAGCTTGCGCAGCGCGGCGCGTGCGGCTTCGGCATATTCCGGCGGCGCCCGCTCGGCCGCACCCAGCGGCAAGCGGATTCCTTCCAGCACCGCCTCGCGTCCGCCGTCCAGTTCCAGCGTGCCATCGTTCCCTATCCCCATTGCCTGCACGGTCAGAACCCCGGCATCGGCCAGACATGGCAACAGCGCCTCGGCCCCGGCCGCCTGCGGCAGCATTGCCGCCAGACCGAAAACAAAGGCGCAAAGGCTTGTGCGCATGACATGAATCCGTAGGTTGTGGCGAAGAGGCAGTCGAAGGGCGGGTATGTCAGGTTAGCACTGCCACAGTGCGCGCATAGAGGTGCTGCTTATGGAGAACCCGGTGCATTCGCTCATCGTCTGGACGCCGCAATTGCAGATGCGGGTGGTTGACGGGATCGTCAATCTCGTCGCCGCAATCCTGATCCTCGTCATCGGCTGGACCATTGCGGCGCTCATCAACAAATGGCTGGGCCGGGTGCTGGAGCGGATGCCGCGCTTCGATCCCACCTTGCGCCCGCCGCTGCTCGCGGTCATCCGCTACGGCATCGTCGCGGTCACCGTCATTGCCGTGCTTCAGCGCTTCGGGGTCGAAACCACCAGCCTGATCGCCATTCTGGGCGCCATCGGCCTCGCCATCGGGCTTGCGCTGCAAGGGACGTTATCGAATGTCGCCTCAGGCGTGATGCTTCTGCTGCTGCGCCCGTTCCATGCCGGCGACTACATCACCTATGGCGCGGGCGGCACGATGGGCGGCACGGTTCGCGAAGTGGGCCTGTTCCGCACCATCCTGATCACGGCCGATCTGGTTTTCGTTTCCGTGCCGAACAGCGAGATCTTCAGCACCTCGATCACCAATTATTCGCGCGAGCCGGTGCGGCGGATCAATTTCATCCTGCGCATCCCCTATTCGGACAATGTCGAAAAGGCACAAGCGCTGATCATGGAGGAGGTCAAAAAAGACACCCGCATCATGAGTTCACCTGCACCAGTGGTGCCGATCGGTGAGCTGGGGCCCAGTTCGGTCGATCTGATCGTGCGTTGCTGGGCGCGCAACGCGCAGTATTGGGACGTGCTTTTCGATCTGCAGAAGGCAATCAAACTGCGCTTCGACAGCGAAAACATCACCATTTCGGCCCCGCAGCAGCTTGTCGTGATGCGGGATTCCGCGGCAAAAGCGCAATAGAGCGGCTTATACCTCCACCAGCTTGCGATACAGATGCCAGGTTGCATGGCCCAGCACCGGAAGCACCACGATCAGGCCCAGAAACAGCGGGATCGTGCCCAGGATCAGGCCGCCCACCACGATCATGCCCCACACCGCCATCGGCCCCACATTGGCCTTCACCGCGCGAACCGATGTGCGGATCGCTGTATCGAGGCCGACATCGCGATCGAGCAAAAGCGGAAACGAGACAACAGAGATGCTCATCGCCAGCACGGCAAACAAAAAGCCCACGCCAACGCCAAGGCCGATCATCTTCCATCCCCCACTGGTGAAAACCACATCGCGGGCAAAGGCCATGATCGAGGCAGGCTCTTCCGGGCCCAGCGTGTAGCGGAAAATCAGATAGGCTGACAGAATCCATGCCGCAAAAATCGCGATCATCAAAAGTCCCAGAATAGACAGCGCGCCCGCCGATGGTTCGCGGAACACGTCAACGGCGTTTGACCAACGCACCTCTTTTCCCTGCTCACGCCGGCGGCTCATTTCGTAAAGACCCACGGCCGCAACCGGGCCGATCAGGGCAAAGCCGGAGGCGAGCGGAAACAGCATTGGCAGAATGTCCAGGCCGAACGCCAGCCGCCATAAGACCAGCCCGGCCACGGCATAGATGACACCCACAAACAGCACGTCGCTGCGATACGCGCCGAAATCGTCAGCGCCCTTGCGCAGAACCTCACCCAGATCGCGTATGGAAATCCTGCGCACAGACGGCACAGGCGAATGGATTGTCTCCTGAATGTGCTGCAATGAGTGGTAGGCCGATGCCGCGCCATGGGCGGCGCGCGCGATCTGCGCACCGATATACTCAACCGGATTTTTGATGTGCTCCATAAGGCATTCTCCCGTGTCTTTCTCTTCGGGATCGGCCTCGAAGGCGGGGCGGCCGCGAACGAGGCCGCAACCATATGGACCATCCTAGCGCGTCAGCCCCTGGGATGCGACCGTTCGATCACGCCAATGCCCGGAAAATCGCGTTCGCGAGGGCTGGAATAATGGGAACTCACCGGATATCCGGTGAAATCGGGCTTAGACGGCCCTCCCACTTCAACAAATGCCGACAAGGAGCGCAATCGCATTGCGAACGCCCCCTGTCACCCCAAGGGTCTTCACCAGTATCGCAACACGATGCAGAAAATTTACCGAAACTTATTCTGCTGTCTCATACCAGATAATGCCGTCACTATCCGTGCGCCGTGTCATCTGCCCGCGCGCCATCAGGCAATTGAGATGGGCAATACTCTCCCCCGTTGCCGCCATGTAATTTCCGCTGGTGATCCGGCTGCGGAACAGCACCGGAAAACAGTCCACCGCCCGTTTCGGCTCGGCGCACAGCGTGATCAGTTTCCCCATATTGGATTCGTGATCGTCGATCAGTTCCTGAAGCCTGAGATCGGCGCGATAGAACGGCTCGTTGTGGGACGGCAGAACCAGCACATCCTGCGGCAGCACACGTTTCAGCATGTGACAGGAATCGAGCCAGTCCTTCAGTGGATTGGCGTCCGGCTCGGTCGGGTGCACCGAGACGTTGGACGAAATGCGCGGCAGAATCTGGTCGCCGGAAATCAGGATGTTTTCTTCCGCGCAATAAAGACAAGCATGCTCTGGCGCGTGACCGCGGCCGACAATCACTTTCCAGTTTCGTCCGCCGATCGGGATGGTTTCGCCATCCACAATGCGGCGGAAGGAATTCGGCATACGATAGACGCCATGCCCGAAGCGGCCGAAACGGGTCCGGTATTCCTCGACCAGATTTTCGGGATAGCCCGCAGAGCGATAGAACCGTACACCTTCGGGCGGCGCCTCATGCCCGGTATCGGACACCAGGTTGCGGCACATCAGGTAATCGGTGCGCGTCATCCACAGCGCGACATCGAAGCGCCGCACCAGCCAGCCGGCCAGCCCGATATGGTCGGGATGCATGTGGGTGACGATCACCCGTTTGATCGGGCGGCCCTTCATCGGGCCGTCGAACAATTGCTCCCAGGCATTGCGCGTCGGCTCGTCCCGGATGCCAGTGTCCACCACGGTCCAGCCGTCTTCATCGTCCAGCAGCCAGAGATTGATATGATTGAGCTGCATCGGCAGCCGCATCCGGATCCAGTGAATGCCGGGGGCCACATCGATAATCTGGCCCAATTCCGGCCGCGTTTCGAAGGGGTAGTCAAGATTACGCCCCGGGCGCACCGGGGCCTCAGCGTCACTCAAGTGCCGCGCCTTTCATCGAATATCATCCAGTCCGACTATGGAAAGCCCTTGCAAGCCGCGTCAAGCCGCCGGTTTCCGCCGCGTCCCCCATGGGTGGCCACGGTTTTAGGCTTTGCATGCCGCTACAGCCCTGTTGCATCCTGTCGCCGGAAGCGCCGCAACCTCTCTATAAAGACCATACGGCGCCGGGTGGGAGATGAGGCACGCAATCGTGCTCTTGCTGGCGCTGGCTGTGGCAATGCCTGCGGCCGCGGCGGAGTGGAAGGTTGATCATGCCAAAAGCATGGTGGGCTTCTCGCTCGACTGGCAGGACCGCCCTTTCAACGTGCTGTTTCGCAAATGGTCGGCCGACATCCGGTTCGATCCTGATGATCTCGCCCACGCACAGGCGCGCGTGACCATCGATCTTTCCAGTGTCACCTCGGGCGTCCATGACATGGACACGGCGATGGCCGGGCCGGAAGGCTTTGCCGCCGATCACGCACCGGAGGCTGAATTCGTCACAAGCTGGATTCGCGCCACGGGCGAGGATCGCTATGAGGCGCGCGGCGTTCTGACCATAAAGGGCGCAAGCCGCGCCATCACCCTTCCCTTCACGCTGCGCATCAAGGGCCACAAGGCGCACATGGTAGGTTCTGCGCAGATCGTCCGCACCGATTTCGGCATCGGCATGGGGCGCTGGGCGTCCGACAATCCGGTAGCGCGCGTGGTCAGGATATTCGTCGATCTGACCGCCACCAAAGCGCCACAGACAAAGGAAAAGAAAAAAGAGCAGAAAAAAGAAAAAGCTGCACCCTGATGCGGTTGCCGCTACGCTTTCAAAATACGAACCAGCAACGGAGAAGACATGACCGCCCGCGATACCCAGTTGCGCTACGGCAACGTGGCCATGACCTTGCACTGGATCATTGCCGCCCTGCTCATCATCAATCTCGGGCTGGGGCTCAGCATGGCGTCTCTGCCGCGCACCGCGCCCAATCTGGGGCTGATCGTGATGGTGCACAAATCTACCGGCCTGACCATTCTGGTGCTGAGCGTGTTGCGGCTGGTCTGGCGGCTGATGAATCCATGGCCACCATTGCCACAGAACCTCAGCCCGGCCCTGCGGGCGCTGGCGCGCACCACGCATGTTCTGTTCTACGTCATGATCATCGCCATTCCGCTGACGGGCTGGGCCATGGTGTCCGCCTCGCCGCGGCAATCGCCCATCATGTGGTACGGGCTGTTCGAATGGCCGAAGATCGGTTTCCTCACCAACCTCGCCGCCGATCAGAAGCGGCCGGTCACCGGCATGCTGGCCGAAACCCATGAAATTCTCGCCTTTCTGACCATCGCCCTGATTGTGCTGCACGTGGCGGGCGCGCTTTACCATCACTTCATCCACCGCGATCAGGTGCTGAAGCGCATGGTGCCGGGCACGAAAGTCGCAGGCGATATCGGGCAGGCGGGCGGCTGACGAACGGTGCGCAGTGCCGTAAGCTGCGCCTGCAATGAACACAGTCCTGAACACGCGGGTTGCAGCGGCGAATGACGCGACCATTGGCGAGGCTGCCCGTATTCTGAAACGCGGCGGCCTTGTCGCACTGCCAACGGAAACGGTTTACGGCCTCGGCGCCAATGCAGGTGACGATGCCGCCGTGGCCGGCATTTTCGCGGCCAAAGGCCGGCCCAAATTCAATCCTCTGATCGTGCATGTGCGCGATTATGCGCATGCGGCCGAACTCGGCGCATTTCCGTCGCTGGCGCGCGACCTGGTGGCGCAATTCTGGCCCGGCCCGCTGACGCTCGTCGTTCCGCGGCGGGAGAAAGCGCGGCTGTCGCTTCTGGTCAGCGCCGGGCTCGATACGGTGGCGTTACGCTCCCCATCGCATCCGGTTGCGCAGCGCCTGCTTCAGACTTGCGGTCTTCCGATTGCCGCACCCAGCGCCAACCCCTCCGGGCTCCTCAGCCCCACCACAGCACAAGCCGTGGCAGACGGCCTTTCCGGTCAACTTGAACTGGTGATCGATGGCGGCCCCTGCCCGGTCGGGGTTGAATCGACCGTGCTCGGTTTCGATGGTGAGCGCGCGGTGCTTCTGCGCCCCGGCGCGATTGCGCGGGCAGAGCTTGAGCCGATCGCAGGCACGCTTCTCACCGCAAAACCCGGCCGCGTCGCCTCCCCCGGCATGCTGAAAAGCCATTACGCGCCGCGCGCCGGTCTTCGCCTCAACGCCAAGTCGGTTTCGGCGGATGAAGGACTGCTGGCTTTTGGTCCTGATGCGCTGCCGGGGGCGCGCGTCACGCGCAATCTCAGCCAGAATCGCGACACGCGCGAAGCCGCCGCCAATCTGTTTGCCATGCTGCGTGAACTGGATGCCACCGGCGTCCGCCAAATCGCCGTGATGCCGATCCCCGATGATGGTCTTGGCGAGGCAATCAACGACCGGCTTCGCCGCGCCGCCGCCCCGCGTGAGCCCGTGGCGTGAGCATCGCGCCCACCATCGCCGTAAAGCTGAAAGAGATCGCGGGCCCCCACGGCTTCAGCGAAGATCCGGCGGAAATCGCGCCCCATCTCGAAGAATGGCGCAGCAAATATCACGGCCACAGCACGCTTTTGCTGAAACCCTCACACACGGAGCAAGTGTCGCAAATCCTCGCCCTCTGCAACGAGAGCAACACACCCATCGTGCCCCAAGGCGGCAATACCGGCCTTGTCGGCGGGCAGATTCCGTTTCATGGCGAGGTTCTGCTGAGCCTCGCGCGCATGAACCGGATTCGCACGGTCGATGCGCACGGCATGAGCCTGATCGCCGAAGCTGGTGTCATCCTCGCCGATGTGCAGCGCACCGCCGAAGATGCGGGGCGTTATTTTCCGCTCAGCCTCGCCGCCGAAGGCTCCTGCACCATTGGCGGTAACCTTTCCACCAATGCCGGCGGCGTCAACGTGCTGCGCTACGGCAATACGCGGGAGCTTGTGCTGGGGCTGGAAGTGGTGCTGGCAGACGGCCGCGTGCTCAACCTGCTGCGCACCTTGCGCAAGGACAATACTGGCTACGACCTGAAACAGCTTTTCATCGGTGCCGAAGGCACACTGGGTGTCATCACCGCAGCGGCCCTGAAACTGTTTCCGGTGCCCGGCATACGCACCACTGCCTTTGCCGCAATTACCGATCCAGAGGCGGCGGTCGCGCTTCTTTCCCACCTGCAGGATGAAACCGGCGGCCTCATCAGCGCCTTCGAATTGATCCCGCGCATCGGGCTTGAATTCGTATTGGCGCATATGCCGCAAACCGCCGATCCGCTTTCTGCGCCCTCGCCCTGGTATGTGCTGACCGAAGCGGCCGGCCCGCGCGGCATGGATATGCACGGCGTGATCGAAGCATCTCTTGCCGCCGCGATGGAAGCGGGATTGGTGCGCGACGCCACCATCGCGCAAAACGAAACCCAGCGCGCCCAGTTCTGGCGCCTGCGCGAAAGCCTGTCGGAATCGCAAAAACCGGAAGGCGGCTCGATCAAGCACGATGTCTCGCTGCCCATCGCACGCATACCGGAATTTCTGGCGCGCGCATCCGCTGCCGTGATCGCGAAAGTGCCCGGCGCCCGGCCGGTGCCGTTCGGCCATATCGGGGACGGCAATATCCATTTCAACATTTCCGTGCCGAAGGGTGGCGATAACGCGGCCTTCCTCGCGCAATGGGAAACGGTCAACCGCATCGTGCACGATATCGTGCGGGAATTTGGCGGATCGATCAGCGCCGAACACGGGCTCGGCGTGATGAAACACAACGAAATCGCACGCTACAAAGGGGCCGATGAGATCGCAGTGATGCAGGCCCTGAAACGCACGCTCGATCCCAGGAATATCCTCAATCCGGGAAAAGTCCTGCCGGACTCGGATTGATCACGCGGCGCGCGACAGTGCTTCCGGCGGGGGCTGTGGCGAAGGCGGTGCCGGCAGCGGCAGCACCGCTGCGCTGGGCCGTTTGGAATTGGCCATCGCACTCAGGATCGCCGTTACCACGGTCGCGGCATAAGGCAGGCTCTGCACCGCCAGCATCAGCATCCAGAGCGATTCCGCCGGGTCCTGCAATCCGCCATTCAGGAACGCCATCGCAAGCAGCGCCAATGCGCACAATGACAGCAGCGTCGTCTCCTGCCATGCCAGCCGCAGGGCTTGCGACACCGCCGCCTGATCCTCGCATTTCGGCGTGCGCAGGAACGGCTTTTTCGAGGTGAAGATGCCGGCGATCACCGCCTTTGCCACCGTGTGCGTCAGCGACAGCCCGGCGATGGAGGCCATCAGCGCGCCCTTGACCCCGGATCTGACCTTCTGCGGGTAGAGCAGCAGGGTCTTCAGCGTCTTGGCGAGGAACAGTGCCAGTGCGGCCGCCGAAAGTGCGGACATCGGCACATCGAAATAGCGCGGCGCCACCGTCATCAGCAGCGTCCACACCAGCGCCGCCAAGGTCACGATCATGCCGAGCCCGTCGGAAATCCACGGCAGCCAGCCGGACAGAAACTGATAACGCTGCGCCCATGACAGGCCCTTGGTGCCCATGAAGATCGCGCCCTTGTGGCGTTTCATGATCTGCATCGCGCCATAGACCCAGCGATAGCGCTGCCCCATGAAAGCGCCCAGCGTATCGGGGATAAGCCCGCGCCCCATGCTCTCGGGGATATAGGCGGCGCTGTAACCGGACTCGAACAGTTTCAGGCCAAGCTCGGTATCCTCGGTGATGCACCACGGGCTCCAGCCGCCGACTTCTTCCAGCGCCTTTTTGCGCACAATCATCATGGTGCCGTGCTGAATGATGGCGTCGTGTTCGTTGCGCTCCACCATGCCGATCTGGAAGAAGCCGCGATATTCCTCAAACGCCATCGCCTTGAACAGGCTTTCATGGCCGTCGCGGTAGTCCTGCGGCCCTTGCACCAGCGCAATCTGGTCGGAAGCGAAGAACGGCAGCGCCCGGCGCAGCCAGTACGGCGCAACCTGATAGTCGCTGTCGATCACGGCGATATAGACCGTTTCGGGATCGGTCATCTTCAGCGTTTCGTTCAGCGCGCCGGCCTTGAAGCCTTTCAGCTTGTCGATATGGGCAAAGCGGAAACGCGGGCCAAGGCGGGCGCAATGCTCCTCCACCGGGCGCCATGTCTCTTCATCCGGCGTATTGTTGTCGAGGACGATGACCTCGAAATTGTCGTAGTCGAGGCGGGCCAGCGCGTTCAGCGTTTCGGCCACCATCTCCGGCGGTTCGTTGTAACAGGGCACATGGATCGAAACGCGCGGCGCATTTTCTGGGATCGCCGCGATCATTCTTCGCCGCTCCACCCGCCACAGGCTGGAGGCAAGCTCCACCCCTTCGGTCAGGATCACGATGGAGGCCAAAAGCACCAATGGTGCCATCGCCGCGATCATCGCGATGTCGCCCACTTCGATATATTCCAGCGAACTGGCGTCAACCAGAACCAGAAGCCCGGTGGTCACCGCGGCAACCAGCCCGCCCATCACGATATAGCCCGGCTGCCGCACGCGCGGCATCCGGCCCAAAATCAACAGGCCCAGGATCAGGGGCAGGATTCCGGCAAACACCGCATAGGTGCGCCATTCGGGGAAGGTCCGCAGCATGCCGGTGAAGGGGAATTTCGGCGCGCCGGTCGCATCGAACATGCCCCAATAGGCGCCGACCGCGCCTTCGCTGCCGCCCTTCCAGGGCTGGTCATAGGCTTCGATCAGGTAATAGTCCCAGCCCTTCTGCATCGCCAGTTGCACGAAGGCGCGAATGAAAAAGGCTTCGTTGGCGAGGGAGGCTTCGGCATTGCGTTTGGTGCGGCCTTCGGACGGCCAGCCCGCCTCGCCGATGATGATGGGCTTGCCGGGAAACTCATCCTGCACATGCTGGAAAGCGTGCTGCACGAAAACCAGCGAATCGCGAACCGAAATCCCTTCCCAATAGGGCAGCAGGTGAATGGCGATCAGATCGACATGCTCGGCGATTTCCGGGTTCAGCAGCCAGGTGGACCACGGCTCCGCCGTCGTCACCTTGATGCGGCTGGGAAGGGCCGCGCGCACCTTTTCGATGTAGCCGTTCAGTTGCTCCGCCGTCACGTCGCCGCGCAGGATCGCTTCGTTGCCGACAAACACGCGGTCAATCACACGGCGATTGGCAAGGGCGACGCGAATGCCCTTGTCCACTTCCTTCTCATTGGCTTCGAGGTCGGTGCCGATCCAGATGCCGAGCGAAACCGTCAGCCCATAGCGCCGTGCGATTTCCGGCACACGGTCCAGCCCGCCCGACACGGTATAGGTACGGATATGCCCGGTGAGCTGGGAAAGCTGCGCCATGTCGCGGTCGATCCGCTCGGGGCTGACATGACGATGATCTTTTTCGGTGAAGAGGTGGCTTGGGCTGTAGGAGAGGCCACGCACCTGCCCGTCCCAATCCGGTGCGATCACGGCATAATCGCGGCTGGCCCAGAACAGCATGCTGGCCGCAACGACGAAGACGAGCGCCAGTGCAATGCGCGCCCTGCCGCTGTTCCAGCGGTTGAGCAGGCGGCGAAGCGTCACCATTTCCGCTGTCCCGCCGGCTTCAATGTCCGGCTGCTAACGAAGACCGCTCTGTGTCCTGGCAAGTCCGTGATCCCGCGTCGCTATGCTATGGTTCACTTCCGGCGGTTTCTGCGAATGGCTGGTCCGGCCGCCGATCAGCCGCCACCGCCCTGCTGGTTGTCCTTGCTTTGTGAAGGCGGTGCCGGGATCACCTTCAACAGCTCCAGATCGAACACCAAAGTCTGGTTTGGGGGTATTGTGCCATTGCCGGCACCGCGGGTGCCATAACCCAGATTGGACGGGATCACCAGTTGCCAGTGATCGCCTTCGCGCATCAGTTCCAGCGCCTCGGTCCAACCTGGGATCAGGTCACTCGGCTTGAAGGCGGCCGGAAAGCCCGGTTCCGTCGCATCGAACTGTTTGCCGTTGATCAGGGAGCCTTTGTAGTAGACCTGAACCGTATCGCCAGCGGCCGGCCGCAGCCCGTAACCGCTTTTGATAATGCGGTATTGCAGCCCGCTCGGCCGCACCACCACACCCGGCTGGCGCGCATTGTTGGCCAGATAAGCGGCATTTGCCTCGCTACTCAGGGCGGAATCCGCTGCATGGGCCATGGCGGCCGATAACAGCATTCCCACCCCTGCCAAGAGGGTAACGAGACGTTTCATCTTCATGACTCCTGAAAACCGGCCCCAGAATTGGCGGCGCGCTCAGAGCTGATGCGCGCAGTCCCGGCGGATTTATGCCCCAACGCCCCATAGCACATCCTGAACTCATGGCGAATTGTGGGCGAAATTTTTCGTTTCTGCCCTCGATTGCCGCCACAGGACCGTTCTTTTACCCTGAATCCGGGAACCATGAGAGGACGTGATGTACAAACCCTTCGATCTGAGTGGAAAAGTCGCCCTTGTGACCGGTGGTAACGGGGGTATCGGTCTGGGCATGGCCGAAGCCCTGGCCCAGTCCGGTGCCGATGTGGTCATCTGGGGCACCAACGAGGCCAAGAACACCGCCGCGGGCAAGAAGCTAGCCGCCTATGGCAAGCGGGTGGCGTCGCGCCGGGTGGATGTCTCGAACGAGGCCGAGGTGGTGGAAGCCATGAAGGCCGCGATCGAGACCATGGGCCGGGTCGATTGCGTGATCGCCAATGCCGGTATCGGCGGCGGCGCCCCGATCCAGGAAATGACGACGGAGCTGTTCCGCCGCGTGCACGCGGTGAACGAGGACGGCGTGATGTGGACGTTTCGTGAAGCCGCGAAACACATGATCGACCGTGCCAAGGCCGGCGATGCCAATGGATCGCTGGTGGTTGTGGCCAGCACCGCAGGCATTGAAGGGGCCGCGCGCAATTCGGCCTATGGCGCCTCGAAGGGTGCTGTCATGTCGATGGCACGCGCACTGGCGGTGGAACTGGCGCGCTATGGCGTTCGCTGCAACTCGATCGCGCCTGGCTGGATCGCAACCGACATGACGGCGGGTGCGCAGGCCAACAAGGTTTTCGCCGAGAAGGTGATTCCGCGCGTTCCGGCACGGCGCTGGGGCACGCCGGAAGATTTCGGTGGCATCGCGGTCTATCTGGCCAGCGATGCGTCGGCCTACCACACCGGCGAAGCGTTCGTGATCGACGGCGGCTACACCAAATTCTGATCCGTGTACGGAACGTTTATTCCGTATGCGTATCGAATGCAGCAGGCACGAAGTAGCAGACACGAAAAAGGGGATGCCCGGTTGCTCCGGGCATCCCCACACGTGGCTCCAGTTTAGACAGCAAAAAACAGCCTGGCAAGGTCACTTTCTGTGCCCTAGATAAGCTCCCCTTTGCACCAGTAAAGGGGTTCTCATGCTTGCCTGTGGCCTTGATTTCGGCACCTCCAACTCCGCCATCGGCGTCGCGAATGGCGCCGTCACCACACTTGCGCGGGTGGAGGGCGATTCCGACCTGATCCCGAGCGCGGTGTTCTTCGATCAGGAAACCGGCGGCGTGCTGTTCGGCGCCCACGCCATCGCGACCTATATCGGTCAGGCCGAGGGCCGCCTGCTGCGGGCGCTCAAAACCATTCTCGGCTCCCCCCTGATCGACGAGAAGACTGCCATCGGCTCCCGCCGCGTCGCCCTGACCGAGGTGGTATCCCTCTTCATCCAGCACTTGAAATCGCGTGCTGAATACTTTGCAGATAATGAGATAATGGCCGTCGTCCACGGCCGCCCGGTTCATTTCGTGGACGGCGATCCGGCCGCCGACCGGAAGGCCGAGGGCGTGCTCGAATCCATCGCCCGTACCGCTGGATTCCGGGAGGTCAGCTTCGTCTATGAGCCGA
The DNA here is from genome assembly GCA_017308375.1 of Alphaproteobacteria bacterium. GTDB lineage: Bacteria > Pseudomonadota > Alphaproteobacteria > Micropepsales > Micropepsaceae > Rhizomicrobium. The sequence continues at coordinate 145,436 of JAFKEW010000042.1, forward strand.
TCGCCGCGGCCCTGCACTACGAAGAAACCGCGACCCGGGAGGAACTGGTTCTGGTCGCCGACATCGGCGGCGGCACCTCCGACTTTTCGCTCATCCGCATCGGGCCGGAGCGGCTGGGCAGGCCGGACCGCAGCAGCGACATCCTCGCCAACACCGGTGGGCGCATCGGCGGCACCGATTTCGATACGCTGCTCAGCCTTGCTTCTGTCATGCCGCTGCTCGGCCTCGGCACCCATCTGATCGCCAAGAACCTGCCCATGCCGCGCGGGCCGTATCAGGAGCTGGCAACCTGGGCCCTGATCAACTTCCTCTACAATCAGAAGACGGAGCGTGAGATCGCCACCCTCGTTCGGCAGGCGCGCGAACCGGAGCGTGTCCGGCGCCTGTTGCGGGTTATCCGCGCCCGCCTCGGCCACCGTCTCGCCTTCGCGGTGGAAGATGCCAAGATCGCACTTTCAGACAGCGATGAAACCATCCTGCCGCTCGACTTTATCGAGCCCACGCTTTCCGCCCCCGCCAGCCGCACCACATTCGCAAATGCTGTGGCCGAAAAGCGCGCGGGCCTGCACAAGCTCGCTTCCGCCTGCATCGCCGATGCCGGTGTCCAGCCCGATGCGGTCAACACCATCTTCTTCACCGGCGGCTCCTGCCGTATTCCGGCAGTGCGCGCAGCCATTTCCGCCGCGGCCCCTGCGGCGCAAGCGGCGCAGAAATCCGACATGCTGTCGGTCGGCCTTGGCCTCACGCGGGAAGCCGCCCGCCGCTATGCCTGATGTGCCTGCCGGACGCGAGCCCCCTTGCGCACAAGCGCCGCCCAAGGAACACTGACAAATAATCGGAATATAACGGGAGACGCCTGATGACCATCCGCACGCCACTCTGCGATCTGTTGAAGATCGATTATCCCATCCTGCTGGCCGGCATGGGCGGAGTCTCCTACGCCGAATTGTGCGCCGCCGTCTCCAACGCGGGCGGTTTCGGCACGCTCGGCATGGCGGGCCGTTCGCCTGAGGAGATCAAGGCGGAAATCGCCAAAACCCGCGATCTGACCGACAAGCCATTTGGCGTCGATCTTCTCGCCGCCGTGCCGGAATCGCTGGAGCGTACCGCCGACATCATCATCGAAGGCGGTGCCGCGGCCTTTATCTCCGGCCTCGGTGTGCCGCCGCCGCATCTGATCAAGAAATTCCACGATGCCGGGCTGAAGGTGATGAACGTCTCCGGCGCCGTGCGCCATGCCCGCGCGGCAGAAGCCGGTGGTCTTGACGCCGTGGTGGCACAAGGCACCGAAGCCGGTGGCCATACCGGCCGCATCGCCGGCCTTGCGCTGATCCCGCAGGTGGTCGATGCGGTGAAGATCCCCGTGGTCGCTGCCGGTTCCATCGTCGATGGCCGCGGGCTCGCGGCGGCGCTTGCGCTCGGTGCACAGGGCGTGTGGATGGGCACCCGCTTCATCGCCAGCCGAGAGGCCCATGCCGGTGCCATGTACAAGGATGTGATCCTTCAGGCGAATGACGAGGATACCGTTATCACCCGTAGCTATTCCGGCAAGCCGATGCGTGTCCACCAGAACGCATGGACCAAGGATTGGGAAAGCCGCCCGCAGGACATTCAAAAATTTCCTGCCCAGGCTGTGATGTCATCCAAGGCCGGTGTGATGGGCGGCATTGGCGGCCAGATCGAGGGGCTGGACATCGACCATTCCGCCTTCGCGATGGGACAGGGTTCGGGCGGCATTCATGCGGTGAAACCGGCCGGTGAAATCGTGCGTGAAATCGCAGCGGAAGCTGAAGAGGTGATCGGGCGCATCGCGCGCCTCGCCGCGAAGCAGAGGGCCTAGCGATACTGCTCCCACAGCAGGTGGCCGAGAACCGCAAAGCCGAACAGGAAGATCGCAACGCCTGACGCGCGGTTGATGATTTTCATGACCTGCTCGTCGATGTTGCGATGGAACAGGCCGACAATGCTGGTGATGGCAAACCACCACAGCACAGAACCGCCGACGGCCGCACCGACAAGGATTGCCGCGGCCAGATAGCTCGGCTGTTCGCGCGCAATGCCGCCGAGCCCCGCAAACATGGCGGCAAAGCCGAACAGAGTCGCCGGATTGGTGATGGTCAGAAGAAAGGTGGACGCTACAGTGCCCGCGAGTGACGAGGCACCGTTCTCCCCCCGCTTCGCCGGGTCCGGCAGATTGGGCTTGGCGAACCAGGTGTGAATGCCGAAGCCCACCAGCATCAACCCACCCACCAATTGAATGGGGGCGAACCAGCCCTGAATGATCTGCGTGATGGCAGTGAGGCCAAAGGCCGTGATCACCGCGAACACGCCGTCGCCGATGGCAGCCCCCAGCCCCGACATGAAACCGTTCACCGGACCATAGGCCAGTGTGCGACGGATGCAGATCAGATTGACAGGCCCGATCGGTGCCGCCGCAATAACCCCGATGGCGGCACCGGAAAAGACCAGAAGCAGATAGTCCATGGCGCTGCCTATCTGCTTCGCGGCCCCAGATCAAATGGCCAGATCAAATGACCCGTCAAATGGCTCAGGCAGCGATTTCGACCACAAGCCGCCCGCGTACCTTGCCCGCCAGAATGTCCTCGGCGGCTTCACGCACGCCCGAAAGCGCGATGGTCTTCGTCATCGCCTCAAGCTTTTTGACATCGAGGTCACGGGCCAGCCGGTTCCAGGCTTCCACCCGCCGCGCCCTGTTCATGTAGACCGAATCGATTCCCAGCAGGCTGACACCGCGCAGAATGAACGGCGCCACGCTTGCCGGCAGATCGAGCCCACCCGCCAGCCCGCACGCGGCCACCGCACCGCCGTAACGCAGCGACGCGATCACATTGGCAAGCGTCTTGGAGCCGACTGAATCCACACCACCGGCCCAGCGTTCCTTGGCCAGCGGGCGCGGGTTACCGGCCAGTTCTGCGCGCGGAACAATCTCCTCTGCACCCAACCCCTTCAGATATGCTTCTTCCTCCGGCCGCCCGGTCGATGCGCTGACCTTGTAGCCGAGCTTTGCAAGCACCGCGACCGCGACGGAGCCGACACCACCGGCCGCACCCGTCACCACCACACCGCCCTTGTCCGGCGTGACACCCGCATCTTCCAGCGCCAGCACACACAGCATGGCGGTGTAACCGGCGGTGCCGATGGCCATCGCCTGCGCGGTTGAGAATGCGGGCGGCAGCGGCACCAGCCATTCCCCCTTCACGCGCGCATATTCCGCATAGCCGCCGTAATGGGTTTCACCGAGGCCGTAGCCGTTCAGCACCACCTTGTCGCCCGGCTTGAAATTGGGATTGGAAGAGGTTTCGACCGTGCCCGCGAAATCGATTCCGGGGATCATCGGAAATTTGCGCACCACCGGTGAACGCCCCGTCAGCGCCAGACCGTCCTTGTAGTTCACCGTCGAATGCGAGACGGCGACCACCACATCGCCTTCCATCAGATCGTCCAGGCCGATTTCGGCATCGACCACCTGCTGCTTGTCGTCGGGCTTGTGGATCATGATGGCGTTGAAACGTTCTTTCATAATGGCACTTTCCTGTTGAGAGTGCTGCCAGGGCAGCAAAGGCGGGGAATTCCGGGCGCAGGGCAACGCAATTCGCCCGCAAGGTCAAGGAAAACGAGACAATTGTGTCCGCCGCGGCAAAAGCGGCTGGACAGCCGGCCCCGGCATACCCAAATCTTTATTAAAGTGAAGGGCGCAAGCTGACGGCGAAACCGCGATGCGGGAGAACGAAGCCATGAGCGATCGCAGCAATGATTTCCGGCGGGCCTTGAACGGCTACCGGCTGACCACGGCGGAAATCCTTTACCACATGCCGGATCATCCGCAGGTGCTGCAGAGCTTCATCTGGCAGGAATTCGACATGGCACCGAAATTTCCGGTGCTCAACAAATTCCTGCACTTCTGGGAACACAACATCGAAGGGCGCCTGCACTCGGTGCGCATCGCCGCCCGCGGCCTGATCTCACCGGCGGAACTGAAACTGGCCGGCGGCGAATTCACGCTGCATTAGCAGCCTACTAAACAATGATTTGTCATGGCCCACCGGAGTGTGGGCCATCCAGATGATGCTTGACGAAAAAGCAGAAAAACGAAACTCAGACTTCAATAGAAAACCAATCACCTGGATGGCCTGCGTTCGCAGGCCATGACAATTATGCCTGCGCCAGCGTCTCCCAGAAGCGGATCGGTTCGCCCTGCCCGGCGGCGGTCAGTGCGTGGTCGCGCATGACGGTCCGTCCACGGATGATCGTCGCCACCGGCCAGCCCGTGGTCTCCATCCCGTCGAACGGCGTCCAGCCGCATTTGGACGCAATCCAGGAATTTTCGATCCGCTTTTTCTTCTTCAGATCGACAATGGTGAAATCGGCATCATATCCCGTGACGATACGGCCTTTGCCAGCGATGCCGAAAATCCGTGCCGCGCCCGCACTCGTCAGATCGACAAAGCGTTCGAGCGAGAGCCGCCCCGCATTCACATGATCCAGCAACAGCGTCGCCAAGGTCTGCACCCCCGGCATGCCGGACGGCGTATTGGGATAGGTCTTGTCCTTTTCCGCGCGCGTGTGCGGCGCGTGGTCGGAGCCGATCACGTCGATTACCCCATCGGCCACCGCCTGCCACAGCGCCTCGCGATGGCGGCTTTCGCGGATCGGCGGGTTCATCTGGGCATAGGTGCCAAGGCGCTCGTAACATTCCGGCGCACTCAGGGTCAGATGCTGCGGCGTGGTCTCGACGGTGGCGAAATCGCGCGCCGCGGCCAGCAGCGGCAATTCCTCCGCCGTCGTGACATGCAGCACATGCAGCCGCCGACCTGCTTCGCGCGCCAGCCGCAGCACACGCTCGGTCGATGCGCGCGCTGTTTCCACATCGCGCCACAAGGGATGGGTACGCGGATCGCCCTCTTTGGCGAGGCCCTTGCGTTCGACCAACCGAGCTTCATCTTCTGAATGAACTGCCATGCGCCGCGTGCTGCCGCGGACCGCCGCGCGAATATCGCTTTCCTCACTCAGCAAAAGCGTGCCGGTGGAGGAACCCAGGAACGCCTTCACCCCGCACACGCCCGGCAACCGCTCCAACGTGGCCAGCGCGCCGACGTTCTGCGGCGTCGCGCCAACATAGAAGGCGTAGTCGCAATGCATCCGCCCTTTGGCGCGGGCAAGCTTGTCTTCGATCGCCAGTTTGGTCGTGGTCGGCGGCGCGGTATTGGGCATTTCGAACACGCCGGTCACCCCGCCCAGAACCGCCGCGCGGCTGCCGGTTTCCAGATCTTCCTTGTGCTCGTTGCCGGGCTCGCGGAAATGCACCTGGGTGTCGATGACACCGGGCAGGACGTGCAGCCCCTTCGCATCAAAGACCTCGGCGGCCTTCGCGGCGGCCAGCCCGCCAATCGCGGCGATGCGCCCGCCCTTCACACCCACATCGGCAGACGCAATGCCGGATGGGGTGGCGCAGATACCCCCACGGATCAAAAGATCGAATGTCTCGCTCATGGCCTCGGGAGTACGCTCACCCACCCGGCTTGGCAACCGCGTCTATCGGGATTACCTGATGGGTCATGGCTGAGTTCACAATTCTGAGCGATCGCGCGGTACTGTCCGTTTCGGGGGCAGAGGCACAATCCTTCCTTCAGGGCCTGATCACCAACGATACGGCTCACGCGGAACAAGGGCTTTATGCCGCCCTGCTGACGCCGCAGGGCAAGATCCTGTTCGATTTCCTGCTGCTGGCGCGCGATGGCGCCTATCTGATCGATTGCGCGGCCGATCAGCGGGCCGCGCTGCAGAAGCGGCTGACGCTTTATCGCCTGCGCGCCAAGGTGGAGGTCGCGCCACGGGACGACCTCGCCATCGCCTGGGCAAAGGACCCGGCCGCCCTGCCGGACGGCTATACCGATCCACGTCTGCCCGCACTGGGCACGCGCGCCTTCGTGCCGGCGGGAAGCGGTGCGGATGGAAGTGTCGCCTATCTCGCCCACCGCCTCTCGCTCGGCGTGCCGGAAAGCACCGATTTCGGGCAGGACAGGATGTTCGCCCTCGACGCCGGGCTTGAGGAGCTGCACGGCGTCTCCTTCAACAAGGGCTGCTATGTCGGCCAGGAATTGACGGCGCGGATGAAGCACCGCAGCACCGCACGCAAGCGCCTGTTGCTGGTCGAGAGCGCGGGCGATGCGCCGATTCCTGCGCCCGGCACCGCGATCAGCGCGGGCGATGTGGAGCTTGGCACCATCGTCAGCACCTATGGCCGCTATGGTTTTGCGCCCATCCGGCTGGACCGGCTGGCGGAAGCCGGCGCCGCACCGGCCACGGCAGACGGGCATCCGGTCATGCTTCACAAACAGGCATGGCTTTCTTCCGCGCAATGAAGGCTTGACGCTTTCGCATAAGAGCGCAGAGTTCGCACCTCATTGTCCTTGAGGAGACCCCCAATGCTTCACCACGTATCGGTCGGCGTCTCTGACGTCGAACGGGCCGCACGGTTTTATGATCCCGTTCTCGCGGCACTCGGTTACAAGCGCGTGATGGAATATCTGCCGCACGCGATTGCCTATGGCGAAAGCAGCAACTGGCCAGCCTTCTGGGTCCAGCTTCCCCACAATCAGATGCCGGCAAGCTTCGGCAATGGCGTGCATGTCGGCTTCATCGCGCGCTCAAAAGCGGCGGTGAACGCTTTCCACGAAGCCGCCCTGAAAAACGGCGGCAGCAACAATGGCGAGCCCGGCCCGCGCGCAGACTATGGCCCGGATTATTACGGCGCTTTCATCTACGATCTGGACGGCAACAAGCTGGAAGCCACGCTTCACATCGAAGCCAAACCGGCAAAGGCAAAGAAGAAGGCACCCCGCAAAGCGGCGGCCCCGGCCCGGAAAAAGGCCGCTGGAAAAAAGACTGCGGCGAAAAAAACCGCGAAAAAGCCAGCCAAAAAGAAGGCCGTCAAAAAGAAAGCCGCAAAGAAAAAAGCCCGGCGCCGCTGAAACATCCCCCGTTGAAAGAGGCGCCGTGAACGCTGTCTTGGAACCCGTCGATCTCGTGCGCTGCTCCTGGCCGGGCAGCGATCCCCTTTATGTCGCCTATCATGACGAGGAATGGGGCGTACCCGAATATGACGACCGCGCCCTTTACGAGAAACTGGTGCTGGACGGTTTTCAGGCCGGACTGTCGTGGATCACCATCCTGCGCAAGCGGGAAAATTTCCGCAAAAGCTTTCACGGCTTCGATCCCGCCCGCATCGCGCGTTACGGGGCGCGCGATGTGGAGCGGCTGCTGAAAAACGAAGGCATCATCCGCAGCCGCGCCAAGATCGAAGCCGCGATCAAGGGCGCAAAACTCTGGCTCGACATCATGGAGAAGGAGCCGGGCGGCTTCCGCGACCTGATCTGGAAGCATGTGGGCGGCGCACCAAAGGTCAACAGCTTCAAATCGATCAAGCAGGTGCCGGCCAAAACGAACATGAGCGAGGCGCTGTCAAAGGAACTGAAGCAGCGCGGCTTCAATTTCTGCGGGCCGGT
>JAFKEW010000036.1 GCA_017308375.1 Alphaproteobacteria bacterium
GGTGGGGCGGAGATTTATCGTGCCGCGCTGCCGCTTGCCGGCCGCATTCATCTGACCGAAGTGCATATCGAGGCGGGCGGCGATACGATGTTCGCCTTCGACCGCGCCGCCTGGCGGGAGAAGGCTCGCGAAAGCCATCAAACCCCCGACGGCCTCCGTTACGATTATGTGACGCTGGAACGCAAATCATAGGGCCAGGGCCGCGCCTGCGCCTGTTGCACAAAACTGCTTGCGGACCCTGCATTCCATATTTTCGATTGTACTCCCGTCTGGTTGAGTTCTAGCGTGCAGGCGAGCAAGAACAATTGGGAGGAGTTCAATGCAGTTTCGTGAAATCACAAGCGGGCTTCGCTTTCCCGAAGGCCCGGTGGCGATGGACGATGGTTCGGTCATCGTGGTGGAAATGGCGGCAGCACGGATCAGCCGCGTAACGCCGGACGGCAAGATCAAGGTGATCGCGGAGCCGGGCGGCGGGCCGAACGGGCTCGCCATCGGGCCGGATGGTGCCCTTTACGTCTGCAACAATGGCGGCAATTTCGAGGTGCATGAGCGTGACGGGCTTCTGATCCCCGGTCATACGCCGGCTTCGCACAAAGGCGGGCGGATCGAGCGGGTGAACCTTTCCACCGGAAAGGTGGAAGTGGTCTATGACAAATGCGACGGGGTGAACCTGGGCGCGCCGAACGACATCGTGTTCGATACGGCGGGCGGGATGTGGTTTACCGATCACGGCTCCACCAACGAGAAGTACCGCACCCATGGCGCGCTTTTTTATGCCAAGGCGGATGGTTCGAAGATCACCAAGGTGCTGCACGAATTGCTGTCGCCCAACGGGGTCGGGCTGTCGCCGGACGGCAAGATCGTGCACTACGCCGAAACCTTCCCGGCCCGGCTGTGGGGGTTGCCGCTGACGGCGCCCGGGCAGGCGGTCGTGAATGACGGCTTCACCCCGGCCAATTTCGAGGGCAATTATCCGGGCCTTGCCTATTTCGATTCCCTTGGGGTGCAGGCCGATGGCGGTGTTTGTGTCGCCACTATTCTGGCGGGCGGGATCAGCACCTTCTGGCCCGCCAGCGGCAAGTTCGAGCACACCGCGCTGCCCGATATTCTGTGTACGAACATCTGCTGGGGCGGCAAGGACATGAAGACGGCCTTCGTCACCATGTCCTCCACCGGCAAGCTGGCGGCGATGGAATGGCGTTCGCCGGGCCTGCGCCTGAACTACAACGCCTGAACTACAACACCAGAATTGCAATGCCTGCGATACGGGTGGGGCGATGCGATAGTCGCGCCCACCCGTTTTCTTTAAGAGAGTGCCACGCGTCACACTCTCTCGGCGAATAACCGTTCAATGCCGCGCGGCCACACGCTGCATCGGGCGGCCATACAACGCCGCGACCAATGGCTGGCCGACAGCGGCAACCGCCCGCGCCGTCGCCTCTTGCGCACAGGTGCGATAGAACATCTGCATCTTCAGGTCGCTCGTTTCCGGGGCCCCGCCGCAGACGACCGAGGCAGCCTCCTCGATCCGCGCCAGAAGGATGCGCGCGCCGGCCGGATGCGAAACATTGAGATCGTCGTACGCGACGCTGATCCGCATTCCGCCTTCGGGCACGGTGCCCGCATGTGCTGCAACACCACCCAGCAGCCCGGCGCATATCGTCATTACAGCAATCTTGCCGATCTGTTTCATGGCAAACTCCTTCGGTTGCTACCCGGCAAATATTGCCGTCGCCGGCAAATGTGACTCCCGCGCGCCCGCGCCCGAAAGGATGTGCCGCCGCCCGATTGCCGGTAAAATGCCGACCGGGCGCCAGACGACCGTCAGAAAGCCGACCGCCGGCAAGCGGCCGGTCGTCACCGCACGAGGTTTATGGTTTCAGACGGTGACGCCGCTGCGATCCGCTTCGGCGGCAATGGCGGCGGGCGCCAACGCTTCTTGCGCAAAAGCGTGCGGGAGTTGGCGGACCGTGAAAGCGGCGGCGATCAGACAGCGCGCGATTTGTCCGGCACAGAAAAGGCGAAGCTCCCGCCGCGCGGATTCATGAAACTCGACCGCACCATCCGCCTTCCGGCTCAGCAGCCCTTCGCGCGCGGCTTCCATCAGCACCCGGCGCACCTGCGGCCGCGACACCTGAAACCGCCTGGATACCTCTGCCGCGGAGAATGGGATGGCGCCCACGGGCGGGAAATTCCCGTCGTTCGCGGTCAGCATCAGAGACATGACGATCTGTGTGGCCCCACGGCGTTGCTGAAAGATGCGCAGGATCGCCGGTGTCTGCGGCGTGGAGAAGGCGGTCGCGAAATCGCCCATTGCCACCAGTTGCACGTATCTCTCCGTGACTTCCGGACGGTCGAGGCGTTCCAGAACCAGCGTTGCCGCGGGTTCGATGATCGCCGATGCCTGAAGCGCGACCCTTAAATGGCGGTGCCAGGCCGCAATGAAAGACGCCGTCGGTTCATAGCGCTGCGGCCGCGTGCCGGGAACCGGCACAATCCAGTTGAGATAACGCAGATAATATAGAAGTGCGCGCGCGCGCCCTGGGCTCATCGTTCTGACCTGGGTGCAGGCCTGTTTGAATCGCGGCAGGGTGATGCCGCCGGTTGCGTGAAGGTAAAGTGCCATCATTGCAGCGATGTAATGTGCGGCATCCTGAAAGACGCCGCGCAAGCCGGGGTCGGCCTGGCTCGTCACCATCATGTTCGACACAAAGAAGTGTGCGGCACGCTCAAACGATGGATGTGCAGTCACCTCGGCGCAGCGCTCGTCGGTTAACTGACCTTCGATGCACCAGGACGCCAATCGCCCGATATCCGATTCGATTGACATTCTTGTCTCCGGAAAAACGAAGTACAAACCAATCGAATCTGCGTGCTGTAACGATCAGGCGCTGTCGCTCGCGTCACACGATCCTAGCAGAAATTCCGGTGCTGGAGTAAGGCGCGGCGGGACGATCCATATGCTCAACGATTGTGCATCCGTCGCGCCGTGGAATGAGATCCGGTCCGGTGGGGGTGCCGGCGGATCCATGACGATTTCGATTGTCTGGCGGTCATGGTCAAATTTGTTCAGTCGCGGCGTCCGAATGCCGCTCTATCTTCCGCGTGCGAGCGGTTCCCGCTTCGCGCTGGGAGGACTGGATGCGTGTCTGTGAGCAATGCTTGCAGCAATTGCCGTCTTCGGGGGGCACCCTTGAGATGGTTGCGGGTGGCGATGACACCTTTATCAACCTGGCGCACGAGCCGGATTTCTGTCTCGCCGCGATGGTCGTGCGGCCGTCGCTGCGCGAGATCGAGGCGGACGGCCATGTTGAAACCATCGAACCGCGTGTGATGCAGGCGCTTGTGGCGCTGGTACGCGCCAAGGGCAATGTGGTCTCCCGCGATACGCTGATCGCTTTGTGCTGGCGGGGCCGCGTGGTTGGCGACGACGCGATCAACCGTTGTATCGCCAAGCTGCGCCATGTGGCGGAGTGGCCCGACGATGCTCCTTTCACGGTGGAGACGGTGCCGCGGGTCGGTTATCGGCTCAGGCTCGCAGAACCGGCCGCGCTGCCGGCGGCCGGAACAGATGCGGCCGAGCCCATCCTGTCTGTCGCGGCAACAATGCCGCTTCGTTTCGAGCGGCCCCGGCAGCGGTTTGCTATGGCAATGTCCGCGCTGTGTGCCGTCGTGATGGCCGCAGCGGTCTGGCACGCCCGCCCGGGTCATCGTAGCGAATGGGCGGCCGGAAACTCAGGGATCGTTTTTGGTTCGACCTCTGCCGAAGCGCATCCGGCAATAGCCCATCGCGATACCAAAACCACCTCGCAGGCGAAGCTCAAAGGCGCCGGGAATGATCTCCACGTCTTCGAACTTCTCCGGTACATGCAATAGCCTCCGCACAAAGTGCGCGGCGTGGCATTGGGGCCTTGGGGATCAGGGCTCTGGATCGCGGCCGATCCATTGCGGCGGATCGCTGGCGGGGAAGGATGCGTCGGACGCCTCGTCCACCTTGTCCCAGTTGGCGGGCTTCGGTGCGCGGCGCCGTTCTTCCGGCAGGGGTTCGTCTTTTCCTGGCCGGCGTTCGTCTTTCTCTGGCAGACCTTTTCGTTTTTCTGCCATCGGATCCTCCTTCTATTCGATGACGATTTTGGGTGCTGCGCGGGCGGGGGCGGCGATGGCCTTGGCCACCTGTTCGGCGATGGCGAGAAACGCGTGTGCCTCAGGCCCGGTGGGATTGTAATCGACAATCGGGGTGCCGGCGTCGGAGGTTTCGCGGATCTTCGGCATCAGCGGCACTTCGCCGAGGAAGGGCACGCCCAGTTTCTCCGCCGTCGCGCGCGCACCGCCATGGCCGAAGATGTGGCTTTCATGGCCGCAATTCTCGCAGACGAACACACTCATATTCTCCACCACGCCCAGGACCGGGATCTGGGTGCGGTTGAACATGGTGATGCCCTTGCGCGCATCGATCAGCGCGATGTCCTGCGGTGTGGAGACGATGACGGCGCCTTTCAGCGGCACGCGCTGGGCGATGGTAAGCTGTGCATCGCCGGTGCCGGGCGGCATGTCGATGACGAGAACGTCGAGCGGCGCCCACACCACATCGTTCATCATCTGCGTCAGCGCGCTTTGCACCATCGGCCCGCGCCAGATCATCGCCTGGTCCTCGGTGACGAGGAAGCCGATCGACATCGCCTTGATGCCGAGCTTCGCAATCGGGATCAGTTTGCGCCCGTCCGTCTGTGGTTTTTCACGGATGTCGAGCAGGCGCGGCACGCTGGGCCCGTAAATATCGGCATCGAGCAGCCCGGTGCGCAGGCCAAGGCGCGAAAGGCCCAGCGCCAGATTGACCGCGACAGTCGATTTGCCGACGCCGCCCTTGCCGCTGGCCACCGCGATAATCGCGTTGACACCCGGAATGCCCATCGGCGCCACAGGGGTATGGCGCGGGCGCAAGTGTCCGGGCCGGGCGTGCGGCGCGGGTGAAGCCTGCTGTGCCCGAGCTGGTTGTGGCGGCGCCGGCCGTGCACCGCCGGGCGGTTCGTTGTGCGCGGTGAGCACCGCGGTTACCGAAAAGACGCCGGGAAGGGCCGATACCGCCTGTTCGCACGCCTTGCGCAGCGGTTCGGCGCGCGGGCCGCGGGCCGGCGGCACTTCAATCGCGAAACCCACATTGCCGTCGCGCAGCGTAAGGCCCTGAATCGCATTGCCCGCCGTCACGCTTTTTCCCGTTTCGGGATCGATGACGCGCGCCAGCGCGTCCAGAATTTGGTCTTTTGTCACTGCTGTCATGGTTTGCGCCCAAAGGACGTTCCACCTATATACGCCTGAGGCTGTCAGAACCAATGGGCACAAATGCCTTGGAATACCCCGAATGGAAATCAGGGCGGTAACACGCCGGGCGGCGGACGCGGACCGTGGGGCCGTGGCCCGTCAGGCGGTGGACCGCAGCCGCCGGATTTTGAAGAACTGCTGCGCCGCAGCCAGGAACGGCTGAAACGCATATTGCCGGGCGGTTTCGGCGGCCGGGATTTCGGCACCGGCGGGCTGATGATCGGCGCGCTGGTGCTGGTGGTGGTGTGGCTGCTGAGCGGTGTTTACGTCGTTTCCGCCTATGAGCAGGGCGTGGTGCTCAGGTTCGGAAAAATTGTCGCGCGCACGATGCCGGGCATCAATTATCACCTGCCGTGGCCGATCGAGACCGTTTACACACCGGACGTGACCCATCCGCGCCAGATTTCCATCGGCTATCGCCAGGCCGGTTCGGAGGAGGATACCGGGCAGGATGTCTCCAGCGAGAGCCTGATGCTGACCGGCGATGAGAACATCGTCGACATCAATTTCACCGTTTACTGGGTGATCAAGGACGCGGCCAATTTCCTGTTCAATGTGGAAGACCCCAACGGCACCGTGAAAGCGGTGGCCGAAAGCGCGATGCGCGAAGTGGTGGGCAAGAGCCAGATCGAGCCCATTCTGACCCAGGATCGCGAGCCGGTGCAGCAGCAGGTGAAAAAGCTGATGCAGGCGGCGCTCGATTCCTATGGCGCCGGTGTTCAGATCACCGATGTGAAGATGCAGAAGGCCGATCCGCCGGCACAGGTGATCGACGCCTATCGCGACGTGCAGGCCGCGCGCGCCGACCAGGAGCGGATGCGCAACGAGGCCGAAGCCTATTCCAACAAGATCATCCCCGAGGCGCGCGGCCGGGCGGCCCGCATCGTGCAGGAAGCGCAGGCCTACAAGCAGCAGGTGGTCGCCGAGGCCAGCGGTGAGGCCAAGCGGTTTCTTTCCGTGTACGAAGAATATCGCAAGGCGCCCGACGTGACGCGCGAGCGGATGTATCTGGAAACCATGAGCCAGATCCTCGGCACCTCGAACAAGGTGATCGTGGACGGCAATTCCAAGGGTATCGTGCCGTATCTGCCGCTGCCGGCGCTGAAGAATGTGCCGTCGAAGACGACGAGCCTGCCCGGACCGCCGGGTTCGACCAAGGCGCAGGATTCCAGCGTTTCCGCAGGAGGCAGCCAATGAACCGCGGCGTGGGAATCCTGATCGGGATCGCGGCTGCGATTGTGATCGTGGTGGGGCTTTTGTCGGTCTACACCGTCAATCCGCGCGAGCAGGCGCTGGTGCTGCAATTCGGTGCGCCGCGCGCGCTGGTCACCGAGCCGGGGCTGCATGTGAAGATGCCGTTCCTGCAGCAGGTGCTCTATCTGCCGAAATATCTGCTCAATCTCGATGCGCCGGCGGAAGAAGTGATCGCGCTGAACAAGAAGCGCATGGTGGTGGATGCCTTCGCGCGCTGGCGCATTACCGATCCGCTGAAATTCTACCAGACGCTTTACGATACGCAGACGGCGGTGGTGCGGCTGACGCCGATCCTGTCATCCGATGTGCGCCGGGTTCTGGGCTCGCACAGTTTTGCCGCCATTCTGTCCGACCGGCGGGCCGAACTGATGGTCGATATCCGCAAGGAGATGAACCAGGACGCAGGCAGCTTCGGAATTCAGATTGTCGATGTCCGCATCCGCCATGCCGATCTGCCGCCCCAGAACAGCGAAGCGATCTATCGCCGCATGCAGCAGGAACGTGCGCGTGAAGCCAACCAGTTCCGTGCCGAGGGTGAGGAAACCTCGCAACGGATCAAGGCGCGGGCCGAGCGCGAAGTGACCGTCATCACCGCCGAGGCGACGCGCGAATCCGAAATCCTGCGCGGGCAGGGCGATGCGCAGAAGACCAAGATTCTGGGCGATGCCTTCGGGCAGGACCCGAATTTCTTCGCCTTCTACCGCTCGATGGAGGCGTATCAGGACGCGATGCCGCCGGACAACACCACCATGGTGCTGTCGCCGACGGGACAGTTCTTCCGCTATTTCGGCGCCGGCGGCGACAGCCGCAAATAGCGTCTTGCGCGCGCGGCCGGGCCGCTGGCACGAAAGTGATCCGCGCGCCCTGTTTGCAGGCGGGAATGTTCGCTTATGCTGACCCTTCGAATCGGCGCCATTTGCGGTGATGGAACGGGGCGGGAGCCGGACAGGTTTCGTTGATGAATATTGCCATGATCAGAATGCCTTATCGTATCCTGTGTGTGCTTTTCGCAGCGCTTCTGCCGCTTGCCGCGGGCCCCGCGGCCCAGGCACGGCCGGCACCGGATTCCTTTGCCGATCTGGCCGGCCAGCTTCTGCCGACGGTGGTGAACATCTCCACCACCCAGACCCTGAAGGCGCAGAAACCGCAGCTTTCGCTGCCGGATGTGCCGCCGGGTTCGCCGTTGCAGGACCTGTTCAAGGATTTCCTGCAGAACAATCGCGGGCTGCCGCGGCATGTCACCTCGCTCGGCTCCGGCTTCATCATCGATCCCTCCGGCCTGATCGTGACCAACAATCATGTGATCGAAGGCGCCGACCAGATCACGGTGACGCTGAATGACGGCACCACGCTTCCGGCCAAGCTGATCGGGCGCGACGACAAGACCGATCTGGCGCTTCTCAAGGTGAAGCCGTCGAAGCCGCTGCCGGCCGCGAAATTCGGCAATTCGGACAAGGCACGGGTAGGCGACTGGGTGATGGCGATCGGCAATCCGTTCGGCCTCGGCTCCACCGTGACGGCGGGCATCGTTTCGGCGCGCAACCGCGATATCAATGCCGGACCGTATGACGATTTCATTCAGACCGACGCGCCGATCAATCGCGGCAATTCCGGCGGACCGCTGTTCGACATGGACGGCACGGTGATCGGTGTGAACTCCGCCATCTTTTCGCCCACCGGCGGCTCGGTCGGTATCGGCTTTTCCATACCGGCCAATCTGGCCAAGGACGTGATCGGGCAGTTGCGCCAGTTCGGTACCACCCATCGCGGCTGGATCGGCGTGCGCATCCAGCAGGTGACCGATGATATGGCGCAAGGGTTGGGCCTTCCCAATGCGGCCGGTGCGCTGGTGGCTGATGTCACCGCGGGCGGCCCGGCGGCCAAGGCCGGCATCCGCAACGGCGATGTGATCGTGGGTTTCGACGGCAAGCCGGTGACCGACAATC
This sequence comes from Alphaproteobacteria bacterium, assembly GCA_017308375.1. GTDB lineage: Bacteria > Pseudomonadota > Alphaproteobacteria > Micropepsales > Micropepsaceae > Rhizomicrobium. Next base: position 8,520 of record JAFKEW010000036.1, read on the forward strand.
GCAGCCTGCCGCGGCTGGTGGCCGACACCAATGCGGGCAAGCTGGTCAATGTCGAGGTGGTGCGCGGCGGCAAGAAGCAGATGCTGAAGCTGACGGTGGCGAAGCTTCAGGATGAAACGCCGAAGACGGCCGCGCGCAAACCGCAGCAGCCGCCCGGCAAGGCAAAGCCGAAGGTCGCATCGCTTGGACTTTCGCTTGCCGCGCTGGATGAGGAAACGCGCGGTCATTACAGGATTGCGCCCAATGTGAAGGGTGTCGTCATCACCGACATCGATCCCGACGGGATTGCGGCGGAGAAGAATTTGCGCCCCGGCGATGTGATCGTGGAAGTGCAGAACCAGCCGGTGCGCACGCCCGACGATGTGGTGAAGAAAGTCGCCGCCGACGTCAAAGCCGGCCACAAGGTCGAGGTGATCCTGATCAATCGCGGCGGCAATTTGACCTTTGTTGCGCTGCGCTTTTCCGGGCGGTAGGCCCCCCTCAGTGGATTGCTCTCAGGTCCGTACGATTTCGGGTTCGGAGTAGCCCTGCAGGTAGAGCAGCGCGTCGAGGTGATTGTGATCGATGCGCGCGGCGGCGGCTTCGGCCACCACGGGCTTGGCGTGAAAGGCGACACCGAGACCAGCGCGTTCGATCATCGCAAGATCGTTGGCGCCATCGCCGACCGCCAGCGTGCAGGCGGGATCGAGATGGTTTTCCGCGATGGCCCCGTTCAGCGCCCGTAGTTTCGCTTCGCGTCCGAGGATGGGTTCTTCCACCGTGCCGAGAAGCCGCGTGCCGTCATCCAGCAGCACATTGGCCTGATGATCGTCGAAGCCCGCATCGGCGGCCACGCGCTGGGTGAAAAAGGTGAAGCCGCCGGAGACCAGAAGCGTTGTGGCGCCATTCGCCTTCATGGTGGCGACGAGGGGTTTGGCGCCCGGCGTCAGCCGCACGCGTTCGGCGTAGACGCGGCTGAGGCGGTGGACGGCGAGCCCCTTCAGCAGGGCCACACGTTCGCGCAGCGCAGGCTCGAACGCGATTTCGCCACGCATCGCGCGTTCGGTGATGGCGGCGACCTGCGGCTTCAGGCCCATCATGTCCGCGATTTCGTCCAGGCATTCGACCGTGATGATGGTCGAATCCATGTCCGCGATCAGAAGCTGTTTGCGCCGGTTGGCGGCGGCAACGACGTTCACATCCCAGTTGTGGGCCGCCGCGATGGTGCGCGCGGCGGCAAGCGTTTCGGCCGGATCGCCATCGAACGGCCAGTCGAAGGCACGCTGCGGCGACAGCGTGATGAAGGCGCCGCGTTTGGCCGGCAGGGCGGCGGCAAACGCATCCGGCACCGCATCGGGGCCAATGACGTTGAGAACAAAGGGGAATTCTTGTGCCATGCGTGGCTTTTCGCGATAGAAGGACGATGAAAGTCGATGCCGTGCTTATTACAGGGCCGACCGCGAGCGGCAAGTCGGCCGTGGCCCTGGATGTGGCCGCGGCGATCGGCGGTGCCATCGTCAACACCGATTCCATGCAGGTTTACCGGCCATTGCGCATTCTGACGGCGCGGCCGGACGATGCGGAGATGGCGCGCGTGCCGCATCACCTGTTCGGGCATGTGGG